>CAIPNM010000054.1 GCA_903866395.1 uncultured bacterium
CCGAAGCGCCCGCTGTATCACGCCAGCCAGCGCGGCCGAGGCCACCCGCGAAATCGGGGGGTCCGCGCGGCTGGTGAGCACGATCGGAACCTGCGCGCCCAGCACCACGCCGCAGCTCGCAGCGCCCGCCAGATACTCCAGTTGTTTGGCAAGCATGTTGCCGGCTTCCAGGTCGGGTACCAGCAGGATGTCTGCCTGACCGGCAACCGGCGACTTGATGCCCTTTATTCGAGCGGCCGCTGACGATATCGCGTTATCAAATGCAAGCGGGCCGTCGAGGATGGCGCCCTGGATCTGCCCCCGATCGGCCATTTTGCAAAGGGCCGCAGCGTCGAGCGTGGAGGCGATGCGCGGGGTCACGGTCTCAACCGCAGACAGGATGGCCACGCGCGGCATCGCGATGCCGAGTGCGTGGGCCAGATCGATGGCGTTTCGAACAATGTCCGCCTTGGTGTTCAGATCGGGGCTGATATTGATCGCTGCGTCAGTGACCAGGAGGGGACGGTCGTAAGTCGGAACCTCGAATCGGAACACGTGTGACATGCGCCGCGCAGTACGAAGCGCCGGCTCGGCTAGCACCGCTTCCATCAGTTCATCGGTATGCAGACTGCCCTTCATCAGCATGGCGACCTGGCGCGCCCCTGCCATGGAGGCTGCCCGGGCGGCCGACGCGTGGCTGTGCGGGGTGTCGATGATTTCAACGCCGGCCAGTGATAGCCCCAATGATTCGGCAAGCGCCTGCACCCGGGCGCGGGGCGCGATGATGATTGGCTCGATCAGCCCTGCGTCACGCGAATCCAGCGCGCCGCGAAGCGAGCTTTCATCACATGGGTGAACAACGCCGCAGCGAACCGGCGGATGACCGGCAAGCGAAGCCATCCAGTCGTGCAGCCGCGCCTCCGGTTCAAACAGCATCAGCGTGGGGAGGCTCACGCGCGGCCTCGACACCTTGTGCGCGGGCGCCCGCACCCGTGCTTCGCCGGACACGACAGTCTCGGCGCTCTGGTTGATCACGGTGCATTGCATGCGGACATCGCGTGTGGCGTCGATCTTCTGCAGCACCTCGAGCGTGACGGTGAGCGTGTCACCGACTCGCACAGGCCTGCGAAATTGGAGCGTCTGCTCGAGGTAAATGGTGCCGGGGCCGGGAAATTCGGACCCCAGGAGGCTTGAGATCAACGCACCCGCCCACATGCCGTGAGCAATCACGCCGTGAAAACCGGTGGATCCGGCATATTCCGGATCGACGTGGGCCGGGTTGACATCCCCCGACACCAGAGCGAAAGCCTTGATGTCGTCGAGCGTGAGGGTGCGCGAGGCGCTGGCCTGCTGCCCCACCCGAAGTTCGTCGAAGGTGAGGTTATGGAGGTCGGTGGAGGGTGCGGGGGTGAAGTTCATGGCTGGGTATGGGGGAGTGGGCACCGAAGAGCCTCCCAGTATCGCAGCGATAGCCTAGGATCGTTTCGATTCGGTCATGCAATGAGCAGAGCGCTCGCGTCTGCCCTTGCCCTTCGCGCTGGCTTTGGGCAGGATCTTGGCGGGCGGTGTGCGTGCGATCAGCCGCCGGCGGGCGGGCATCCAAAGCGGGCCGCCGGTCAGACAATCATGATTCCCGAGGAGACCCAGGTGATTGAATTCAGGCTCAATGGCCGGCCGGTGCGAAGCACGGCTCCCGATGATGAAACCTTGCTGAGCGCGCTCGCTAACGATCATGAGGTCAACGGCGCCAAATACGGCTGTGGCCGGGCGCAATGTGGTTCGTGTACGGTTCTCGTCGATGGCAACCCGGTGAAGTCCTGTGCGGCGCCGCTTTCATCGGTGGGAGGGCGTAGCGTCACCACGCTGGAGGGGCTGACCCAGAACGGCCGGCCAAGCCGACTGCAGCAGGCCTTCATCGATGAACAGGCCGCGCAGTGCGGCTATTGCAGTGCGGGCATGATCATGCAAGCTCAGGCGCTGCTGGACCGAAACCCTAGGCCGACCGATGCTGAAGTACGGGCCGCTCTAGACGGCAATCTTTGCCGCTGTGGCGCGCATAACCGGATTGTTCGGGCGGTGCTGCGTGCCGCAAAGGGAGCTTGAGATGGGTGCATCCAAACTATCTTCCGGACGGCGCGGCTTCCTGAAAGGCGCAGGTTCACTCACGCTTTCCTTTGCGCTTCCTGTCGCGGATGCGCTCGCTCAGGCGAGCGCGCCGGTGCTTCCCGGCAATATGAATCGCCACCGGCGCCTGAGCGCCTGGCTTCGAATCGAGGCCAACGGGGCGGTCACCCTATTCCTCGGCAAAGTCGAATTGGGGCAGGGCATCCTCACCGCGCTCACCCAGGTCTGCGCCGATGAGCTCGACGTCGAGTTCGCGCGGATCCAGGTTGTATCCGGTGATACCGCGCTGGTGCCAAACGAAGGGGTCACAGCGGGTTCCCTCTCCATGCCCTATAGCGCACCGGCGGTGCAGCAGGCGGCGGCCGAGGCGCGCGCGCTCCTTCTGGATCTGGCCGCAGCCCGCCTGGGCCAACCCGCGGCTTCGCTCAGCGTAGTTGACGGGGTGGTCAGCGCGCCGGGGGGGGCGAAGCTAAGTTATGGCGAGCTCGTACAGCCCGACACGCTTCAGCGTGAGGCAACCGGCAAGGCGCCGCGCAAGCCGCGCGAGCAGCATCGCTACATCGGTCGCTCGCAACCCCGCCCCGACCTGGAAGACAAATTTCTTGGGCGGTCGGTCTTTGTCCACGAAAAGCGGCTAGCCGGAATGCTGCATGGGCAGGTGGTTCGTCCGCCTACCTACCGCGCGCGACTTGTCGCGATTGATATCGCACCGGTTGAGCGGATGCCTGGCGTTGTGCGGGTCGTTCGTCAAGGCAGTTTTCTTGCCGTCGTGGCCAACCGCGAGCGGCAGGCGTTGGATGCGGCGCGCGCGCTGTCGTCGGCGGCCAAATGGGAGTTCGACAAGGCCATGCCCGGGCATGATCGGATGGCCGATTGGTTACGATCCGCCCCGTCTCGGCTGATCGATACGCGCAACCAGCCGCGGGCGCCGGGGGGTGCGGAGCCGGCCCGTACGCTCGCCGCCACCTACTACCGCCCGTATCAGATGCATGCGTCGATTGGCCCCTCTGCTGCCATCGCTACGCTCGATGCCGACGGCCTGCTCACCGTTCAGACGCACAGCCAATCGGTTTTCGAGACGCGCGAGGCCATTGCCAAGATGCTGGGAATGCCGCTTGAGAAGGTGCGCCTGCAGCATGTACAGGGGGCGGGCTGCTATGGTCATAATCTGGCCGATGATGCTGCGGCCGATGCTGCATTGCTCGCGGTGGCGGTGCCCGGCAAACCGATTCGGGTGGTCTTTACCCGCGAACAGGAGCATCTATGGGAGCCCTACGGCTCGGCCATGCTCGTCGATACCCGGGCCACGCTCGATGCGCAGGGTAATGTGCTCGACTGGGATTTTCAGCTCTGGTCCACGCCGCACGGCACGCGACCCAACGGTCAGCCCGGTAACCTGCTGTCGGCGCGGTACCTCGAAAAGCCCTTCGCCATGCCGGTGCCTGGCAATCTTGGACCCCCCAACTATGCAGCTGACCGGAACGCGATCGCGCTCTACGACTTCCCAGGGCATCGGGTGCGCACGCACTTCATCACCGAGATGCCGCTTCGGGTGTCGTCCACACGAGGACTCGGGGCCTATGGCAACGTCTTTGCGATCGAGTCATTCATTGATGAGCTCGCGGTGGCAACCGATGCTGATCCGCTTGAGTACCGCTTGCGGCATCTGAAGGATGAGCGCGCGCGCGATGTGCTAACCGGCGCTGCCAGACGCTTTGGTTGGAGCAACTGGCGCAAGACCGCAGGACGTGGCCGCGGCATTGCATTGGCCCGATACAAGAATGTTGCGGGTTACTGCGCGGTGGCGCTTGAGGTCGAGGTCGATCGCGCGAGCGGGCACATTCGCGTGCTTCGCGCGGTAGCGGCGGCCGACAGCGGTCACATCGTCAACCCCGATGGTGTGGTCAACCAGATTGAAGGCGGACTGATCCAGTCGCTCAGCTGGACGCTCAAGGAAGAGGTCCGATTCGATGACACGCGGGTTTTGTCCTCTGACTGGAGCAGTTATCCGATCCTGACCTTCTCCGAAGTGCCGCCCGTGGAAGTGGTTCTGATTGATCGGCCGGGCGCGCCCTATCTGGGAACCGGTGAGGCATCGCAGGGGCCGACTGGTGCAGCGCTTGCGAATGCGGTGTTCGATGCCACGGGTGTTCGCTTCCGACGCTTGCCGCTCACCCCAGACCGGGTTCTGACGGGACTGAAGGCGCCTCGCGCGCAGGCACCTGAGGCTGTGCAGGTCTGAGCGAGGGCAGGGCGGCTGATTTGACGGCGTTCGAACTACCCCGTTATCCGTTTGTACGACCCGCTGACCTCGATACGGTCACGGGTCCGCTCTGCTATCCGGTGGTGATTATTGGAGCGGGGCTCACCGGCCTTACGCTCGCGCTCGATCTGGTGCGACGCGGTCAGCGTGTGCTGGTGCTGGACGACGATGACACCGTGGGTGTGCGAGGACTTGCCTCGCGCGGCATTGTCTGGGCGCAGCGTACGCTCGACATCTTTCACCGGCTCGGCGTGGGTGAAAAGATCGTGAGCAAGGGAGTGACCTGGAATGTGGGGCGGGTGTTGTGCCGCGATGCCGAAGTCGCGTCGTTCCGGTTGCAGCAGGAGCCCGATCTGCGCTTCAACGGCTTTACCAATCTGCAGCAATACTACGTTGAACAGTTTCTGGTCGATACGCTCCGGGCTACGGGTCAGGCTGAACTTCGCTGGCTCAATCGGGTTGAGGAAGTTCGCCCTGGCGGTGACACCGAACCGATCGAACTCGAAGTCTCAACGCCCGAGGGCCGATATCGGATGCTGGCCGATTGGGTGGTGGGCTGCGACGGTTCGTCGAGCCGCGTTCGTGATTGCCTCGGACTTGCGCCAGTGGTGTTTGACCGAACCGAGGATCGCTGGATCATTATCGATATCGTGGCAAAAAATGCCGATATTCCCGAGGAGCGCTGGACCTGGCTCGACTGTAGCGCCAATTTTGGCCGCGCGGTGTGGCGGCACCGGATGGCCGACGGCACCTGGCGGCTCGATTTTCAGATGAGCCCGCACGAAGACGCCGAACAGGCGGCGAGCGAAGCGGGCATGCGTGAACGGGTGCGGCGTCTGCTGGGGCCTGACGTGGCGTTTGACATCGCCTGGTCGGGTGTCTGGCAGTATCGGCATGAGAGTCTCGCGTCCTATCGCCACGGCCGGGTGTTGTTTGCGGGGGATGCCGCCCATGTGGTGTCGCCGTTTGGCGCGCGCGGAGGTAACGGTGGCATCCAGGACGCCGATGCGCTGGGCTGGCGCCTGTCGCTGGTGTTGTCGGGCCGTGCTGCGCCGTCGGTGCTCGATCACTACAGCGAAGAGCGCCATCAGGCTGCCATGGAAAACATCCGCCAGACCCGGCGCTCGGCGCGCTTTGTTCATCCTGCCGACCAGCCTTCGGCGGCGCTCTGGCGTGAGGCGATCGTGGCGCTCGCCAACCGACATCCGCTCGCGGCACGAATGATCAATACCGGCCGGCTGTCGGCGCCGGCGGTTTATGGCGGGCGGGGAACGGAGGCGACAGCAGCCGCGGCGGGGGCTGCGGGCGGCGGACAGGGACCCGTCAACGCTGCGGTGGGCCGTGCCCTGCCCAATGTGCGACTCCGAAGCGGCGATGCACCTCGCTATCTGCATGATCTGCTCGGATCCGGATTCACCGCATTGAATTTTGATGAGCGTGGCGCTCGTCCCCAGCCCGAGACCGATATAGCCGCGTCAGTCGCACTTCAACGCGCGAACGTACGGGCTTGGTGTGACGATGCCGGCTGGTCCGCGCTCGAACGTCAACTTCCTGCTCCCCCCGCTGGCATCTGGTTGATCCGGCCCGATGGACATGTGCTGTCAACTGCCCTCTCGTCTGACCCTGCGGAACAGCAGGCAGCGCTCGAGGAGGCATTGAGCTCATGAATCTCTCCCAGCAGCAGATTGATGATCTGCTCGAAGATCTGATCGCCCTCACGGACACGCCCGATTGCGGCGAGCAGGTGAAGCGTCTAACAAGACTCTGTCTGCTCCTGATCGAGCAGATTGACGATCATGCGGCGGTCCGTCGTGCGCTCGACGCCGCGCTGAGCGATGTCAGTCCGTCGCCGGTTCGCCCGATCCCGTGATCTCAACCCAAGCAGGAATCTTCCGAGACCCATGAAAACTCAGGTGGCTGTAATCGGTGCAGGCCCTGCGGGCATGCTCCTGTCCGAAATGCTGGCCCGGGCCGGGATCGAAACCGTGGTCCTCGAGCGTCAAAGCCGCGACCATGTGCTCGGTCGTATCCGGGCGGGTGTCCTGGAGCAGAGCACGGTCGAGGTGCTCACCAGGCTTGGCCTTGCCGATCGTCTTCAAGCAGAAGGGCATGTGCACGATGGGATGAAGATCGTCTGGTCAGGGCGTAGCAGCTTCTTTATCGACTGCGCCACGCATGTCGGGAAGCGCTTTACCGCCTATGGGCAAACGCGCATTCAGGAAGATCTGTTCCTTGCCGCTGATCGGCGCGATGCGCAGATTGAATTCGAGGCTGAAGACCTGACGTTGGACGGACTCGACTCTGCCGAGCCGCTGATCAGTTATCGCGTGGGCGGACAAGTGCGGCAGCTCCGCTGCGACTTCATCGCGGGGTGCGATGGGTTTCATGGTGTGTCCCGCCGTTCGGTGCCCGCGGGCGTGCTGCGAGAGTACGAAAAAATCTACCCGTTTGGCTGGCTGGGCGTGCTTGCGCCCACGCCGCCGCTCTCCGAAATCGTCTATGCCAATCACCCGCGCGGATTTGCACTGGCATCAATGAGGAATCCCCAGCTTGCTCGGTTTTATGTGCAGGTACCGCTCTCTGACAGCGTGGATGACTGGCCTGACGAGCGTTTCTGGCCGGAGTTGATTGCCCGCTTTCCGCCCGAGTTGGCGGCGGACATTCGGCCTGCTCCGCCCGTCGAAAAATCGATCGCGCCGCTCAGAAGCTTTGTGACCGAGCCGATGCAGTTCGGCCGTCTATTCCTGGCGGGTGACGCCGCGCACATTGTTCCGCCCACCGGCGCGAAAGGGCTGAATCTGGCGGTATCGGATGTGACCTATCTGGGGCGTGCGCTGGCGAGCTTTTACCGCACGGGGCATCGCACCGAACTCGATGGCTACAGCACCATCGCGCTCCGGCGAGTATGGCACTCGGTTCGCACCTCCTGGTATCTCACCAATCTGCTGCACCGCTTTCCCGAGGCGACCGATTTCGATCAGCGGGCGCAGGAGTACGAGCTCGAGTTTCTGAAGGCGACGCCCAGCGCCCAGCGGGCGCTCGCCGAGCAATACGCGGGTTTACCGATCGAGGGGAGCCTGGCGTTTCTTGATGCGCTTGCGTAATCGCCCGGCTTCAAAAGGAAAGCAACCGCTGGGGGCGCGTGACTCAGGAGCGGAAGATCACGGTGGACTGAGCGGGAGCGCTACCCCGGCGGCGCCCGCCTTGTGCGGGTCGGTGGTGGCGGCCGCACGGCCGGTGCCGTGATAGGTCATGAGCGGCTGACCGGCTATCCAGGCAATTGCGATCAGGCCCTGACGGACTGCGTCCTCGACCTACTGACCCATGGCACCCGAGTGGGTCATGCGGCGGATCCAGATCATCACTGTGGGTGCATCGATGCGATGCCGTGTGAAGCGACACCGCTGCGGTCAGCCCAGGATAGCGAGTCGGCCACGGTTTGCGCGTCGGCAGCCGATATGCCTCGGGAGACAAGCAGAGCCTGCGTGAAGGTATGCAGGGAATCGGGGCTGAATTGAGGCACGGGAATCTTGGCGGCTCAAATCGGAACGGCCAGCATGGTGTCGATTCCGAAGGAGTCGAGCACCACGCTCATGGCGGTGATCCTGAAGGATCCGTTGGTGCTCATCAGGTGCGCGTGATATCGCCCGACCAGATAAAGCGACGACACGCCTTCTTCGTCAGATTGAAACACCGTGATGCCTGCTCTCACGATCACCTTTCCGCCGGCAGCGGTCTCCGCGCGCACATTGCTGACCTGCCGCAGGAGCCTCATCTTGCGATAGGTGAGGGTGCCCTGCACCAGCATGGCGACACGATCACGCAGCATCCCGTGCGAATAGCAGCTCATGATGGGCACCGGCAGCCCCAGGTCAACATTCTCACGCGACAGCACCTCATAGCGGCACGGACTCTCAGCAAACAGCTGGGGCCACTCGGCAAACCGCTCCTCATCGAGGAGCGCCGCGTACTCGTACAAGAACGACTCCACCTGCAGCCGCAGCGTCAGGTCGGGTGTCATGGCCCGTCTTCCATGATGCGGTGATAGAACGACCAGAAGCCGCGAATCGAAATTTCCTGCGACAGATAGTCGGTGTCGCGGATTTCGCCCACGCCGCCCATTTCCAGCATTTCATGCTGGCCGGGGCGTCGGGTGCGGATGCCCTCCTGAACCAGTCGCAGCGCCTCACCATCTTCCAGGGAGATGTAGCCCGCGGGGCCGATGAAGTTGGAGGTGAGCAGCTTGTTCTGCGTCATCTCGGGCGTATCGGATTCGAACCCGAGGTAAGTGATGTGAAGTTCGACCAGACCCGGCCCCTTGGGCCTCAGGTGCCGGATTGCATAGGTGTTATCGACCTGCGCCACCACCAACGAAGGAAAGATCGACAGGATGGTGGTCTTGTAGCCGTCACCGAGATCAAGCGGCACCTGGGTGAGCGACGGATCGGCCATTCGCATTTCCGGGGCGAACTTGCCGGTACCGGCGTAGGCGTCCGAAAGCGTTTTCCTGTTGCCGGCATCTTCCTCTGTGACGATGGAATGGTTCCAGGTGTTCTTGAGATCGGCGTCCATTTTGATGCCGCCGCGCATGGTGGGCTGCTGCAGTCGGAATGACACCTGAAACAGGTGAAGGAGCGACCCGTGATACGGATCGCGGACGTTTTCGTTGTAAAGCTTCCAGTTGCCGGGAATGCGTTGCCTGAGATAGCCCAGTACCTTGGGTTTACGCTGCACGAGGAGTCGCTGGATCTGCTCGACCGCATGCGGTCCGAGATAGTCTTCGATCGGCGGGGTGTCGTTCGACAAGGTGCCAAACACCAGTCCGCCGAAGGTGGTCACGCGCAGGCGATTCAAGCCGTGGTTGCGCTTGTCAAAGTGAGGGGGCATGCCGCCCTTGCCATTGACCCCCTTTTCCATCGGTACACCGAGCAGCTCGCCGGTGAGCGAGTAGGTCCAGAGGTGATAGGCGCAGGTGTGGCGGCGCGTGTTGCCTCGCAGCTTGCTGGTGAGCTGCGCGCCGCGATGCGCGCAGCTGTTTTCGAAGGCGTGGATTGAGCCGTCTTCGGCCCGAGACACCAGTACGCTCAGGTCGCCGACCCAGGTGCGAACAAAGTCGCCCGCGTTGGGCAGTTCGATCTCGAGACAGAGATAGTTCCAGACCGGTCCGCGGAAGATGCGCGACTGCTCGCGGGCGTACTGCTCGGCGCTGGTGAACACACTGAACGGCACGCGCGAAAAATCAGCGGCGGGCCAAGGAGGCTCTGTATGGTCAGCGGATGGCATAACAGCCGATCGCCTTCCTGAATGCGCTTACCGACGAGCGGTTTCTGACGGATCCGCGGCACGCCGATCCGTGGCGGCGCACTCCCGGCAAAGGCCCTTGACCTCCACGCCCTGGGCGGCAAAGCCGAATCGCTCCGCGAGCTCGGTGCTAAGCCGGCTTGCAACTTCATGTGCAGCCTGCTCAACCACCTTGTCGCAGCGGGTGCAGACCAGCATCAGCGCATCATGGTTGTGATCGGGCGAATCGGCTTCGCCGTGGCTACAGGCGATGAAAACGTTCAGGCTGTCGACCCGGTGGACCAGTTGCATCTGCATCAGGAAATCAAGCGCCCGGTAGACGGTCATGGGGGCAACGCGTCCGTGGGCGTTCCTCATGTCGTCGTGCAGATCGTAGGCCTTTGCCGATCCGCCTCGCTCGAGCAGCAGTTTCAACACCTCACGGCGAAGCGGCGTCAGCAGGGTGCCGCGATCGTTGCAGAGCTGTTCGGCCTCGGAGAGCCGGGTGGCAATCAGCGCCCGTTGCGTGCGCGAAAGCGGTGCCTTGGCAGCGCTCTCAGCGGGGGCTGGGCTGGGAGGCGCTGCAGGCGTGGCGGGGTCGGCGGCGGGTTTGCGGGTTCGGCTCATCCCCGTAGTCTAACCGCAGCGAGCGCCCCTGACACCGTCGCCGTTGCGATCAGGGCGAGCACGACGGTGGGTCCGCTCGGATAGTCGACCAGATACGAGCCGGTCAGGCCAGTCAGGAGCCCGATCAAACCGATCGCGAAGGCCGCCCAGCGGCCGAGCGGGTGGTTGGCCTGTCGTAGTGGGCTTGCGCCAAGTGCCGGAGCGATCAGCGCAGCGAAGACCAGATAGAGCCCAAGGACGGGTACCGACAGGCTGACCAGGATCGCGAAAGCCGGATAAAAGAGCGCGTCGTGGTCGAACGCCTTCGGTTTGAGCACCGTCACGACCCAAAACAGTGCACTGCCAAGGGCGAGCGGCCAGAGCGACTCTGTTCTGACCCAGAGGATGTCGCCCGCGAGCAGGGCGCGCAGTTTCTGCGCACCATGGGGATCGGCGCTCACCCAGAGGATAGCGGCCGCGGCGCCCCCGACGTAGACCAGCCCGATCAGCGCCTCACGTTGTTCGGGCCAGCGGCGGGCGAGCGAGGCCACGAGCAGCGCGCCCGCGAGTGCGGCCAGGGTCCCCGCCCACCAAGTGGGGGAGGTGTCGGTCGTCCAGCCGCTGGTGGCAAGGACGCCGAGTGCGGCAATCTGTGCGATCGCCAGGTCGATGAATACGATGCCGCGGCGCAGAACCTGCTCGCCAAGCGGGACATGGGTCAACAGGGCGAGAATGCCGGCGATGAACGGCGCGGCGAGCACCGTTCCAAGCTCGAGCGCCGACTCGATCATCATCGGGGGCGGCGCTGTTCGCGGGCCACAAGCAGGGCGCGGATCAGGTGATCGAACAGTCCCTCAAGTGTGCGGGGTTCCCCTTCGGTGGTGACGGTGGTGGGCAGTGTCACCAGCGGTACCGAGAGCTTTTCGGCGAGCCATCGGCCGGGCTGCGGATCCTGATAGAGGGTTTGGGCGACCGCCATCGGTGGGTCCTCGCGCGCGCGCTGAAGCAGTCCCTGAAGGTGACTCACTGTAGGGGGGACACCCGGTATCGGCTCGAGATCAGCCGATTGATAAAGCTCCAGCCACCGGAACAGATAGGCGAAGCTTGAATGCTCGGCGATCATCGCCTCGCCAAACAGCGGCTTGGCGGCCTTCTGCCAGGCTTCCATCCTGCCGTTCCATTCAACCAGCCAGCGTTCCAGCCTGGTCCGGTATCCCGATGCGCCTGCGGGATCGATTGCCGCGAGACGATCGGCGATACGGGCGGCGACCTGTGCAAGCAGCCGGGGGTCGAGCTGAATATGGGGGTTGCCTTCAGCGTGGATATGGCCTTTGTCACGCGCGGCATGATGGTGCGCGTCGGGTAGCAGCGGCAGTCCCGCCGTGGCCAGCAGCATGCCGGGGGCACCGGGCATCACACGTGCGTTGCCGGCGCGGGTCTGCAGCATCGGAAGCCATCCCGCTTCCAGGCCGGCACCGGTGCAGATCGCCAGATCGGCGCGCCGGAGCGCGCTGATCAGCGCCGGTCTTGCCTCAATTTCATGGGGGTCCTGGCGGGCATGCGTGGCCGAATAGATCTGTGCCTCAGGTGCGATCACGCGCGCAAGCGCCGCCCACTCGGGTTCACAGGTGAAGATGCCAGGCTTCGCAACCGCCTGCGCTGCGCCCAGCAGAAGGCCCAGTGCCAGTGTCGCAGCGCCGCCAACGCGCCATGGAGACGGTTTAGTAGGCGTGCGCACCGTGCGCCCCGAAACTCTTTACGAACTGCAGGTGAACTGCATTGGAAGGTTTGATCTCCGAGGCCTCTGCAAATCCACCACGATCGCGTTGTGTCGTGTACTGCAGGCGAACGGCGGTCATGTGATCGGGCTTCCAGGCAAGGGAGAGGCTGCGCTCCTGAAGGCGGGCCGGCTCAAAGCCTTCTTCGTGTCGGGCAAGGGCGTTCAGTTGATCCAGCCGTACGCCTACCTCCCATTGTGGACGAAACCGATAGACCGCCGATACGTACCAGGCGCTGTGGCGAAGACGGCTGTTCTCAGCGTTGCCGATGTCGCCGACACGGGCGAATTCTGCGCTGAGCCGCACTTGGCGAGCGCGTGAATTGCCATCGGGGGCCCATTTCCAGACCGCCTCGAGGATGTCCATCCGGCGTCCGAAGAACACCGCCCCGTGGCTCGGGACGTGCGCAGCCTCTGTGGCCGCCTCGGCGTGAGGTTCACCCCCGGGTTCGGCTTCGTGCTCGTGGTGAACCTCGCCCGCCGCGCCCGACGCCCCCGATCGATGCCTGAGTGTTGAAACGCCCAGCTGCCAGCTCGCCGCCGTACCCCAGTCGCTGCCCATCCGCGTGCCGAGGGTCCAGGCGCCTGTTGTGGACGACGAGGCGAGGGTAGGCAGGCGCTTGCCCCGCATGACCTCGCCGCCCAGACGCCAGTAAAACGGGGTGGGGGCGACCCAGTTGAGCCGCACTCCGTTATCAAAATAGTGGCCGCCCAGGAACGCCCGATGCAGCACCGGCCGCATCACGAAATCGTCTGCATGGGGGTGCAGTTCGTTGAGGTACCCCAACTGCGACAAAAAGCGACCGGCACGCAGCTGCAGCCCCCCGGGGAGCGCGGGGGCTTCGACATAGGCCTCCTCGACCTCGGTCTCGATCTTGTGGTGATCGCTGTGCGCCACCGCGGAAAACTTGCCTTTCAGCCAGGGACTGAAGCTTGCGTCGAGGCTCAGGTCGCTATGCCCCAGCCCCAGGCCTTTGTCCCGATGCGAAAGCGCCTGAGCCTTGGATTGCCAGGAGGGATTGAGGACCGCGCCGATCTCGACGGCGGGCCCGCCTGCCGCATGCGCATGAGGCGCTGGGCTGGGTGACTGTTGGGGCCATGCAGGCAGGTGGATGACGCAAAGTGCAGAGAGCGAAAGGGGAACCAGATGCTTCATTGAAAATGACTCCGGGCGAGCAGTCGGTTGAACGATAATCGGCCTAGTGACGTTACATTATCACATTGTGATGAGATAATGTAACACCGATGAATCGTTGCTCGTCCGTGAGTCGGGCCGCCGCTAGAGGGCAACCGTTCGCACCCCTAAAACTGTGCCCGATTCGATCACCTCAATCAGGCGATCGATATTGGGGTGTTTGCCAGGGTTGGCGCGCGCGTCGGCCGTGTGCTCGGCAAAGAGCTCCAGCCCTTCCCGGGCCGCGGCTGGGTCAATTTTTCCATGGCGCGCGGCAAGGGCTGAATAGACTGCCAGCGAGCCGGCTTTTCCTGGCTTGTTCTCGATGACCGCTACGGTTGAACCGCTTGCGTCGAGGAGTTCGAGTGCCGCCAGGTGGGTGATGGGGGGCAGCGATTTCAGTGTGTCGGCAAATGACATGGCGCGGGCCTCATTGATGGTCTGCCTGATCCAGTCGCGTATCAGCGCTGCCAGTTCGCTTGGCTGCTCCCAGGGGATCAGGTGTCCGGCTCCTGGGAGGGCTTCAAATTTTGCGTCCGCGATGGCCTGGGCGGTGGCGCGGGCGTCCTCAATCGGAATCAGCGGGTCATCAGAACCGACCACAACCAGGGCGTTCAGCATCAGCCCGCGGATCATCGCGCGTTGGTCCGGCCGATTCATGACGGCGCGCATCTGCGCGATCGTGCTCTCAGCGCCCGCCTCATGCAGGTCGGCGAGGAGGGCGGCGCGAAGGCTGGGGTCGTTCTGTGAAGCACGTGTCATCAGAAACTCGCCGAGTTTCTCGACATAGCGGGGCCAGTCACGGGCGGCCGAGCTGATCGCGCGTTCGCGCATCGGCGCGGCCTCGGGCTGGTCTGGATGGGCGGTCGAGCAGATCAGGGCGAGCCCCTCGACGTTGCGCAGGGGCAGGGCAAGCATCTGGAGGGCGACATAGCCTCCCATTGAGAAGCCAGCGATGAGGAGCTTGCGCTCGGTGCCGACATCGATCAGCGCTCGCCAGGTGCGCTCTGCCATTTTGGCGATGTCCGCCGGCCCGCGTACGTCGACCACACGGATCTCGACTTGATCCCCGAGATGCGCGATCAGACGGTCGAACACCCGCGGGGTATTGGTCATCCCCGGGATCAGCACCAGGACAGGGCGGGCGGACATGGCGGATATCTCGCTGAAAGTTAAGCGGCTAGCCACCTGATGATAGCAACGCGGGCCGGCACTGCCCTGCGCCAGACAGGGCGCGCGCGCACCACGCTCTGCTTCGCTGCTGGGCCGCCTGGGGCGGCTGCGCGGGCGTCAGTGAAAGCTGTTTTCTTAGCGCGCGTTACGTCGCGCAGCCCAGAAAATCGCCCCCTCTTTGCCGTATTTTTCCGCGTGCCGAATGCCCCGGCCGAGCTGAAAACGATCGCCCGTTCGCAGGTGCCGGGTGGAGTCGCCCACCGTTAACCAGAATTCGCCGCTGACGACCAACGCCTCGGTGTCGAAGGGGTGATCGTGTTCAGGGGCGAGATGGTTCGGGCCCCACTCGCGAACCAGTACCTCGTCAAAACCGCGGGCGAGCATCTCGGTCGTGAACTGATCCAGGGTCGGCTGATTCATGAGGAACTCCAGGGATGGGTTGATGATATGCAGGCCCCAGGGATGCCCTGGGCTGCGTCGAGGTTGATTCAAGTGTCGCTTTGGTTGGTGCTGCGCGTCCAATTGAATGATTCGATTTCTGCGATAGCCGCGACCTCAAGTGGTGCCGGATGTTATGGGCCGAGGATGCGATCGGCTGTGAGTCTTCGCTGCTGCGCCGGCGTGGACACGCCCCCCGAACCAGGGGGTAAGATCGCTGCTCCCTTTGCCATCGCCGGACGGAGGCTCGCCTTGACCCATGCATCGTCGACCATTGCCGGTTTGCGCGGTGTTGCGCTCGAAGTGCCCGAACTCGCGCCGCTTGAGCGCTTCTTTACCGAGATTTGGCATCTTGGCATCGCAGCGCGAACCGAGAACGCGATCCGTTTTCATGCGACCGGCAATGAGCATCTGGGCGCACCGGTACAACTCGCTGCCTTCCTCGATCAGGAGCACGCGCGCTGGGAGAGGGCCGCGCAGGAAATCGGCCTGCTCCCGGAATGAGTGTTCCTTCATGATGGATCCCCTCGATCATCTGGAAGACCCTGCCGAGCAGCGTCCAAACCTGGCTGCGGAGTCGTTTGCAGGACGAACCGTGCTGGTGGTGGGGGGCGGTGGCAGTATCGGCGCCGCCTGTGCGTGGCTTGCTGCGAGGCTGGGCGCAAAGGTCATCATTGCCGGCCGCAAGGCCGAAAAGCTGCAGGCGGTGGTGAGCGCCATGGCGGGGCGGGATCTCGCTTGTCAGGCCTTCACGGTCGATATTCGCGAGCGGGCTGCGGTGGAGTCCCTCTTCGATCAGGTCAATGAAAGCGGGCCCCCCGACGTGGTGATTCAAAGCGCGGGCGGCCAATATCCGTCGCCCGCCATCGATATTGCCGAGAAGGGATGGAACGCGGTGGTCAACACCAATCTCACCGGCAGTTTCAATGTGATGCAGTGCGCCGCCAGACGTTGGCGGGATGCGGGCCGCGGCGGAAGTCTGGTCAATATCGTGGTCTCGCCGCGCGGGCTGCACGGCGTTGCGCATACGGTGGCGGCGCGTGCTGGCGTGGTGGCTTTCAGTGAAGCGGTGGCGGTCGAGTGGGCGCCGCTGGGCATTCGGGTGAACTGCATCGCGCCTGGCGTCATCGTCTCTGCGGGCTGGGCGGTTTATCGGCCCGAGGTCCGCGCGCTCTATCAGAACGCCAACCCCATGCGAGAGGCCGGCACGCCCTGGCAGATTGCTGAAGCGGCGTTGTTCGTTGGCGGGCCGGCGGGTGCTTTCATCACCGGCGAGACGCTCGAGGTGAGTGGCGGCGGGCCACTTTGGGGCGAGGGCTGGACAGTACCCAAGCCGGAATGGTTCAAGGAAGCCACGCGCGCGCTTGATGCCGGCGGCGTTTCCGACCCCTCATGAGTTCATGATCTTTGTTAAGGAGTCTCTCATGCTGAAGTCCATGACATCCAATGCACGCTCAACGGTTTGTAGGGTGCGACGTGCGGGCGGTACGGCCGCGGTGGCAGCGCTCGCGGCGATTCAGGCCGCAGGCTGGCTCGCTGCGTCGGTCTCGGTGTCGGTTGCGCTCGCGCAGCCCGTCACGCGGGTGGTCGTGCCCGCGCCGGTGGGCGGCGGTACCGACGTGTTTTTTCGCCTCGTCGGCAAGGAGGCTGAGCCGTTTCTCAAAAATCAGTTGATCGTTGCCAATGTGGGCGGTGCGGGCGGCACGATCGGGGTGGGGCAGGTGGTCAATGCCCGGCCTGACGGACTCACACTGGCGGGCGTATGGAGCAGCCCGCTCACCGCCTCGCCGCATTCCATGAAAGCGAGCTATACGGTCGATGACTACGTGCCAGTGATTCATCTGTCGCAGGCGCCGTATGTGTTCTGTGTCCTGGCGGATTTTCCGGCGCGCGACGGTCGAGCCCTGATCGAAGAACTCCGCCGCAATCCCGATCGCTACACCTATGGTAACGACGGTCTGGGGGGCACGGGGCATCTGGCGGCCGCCCGTATTTTTCGCGCGTTGGATGTAAAAGTGCGTGACGTGCCGTTCAAGGGAGCGGGTGAGACGCTCACCAATTTTCTTGGCGGGCATGTCTCAATCTATGTGGGCTCCATCCCGCCTGTGATGCCAGCGGTGAAATCGGGCAAGGCGCGCTGTCTGCTGTCGAGCGCTGCTGATCGCTCGGCGGCCATGCCCGATGCGCTGGGGCTCCGCGATCTGGGGATCGCAGCCGAGCAAACCATGTTGTGGCGCGCCATCCTTGCACCGAAAGGCACGCCCCCCGCCGTGCTGTCGCACATCGAGCAGGCGTTCGAGGCGGCGATGAACACCCCCGCCACACGCCGCTACTGCGAGGACGCGGGCGAGCAGATCATGATCTTGAAGGGTGAGCCGCTCCGCGCGATGTTACGTGCCGAATACGATGCGCTGGGTGCAGTGGCCCGGTCGCTCAAGCTGGGTCCGCAATGATCGGCGAGATCGACGGTCACGCGCATGTGTTCGCGCCCGATTTACCGTTTGTCGAACCGCGCCGCTATACGCCGGGCTACGCAGCAACCGCCGAGCAATTCATCGCTCATCTTGATGCCAGCGGGCTGGCGGGTGGCCTCCTCACGCAGCCGAGCTTTCTTGGTACGGATAACCGGCACATGCTGGCGGCGGTCGCTCGCTACCCGGCGCGCTTGCGCGCTGTGGTGGTGGTCGATCCCGAGATCACCGATGCCGACCTTGACGGGCTCGCTTCACAAGGCGCAGTTGGCGTTCGGTTGAACCTCGAAGGGGTTTCCCTTCCCAACCTGTCGGTTGCCCCGTGGCCAGCGCTTTTCGCCCGTCTGGCTCGCCGTAATTGGCATGTAGAGATTCATCGGAAAGCGGTTGATCTGCCGGCAATTCTCGCGCCGCTTCTCGACTCTGGGGTACGCATCTGTATCGATCACTTCGGTCGACCCGACCCAGAGCGGGGCGCCGATGATCCAGGCTTTCTTGCCCTGCTTGATTCCGCGTCAACGGGCCGTGTCTGGGTCAAGGTTTCTGCGGCTTATCGGACCGGCGGCGTCGCTCGGGGCGAGGTGATTGCCCCGGGGCTGCTGGCGCGTCTTCTCCCCGCCTTTGGCCCGCAGCGCCTCATCTGGGCGAGCGACTGGCCCCACACCCAGCATGAGTCGCTCGTGACGCATCGTGAGTGCTGGATGGCGCTCGCGCGCTGGGCGGGCGATGAAGCGCTCGCACGCCGGATTCGAACCGAAGGCATGGTGTCGCTGCTCGAGGGTACAAGCCGTGCGGGGTGATCGGACCGTCCGCCCCACGCGCAAGCCTTCGGCCGCCAACGATCAGTAACTGACCCTCGCCACCTGTCGCAGATGCTCAGCCGTGGTGCTCGGCAGTCCGAAAAATTCGAGATAGGCGGGAATCTGCTCGAACAACATGTCGGTGCCGACCTGGGTGCGGCAGCCGCGTGCCTGCGCAGCCGCCAGAAACGCAGTGGTTTCGTGCTTCATGACCACTTCGCCCACGAAGGTGTCTGCCGACAGACGAGCGACGTCAACCGGAAGCGGGTCACCATCGTTCATGCCGAGAGGGGAGGCGTTCACCACCAGATCGAACTCCGCCGGATCGTTGTGGCCGGTGCCCACGTCGATCGCGGGATACTGCATGCGCAGCCGCGCTGCGAGTTGTGCCGCCGCGAGGGCGTTCACATCGAATAGCGTGATCGCGCCCACGCCCGCGCCGGCAAGCGATGCCGCGATGGCGCTGCCAACTCCACCCGAGCCTACCACCAGCGCGCGGCGTCCAGCAGGATCAAATCCCTTTCGAACGATCCCGCGCACGAACCCTGCGCCGTCAAACATGTCGCCCTCAAGTCGCCCGTCGGGTGTGCGGCGAACCGCGTTGCAGGCGCCCGCCACACGCACGGTAGCGGTGACCTGGTCGAGCAAACCCACCACCGAGACCTTGTGTGGCATGGTGATCAGGGCACCCATGATGTTGCCCAATGAAAACACCGCCTTGAGGAGCGCCTCGAAAGGCTGGGCAGTGCAGTCCATGGGTACCACCACAGCGTTGATCCCTGCGGCCTCGAAGTACGGGTTGTAAATCATCGGCGACTTGAAGGTATGGGTCGGGTGGCCGATGTGGGCAATCAAGCGTGTGTGACCGTCGATCACGGGGGCTCTCAGATGAAGGCCGTATCGGACGGCTGAGCGGGCTCGCCCAGGTGAGCGCCGCCCAGAAAGAGTCGCTCCATATTGGGATCAGCGAGTACGGCCTCGGCTGGCTTATGGAGCACCAGACGGCCGGACTCCAGCGCAATCGCATCGTCGGCGTAGCGAAGCGCGCTTTTTACGTTCTGCTCCACCATCAGCACCGTCGTGCCCTGGTCGGCGAGCTTGCGCAGCAGCTTGAACACATCCTGAACCACGATCGGCGATAGCCCGATGGAGGGCTCATCAATCAGCATGACGCGCGGGCGCAGCAGCAGAGCCCGCCCGACCTCAAGCTGCTTCTGTTCACCGCCCGAGAGCGAGGCAGCGCGCGAATGAAGGCGCTCCTTCACGCGGGGGAAGAGCTCCAGCACCTCGGGAATCCGCTCGCGTGCGGTCTTCATGCCCAGTGTGATGCCGCCCAACTCCAGATTTTCGTAGACGCTCAACTTGCCAAACAGGTTGCGGCCTTGCGGGACAAAGGCGATGCCCTGTGCGAGGAGCGCTGAGGGTGCGGTGCCGGTGATGTCGCGGCCGTCGAGCCGGATGCAGCCCTGCCGGGGTTTCAAGAGCCCGAACAGTGTTTTCAGAACGGTGGATTTACCCGCGCCGTTTGGTCCGATCAGAAGCGTGATGCTGCCGGCCCGAACCGAAAACGAGAGGTTATTAAGGATCATGAAGTCCTTGTAGCCAGCCACGACGTCATGAAACTCGATGCAGTACGGGGCATTGTTCGGGTTCAAGGGCTCGGTCACGGTGGGTCTCGGCGGCCTGTTCGGTGGGGGTGCGGGTGGGGGTGAGGGGGGGGGGCGTTGCGACGTATCGGGCCGTGGGGTCAGTTGCCCAGGTAGGCGTCCAGAACCGCGCGGTTCGATCGGATTTCCTCGGGCGTGCCCACCGCGAGCACGGTTCCCTCAACCATCACCATGATCCGATGGCACAGATCCATCACGAAATCCATGTTGTGCTCGATCACCACGAAACTGCCCCGACGGTCGCGGTTCAATTCTTTCAGCAGCCGGCTGATGCCGCCCACCAGCGATGGATTCACCCCCGCACAGGGTTCATCGAGCAGCACCAGATCAGGCTCGCTCATGAACGCCATGGCGATGTCGACCAGCTTCTGCTGGCCGTAGCTGAGTTCGCCCGCTTTGCGGTCAGCTACGTGCCGGATGCGGAACTGATCGATCAGTGCGTCGGCGCGTGCGCCCAGACCTGAATCCGAGGGCGCGAACATCCGCGAGAATAGGCTGCCCTGGTGTTCCTGTGCAGCCACGATCAGGTTGTCTCGTACCGTCATTCGCCCAAAGACCTGCAGCGTCTGAAAGGTTCGGCCTACCCCGCGGCGGCTGAGTTCTAGCGGGCCCAGTCGTGTGACGTCCTCGCCCTTCAATTGAATCCGGCCACTGTCGGGGGTGATTTGGCCCAGCATGCTGTTGAAGAGCGTGGTTTTGCCCGACCCGTTGGGTCCGATCACACCGAAAATTTCCCCGGGGCGAACCTCGAACGATACGCCGTCGACGGCGCGGATGGCGCCATAGTGTTTACGGATGTCGGTGACCTGGATGACCGGTGTGTTTGCTGCGCCGGGGGTTTGATGGGCAGACGTCATGCGCGTGCCCCCTTGCCGATCGCAGCCGCTGCTGCTGCCCGGGCGGTGGATGCTTCGCGGGCCTCGCGCCGGGCCCGCAACCGGTCTGGGATCGACAGCAGGCCGTCAGGTAACCAGATCATGAGCAGAACCACTGCGGCACCGAATACAAACAGATACCAGCCCTGCGCAAAACGCAGCCACTCGGGCAACACCACACCCACCGCCGAGCCCAGCACCGGCCCCAGGAAATAGCCTGGGCCGCCCACCACCACCATGAGGTACATCATGATCGAGGCATGGACCGTAAAGAGGGCGGGATCAATGAACTGAACCTGCGAGGCATAAAGTCCGCCCGCCATGCCGGCGTAGGCCGCGCCGATTGCAAAGCTGAGCAGCGTGTAGCGGCGGGTGTCGATGCCAAGGCTTTCAGCCCGGATCGGATTGTCGCGGAGCGCCGTGAACGCCTTTCCCCAGGGAGAGCGAAGGAGCGCGGCGAGGAGCGCAGCCAGAATCAACGTCACCACCAGCACGAAGAAATAGTAGGCGAGGTTGCCATCGAGGCTGAAGCCTGCGATCGATGGGCGTGCAATGTTGTTGATACCGAAGTTGCCGCCGGTGAGCCACTCCTCGTTACGCATCACCAGCCAGATCGCGGTGTTAAAGCCGAGCGTGGCAAACGCCAGATAGATGGTCTGCACGCGAAGCGCCGGAAAGCCCACCACCAGCCCGGTACCAAAGCAGATGAGGGCCGCAAGCGGAAGCCCGATCCAGAAACTGATCCCCGCTTTCAGCAGAATCGCAACCGTGTAAGCGCCAATCCCGAAGAAGGCGGCATGACCGAGCGACTTCTGCCCCGCATAGCCCACGGTCAGATTCAGGCCCATGGTGGCGATGATGAACACCAGCCAGGTGGTGAAAATATGAATGCCGTAATTCTTTAGAAAATTAGGCACCACGAGGAAGAGCGCGAGCACCGCAATGCCGATCAGACCGTTGAGGCGCGTCATACCTTGCGCTCCTCTCGGGTACCTAGCAGCCCCTGGGGCTTGAACAGGATCACCACCATGAACAGGATCAGCGCGACCGCGTCTTTGTAGGCGGGCGAGATGTAAGCGGCTGCCAGGTTTTCACAAGCCCCCACGATCAACCCGCCGAGCAGCGCGCCCCGGGAGTTGTTGAAGCCGCCGATGATCGCAGCAAAAAATGCTTTGGTACCCAGCCCCTCTCCCATATCGAACTTGGCGAGGTAAGTGGGCGTGACCAGGAGCGCTGCGGCGGCTGCCAGCACAGCATTGATGGCGAAGGTATAAAAAATCATGCGCGGTACGTTAATGCCGAGCACCGTTGCGCTTTCGGCATTCTGTGCCACAGCCTGCATGGCACGGCCAGTGACGGTGCGCGATAACCAGGCCTGCACCGCAAACACCAGGAGCAGTGCAAACACAAAGGTGCCGATGTCGCTACCCGACACGGTGACCCCCGCAATCTCATAGACCTTGTCGGGAAACACCTGCGGAAACGGCTGGGGCTCGGCGCTGTAACCAGCTCGTACGAGGTTACGCATCGCGATGGACAGACCGATGGTGGCCACCACGATAGGCATCATGCCGTACCGAAAGAGCGGGTCGACCAGGCCGCGTTTGAAGGCCCAGCCCTGCACCAGCACCGATACCGCGCAGCTGGCGAGAAACGCGATCCAGAGGGGCACGCCGGCATGCAGCATGACGACCATGGAGAAGGCCGGCAACATCACGAACTCACCCTGGGCAAAATTGATCGTGCCCGAGGCCTGCCAGAGCAGCGTGAAGCCGAGCGCCGCGAGCGCATAAATGCAGCCCGTAGCCATGCCGCTGAAGAGCAGCTGGATGAAATCTGTCATGCGGGTAGGGGGGAAGGGAGGGGCCGCGCGCTGCTCGGGCGCGCGGGGAGCGGCTTCCCGAACAGCGGCCTGGGTGAGGCCGCGTTCGGGGAGGGCGCCGACGCGCTTACTGTTTCTTTACCAGGCCTGCGGGCGGCAGCGTGGCCACCACTTCCGGGCGCCCGTTTTTCACCTCGACCATGAAGCTTTCACGATCGAGGTCGCCTTTGTCGTCAAAGCAGACGTCCATCAGGATGCCGGGGTGCTGTTTGGCGCTGAAGCAGCTGTTACGAAGCGCCTCGGCCGTGGCCTTCCGATCGACCTTGCCGGCTTTTTCGATGGCGGCCTTCAGGATGTACACCCCGGTGTAGCCCTTGACACCATTGTGGTCGGAGTCGCTCTTGTATTCGGCTTTGTATTTCGCGCCGAAGGCCTTGAGCTGCGGCGCATCAACGGTGAGACCAACATGCGCCTGCGCGCCATTGGCCGCCTCGCCTGCGAGCTCAACAACTTTCTGGCCGGTGAGCGTGGTTTCCCCGATCACCATTTTCTTCACGCCCTGCTTGCGCAGCTCGCGCAGCAGTCGGGCGGACTCCTCTTCGTTCACGTAAGCGAAAATCGCCTCGGCGTCGCTTTGCTTGGCGCGCAGCACCGCCGCCGAGAAGTCGACCTGGCCGGCGTCGGTCGAAATATCGGCCACCACCTTGGTGGGCGAGTTCGCCATCAGTTTCATGAGCGTGTCGCGCCCGCCTTTGCCGAAATCATTGTTCACGTAAATGATCGCGACCGATTTCGCCTTCTCGTTGATGAAGCGCGCGAGCTTGGGGAAGGCGATGGTCTGGCCAAACGAGGTGCGAAACACGTAGGGGTTGCCCTGCTGGGTGATGGAGGCCGCCTCGCCGCCCGTGAAGTTGGGAATCTCGCCGCGCCGCGATTCAGCCATCGACACCATGATGGAGCCCGAGTAAACCGGCCCAAAGATGGCGAATGCATTGTTGTCAACGGCCTTCTGAGTGAGGCCCTTCGCGACACCGGGGTTGGTCTGGGTATCTTCCGTGGTGTAGGCAACTTTTCGGCCCAGAATGCCACCCGACGCATTGATTTCTTTGATCGCGAGTTCAACGCCGTTCTTGAATAGCGTGCCCGCGGTGGTTCCCGGGCCCGACAGTTCAACGATATTGGCGATGCGGATGTCCTGCGCGTGGACAACGCCTGTGGCAGCGAGTGCCGCTGCGATTGCAAGAGTTCTGAAGGCTGGGTTCATGAAAGTCTCCGTGACAAGAATTCGGGGTCGGACGGGCCCACCTGGCTTGGTCGTTGGGGGTCGCCGGTCTGTCTGAGCAGGCGCGACTTTATAGCTTTTTTGCGTCAGCCGGGACAGCCCGCGGGAACCTGAGGCGCGATCATTGAACAACCCCATTGGGTTGTCGAATAATCCTAGGGTTTTCCTGATTGAGCCTGCCGCTGAGGCGAGAAAGCTGCGCGCTCGGCCCCGCGCTGGTGACACCGACCGGTTTAGAAGCAAGTCCAGAGCTGGTTGGCGACCGTCACCACAAATCCGGGTTCGAGATAAGACGCGGTGATTGCAACGAGCGCAAGCCCAAGCGCGGCGGCCGCGGTCATGCGTCGCAGCAGCCGCTTGCGAAACGAGCTGACGAGAGGGTCAGCAAACCCGGTCATGCGATCGCCTTCTGAGTGCGCCGAATCGGATTTTCATTCACAGGCAGATTGACCAGCCCCGCCAGCACGCCCAGAAGAATGGCGAGATACCAGGCGAGGTCGTAATTGCCGGTGCGGTCGTGGAGCCAGCCGCCCAGCCAGATACCGATGAAGCTGCCCACCTGGTGGCTGAAAAAGATGAACCCGCCCAGCATGGACAGATGCGCCACCCCGAAAATTTGTGCGACTGACGCAGTGGTGACCGGCACCGTAGATAGCCACAAGAGGCCCATGTAGGCGGCAAACAGATAGACGCTCATCGGCGATGGCGGCGCGATCAGAAACACGCCGATACCGAGCGCCCTGGCGAAATAAATGCCTGACAGGATCTTGTGCTTAGGCAGGCGCTGCGCAAGGGAGCCCGCGGTATAGGTGCCAAAGATGTTGAACAGACCGATCAGGGCGAGCGCAAAACTGGCCACCTGCGGATCGAGTCCGTTGTCCTTCACATAACTCGGGATGTGAACCCCAATGAACATCACCTGAAAGCCACAAACGAAGTAGCCCGCCATGAGCAATTGGAAGCTGCGATACCCGAAAGCCTCGCGTAATGCCTCCCAAATGGTCTGCTGCGATTGAGTGCTGCCTGAGCGGCCGATCTGCGGTTCGCGCAGGGCCAAAGCGAGCGGCACCACCATCAGCACGGCGGCAGCCAACCACACAAGCGCGAGTTGCCAGCCCAAGGTGTTGATCAGCCAGCTCTCAAGTGGCATGAGGGCGAACTGGCCAAACGAGCCTGCGGATGCGGTCACACCCAGGACCCAGGCACGCCGGTCAGCCGGAACGTTTCGGCCCAATACGCCGTAGATCACTGAATAGGTGGTGCCGGCCTGGGCGATACCGATCAGCACGCCTGCAGTGAGCGAGAACATGACCGGCGTGTCGGTGAAGGCCATGCCAACCAGCCCCAACGCGTAAACCAGCGCACAGCCTACGACGACCCGGAATGCGCCGAAGCGATCGGCGAGCATGCCGGAAAAAATGCCTGTGACCCCCCAGACCAGATTCTGTACGGCCAGTGCGATGGAAAAATCCTCGCGCAGCCAGCCATGGGCCTGGGTGATGGGTTGTAGCCAAAGTCCGAAGCCGTGCCGCACGCCCATCGTGAGCATCACGATGGCGGCGCAACACACCAGCAACTGTTTGATGGGGAGATGGCGATGCGGAGCGGTTAACACTGGGGCTCCAGGGGAGTCGGGGCGAGGCGCGCGGAAACGCAAAGTGTACGCCAAGCGCCCCAAGGGCGCGGCGGCTCAGACATTGATCTGCCAGTCACGAAGGACTGCTTTGCGGTCGGCATCGGGCGCGGGTGATCCGCCCCGCAATGCCGAGGGCGTGCGACTGAACCGGGGCGCTGGCGCGGGTTGCACCACGCCATCCTGTTCGACCAGCGTACCGCGGCCGGCGTTGTGCGGATGCGCGGCCGCCTCGTGCATGCTGAGCACCGGCGCAAAGCAGACATCCGTGCCTTCGAGGCGGGCCACCCATTCGGATCGGGTATGGCGGGCAAAGGTGTCGACAAATGCCTGGCGAAGTTCAGGCCAGCGCTTGCGGTCATGCTGAGCGGGGAGGGTGGCGGGGTTGAGCTCAAGCCGCGCGAGCAGTTCTGCGTAGAACTTGGGCTCAATGGCGGCGATCGTGACAAAGCCACCGTCTGCGGTTCGGTAGGCGCTGTACCAGGGGGCTGCGCCGTCGAGCGCATTGTTCTGGCGCAGGTCGCTCCAGAGGCCCGCTGCCCGCATGCCGTAGGTGCTCGCCATGAGTAGCGCAGCCCCGTCAACCATGCCGGCATCGACCACCTGGCCTTTGCCTGACCGCCCGGCCTCAATGACCGCGGCCAGAATGCCCACCGCGAGCAACATGCCGCCGCCCCCAAAATCGCCAACCAGGTTGAGAGGCGGCAGGGGGTGATCTGACGGACCAATCGCGGCGAGCGCGCCGGTGAGCGCGATGTAATTGAGGTCGTGACCGGCCGCGTGCGCCAGCGGCCCGTCCTGGCCCCAACCGGTCATCCGTCCGATCACCAGCTTGGGCTGAAGGGTCAGGCACTCGGTGGGCCCCAGTCCCAGTCGTTCCATCACGCCAGGGCGGAAGCCCTCGATGAAGACGTCAGCGGCGCCGATCAGCTGTCGGACAACGGAAAGGTCTTCGGGTGATTTGAGGTCGAGTGCGATCGAACGCCGGCCGCGACCCATCACATCGAATTGCGGCGCCATTGAAAAACCGAGGCCCGCATCGACTCGCCGGTCTACGCGAACCACGTCGGCGCCCATATCGGCCAGCATCATCGCGCAGAACGGCGCGGGGCCGATGGCTGCGATTTCCAATACCTTCAGTCCGTTCAGGGCGCCCATCGATCGCTCGCTTGTTGGTGGGGTCAAGATCGAAACTGTACCGCGCTCGCGAAACTCAGAGCCGCCAGACCGGAAGTGACCAGTTGCGCAGGATCGCAAGCGCTCTCAGGCTGCTGGCCAGGGCTGCGCAAGCGCCCACCGCCAGCCAGGCTGGCGCATCGAGCGCGGCCAGCAGCAGATAGGCGAGTGCGCCCGCCAGGGCGCAGATCGCGTAGGGCCGATGGTTTCGGAGGGTGGCTGGGATTTCGTTACAGACCATGTCGCGAAGCACGCCACCAAACACCGCGGTGACAACGCCCATGATGACCGATACCAGGGGCGGCATGCCCAGGAGGTGGGCTTGATGAACGCCTGATGCGCAGAACAACCCCAGGCCGAGCGCATCGGGCCATTCGATCATGCGTTCGGTGATCGCGATATGACGCTGGCGCATGAAGACGAGCGCAATCAGGCAGAGGAGAAACACCCCGCCAAGTGCGTATTGTTCGCGCACCCAGAAAAAGGGCCGCTGATCGAGAAGCAGGTCGCGCAGGGTGCCGCCGCCGAAGGCGGTGAGAAACGCCACCACGCCCACGCCCACGACATCCATGCGCTTACGGGTGGCTTCGATGATGCCGGAGATTGCGAACGCGGCAGTGGCCAGCCCTTCGAGCGTGGTCAGCGCGACGCTTCCCCACCAATGCAACGGTTCCATCATCGTTTGCGCCGGGCCGGGGGGGACGGTGGTGTGGGTTCGCGAAGCACTTCGACCATCAGTTGCCGGACTTCGGGCAGGAACGTTGACTGAGCGCGACCCGCGAGCGTGACCAGTGCGAATCGCGCATTGGCTTCGAGCGCGGGCGACACCACGAGCTCATGCAGACCGGGTGCCGAGGCACGGATGGCGAGCAGCAGCGTATCGGTACGGTGGGCGACCTCGATCAGGTGAGAGATCTCATCGCTGGTCAGTCGCACCATGGCCTCGGGGTGAGCCCGCGCGCCGTAGCGCTCAACCAATAGACGCGCGAGTTCGTCACTCAGCGGCGTGGATGCCACCGGATAGTTGAGCATCTGATGGAGAGCCACGCGCGGCAGTTTAGCGAGCGGGTGCTCAGGGCGGCACAAGAACGCACCGCGCATGTCGATGGGCGGTTCTATTGCAAGATCGGGGGCGGGGCGCAGCGACCGGGCATCGACCACCATGGCATCGAGATCGCGGTCGCGCAGCATCTGCTCAAGCGCATGGGTGTTGGCGCGAACGATGTCGACATGAAGCTGTGGATAGTGCCGGGCAAAGTGGGTGATGACGGGGACGGTGAGCATAACGCCGGGGCCCGAGCTCAGGCCTAGCCGCAGTCGGCCCCGCGCCTGCGCGTCAGGCGCCGCGCCGCTTTGCGCGAGCTGTTCGGCGTCTTCGATCAGTTGCCGCACCCGACGAAGTGCATCTCGCCCGAAGGCCGTCAGCTCGATTCGGCGACCGACGCGGTCAAAGAGCGGCCGGCCGAGCGAGCCTTCGAGGGCCTGAATGCTGCGGCTCAACGCCGGCTGCGTGAGATGGAGCATTTCGCTTGCGCGAACGAACGAGCCGGCCTGGGCGAGCACGCTGAAGTGTCGAAACTGGACGAGCGTCATCATATATACATTAAATGAATAAATTAATGATTATTAATGCATTGGACAGCATGATTATGCCCGCTAAGAATGTCTCCCGCAACGATTCCGCCTCATTCCAATCCAGCCGGTCCCAGATCGGTGAACTGTTCGGGAGACTTCAATGACCTCGTTTATGAAGCGATTGCCCGGCCTCTTGGGCGCTTTGCTGGTGAGCTGCGCTGCGCAGGCCCAGCCCTTTCCCTCGAAACCGGTGGTGCTGATGGTGCCGTATCCGGTGGGGGGCGTGTCCGATGTGATTGCGCGTACGCTGAGTAGCACGCTCGCCAAACACCTGGGCCAGCCTGTGGTGGTGGAAAATCTTGGTGGCGCAAGCGGCGGCATTGCCGCACAGAAAGTGTTGAACAGCCCCGCCGATGGCTACGTCATCTTTCAGGGTTCGCCCAACGAGCTGATCCTCGCACCGCTTGCGAACGCAGCGATCAAATACCGCAGCGAAGATTTTCGGCTGGTGCAGATGATCACCATCAACCCGCTGGTGATGCTGGCGCGAAAAGACCTGCCGGCGGCCAACGGTGATGAGCTGATGGCTTACGCCAAGCGGGCTGCAGCAGGCGGCAAGCCGCTTACCTATGCGAGCGTGGGGCCGGGCTCGTTCTATCACCTGCTGGGCGAACACATGTCAAATGTGACGGGCGTGCCGATGGTGCATGTACCGTACAAGGGCGGCGCACCCGCGGTGCAGGATCTGCTCGCCGGTCAGGTCGACATCTTCATGACCCCCTATGGCAGGGGCCAGGTGCAACTGGTGGAGGAGGGAAAGCTGAAGGCGCCAGCGGTGCTGTCAGCCGGGCGCCAGCAGCTATTTTCGAAAGTGCCCACACTCGATGAGAGCGGTTCGCTGAAGGGCTTTGTGTTTGATATCTGGGCTGGATATTTCGTGCACCGGAACACGCCCGAGGCCATCGTGAACGTGCTGCACAAGGCGCTGGGCGAAGTGGCTAACGATGCCACGGTACGCGGGCAACTCGAGGCGCAGGCGATGGTGGTACCCGGCCCGCGTCCGCTTGATGAACTCTCGAAGCTCTATGCTGACAACACAGCGCAGATGCGGGCGATCGCCAAGTCGATGAATCTTCAGCCCCAGTGAGCGGCCGATGAACGCTGTCACCGAAGCCGGCGAGGTCATGCTCGCGCCGCGCCTCGCACAGTCCGAGGCGGGGATGCCGCTTGCGCAGTTCATTCGCATCCGCCGTGATCTGCATGCGAATCCCGAGCTCGGGTTCAGGGAGCATCGCACCGCGGCGATGGTGGCGAGGCTCCTGTCGGGGTGGGGCTATTCGGTGACAACCGGGATCGGTGGAACCGGTGTCGTGGGGCAGCTCCAGCGCGGCCGTGGCGGCCGTCGTCTCGGCCTTCGCGCCGACATGGACGCGCTACCCGTACACGAGAAAACTGGCCTGGAGTGGGCGAGCACCGTACCGGGGGTGATGCACGCCTGCGGCCACGATGGTCACACCGCCACGCTACTCGCGGCAGCCCAGGCCATCGCTCAGTCGGCGCGCTTCGAGGGCACCATCAACCTGATTTTCCAGCCTGCAGAAGAGGGCGCGGGTGGCGCGGTACGCATGATCGACGATGGCCTCTTCGAACGTTTTCCTTGCGATGCTGTCTTTGCTATGCACAACATGCCGGGTTTGGCCACCGGCAGCTTTATGTTCCGAAGCGGTCCGACCATGGCATCGAGTGACGACGTCACGGTGCACCTGAACGGCGTGGGGGGCCATGGCGCCATGCCGCACACCACGACCGACGTGATCGTTGCTGCCTCGTCGATCGTTCTGGCACTTCAGTCAGTGGTTGCACGCAATGTGGACCCGCTCGAAACCGCTGTGGTTTCAGTCGGGGCGCTTCACGCCGGCCAGGCGGGTAACGTCATTCCCGACCGCGCCACGCTCGAGCTGAGCGTGCGCGCGCTGAACGCCGAGGTGCGGGCACTTCTTCGCCGTCGGATTGTCGAGATTGTCGAGTCGCAGGCGAGGGGCCTGGGGGTGGAGGCCGTGATTGACTGGCGACCGGGCTACGACGTGCTCGTCAATGATGCCCACTGTACCCAGTTCGCATCGGGTGTGGCGCTCTCGCTGTTCGGGCCTGATCGGGTGGTCACCGAAGGCCGGCGCTTTACTGCCAGCGAAGATTTCGCTTTCATGTTGCAGAAGGTGCCAGGGTGTTACTTCTTCGTGGGGAACGGACTCGCCGGTCAGCCGGGTGGCTGCATGGTGCATCACCCGGGCTATGACTTCAACGACCACATCATCGCGCCGGTGTCGCGGTTTTGGGCGGCGCTGGTCGATCGCTACCTCACGGCGGGCCAGTTGGAGTCTGCTGCGGTGAAGCGCTGACGAGTTGTCTCGAGTACGGGGTTCAGGCAACATCGACGGCTTCATCGTTCGCCAATCATCTGCGTGAGGCCGTTTCAACGGACGGGCGATCGCGTCTCGGCATGCAAGACCTGCAGAACCAGCCTTCCGCCACCGCGCCATTCAAACCGCTTCGCCGTGAAGACGATCGCCTTCTGACCGGGCGTGGTCGGTTCACCGCCGACGTCCGGATCGACGGGGCGCTTCATGTCGCCTTCGTGAGAAGTCAGCATGCGCGTGGTCGCCTCCTGGCGGTCGACACGCGGGACGCGCTTCTTTTGCCAGGGGTTGTTGCGGTCTTTACCGCGACCGAGCTCGGGGCGCTATCGATGCCTGCGGTCAATCCGCTGTTACCGCTTGATCGTGCCGAGTCCTTTGATTTGCTGGCGCGCGACCGTGTGACCTGGTCCGGGCAGCCGGTGGCAATCGTGGTGGCGCAGTCGCGGGCGCTTGCGCTCGCGGCGGCTGATCGGGTCAGTGTCGAGGTCGACCCCGAGCCAGCAGTACTCGATGGTGACGGGGCAAGCCAGACGGTTACACAGGTTCAACATCGCTACGCTGCGAGCGAGCGGCAGGGTGCGGCGCGCGCGCCTGGGGCGACGGTTTCGGCGTCGCTTGATTCGCCCCGGCTCGTGGCGATGGCGCTGGAGCCTCGTGCTGTGGTGGTGGAGGTGCAATCAGAAGCGGGTCACATCACGGTGTGGCTGGCGTCGCAGTCGCCCTCCCGCGCGCGCGACGACATTGCGCGTGCGCTCAGCCTCAGTCGTGATCAGGTTCGTGTGATTGCACCCGATGTGGGGGGCGCGTTCGGTGCGCGCGCGTCGGTCGTGCCCGAGGATCTGCTGGTGCCCTGGGCCGCATGGCGGCTGCGCCGATCCCTTCGGTGGGTGGCGAGCCGCTCGGAAGAATTCACCGCCGGCATGCATGGCCGAGGATCGACGATGCACGGGCGATTATCGGTGTCGTCAGCCGGTCAGTTGGAAATGCTCGACGCGCAGCTGCACTTCGCGCTGGGTGCCTGGATGCCGTTTTCATCCGTGGTGCCGCTTCGTAACGCAGCGCGCATCCTGCCCGGTCCCTACCGGGTTCAGGGTCTGTCCGTTCACGGCAAGGCCACGCTGTCGAATGCCTCGGCGGTTAATATCTATCGCGGCGCCGGTCGGCCAGAAGCGGTGCTACTGACCGAAGTGCTGATTGAGCGAGCGGCGAGGGCGCTGCGACTCGACCCGGTGGAGTTGCGGCGGCGCAATCTCATTGCTGCCCAGGCCTTGCCCTATTCCACACCGACAGGGGAAACACTCGATTCGGGTGACTACGCAGCGTTGCTTGAACGGGCCTGTGAGCGCTTTGATTACCCGCGCGCACGCCGCGAGCAGGCGTTGCGGCGCCACGCTGGCGAATGTGTTGGCGTGGGGACTGCGCTCTATGTCGAGCCCTGCGGTCAAGGGTGGGAGAGCGCTCGCATCACGCTCCACGATAACGGCAGGGTGACGGTGGCAAGCGGTTCGCCGGCGCAGGGGCAGGGGCACGCGACCGCCTTTGCGAAGATTGCGGCCGAGGCGCTGGGATGCGATGAGTCCACAGTCGACGTACAAATGGGCGATACCGCGGTGTGCCCTGACGGCGTGGGGGCGCTCGCCAGTCGCAGCACGGCAATCGGCGGTAGCGCCATCGTTGATGCCTGCCGTCAGGCGCTCGCCCGTCGCGCGGCAGGCGACGCGCTGCCTATTACGGTAGAGACGCGATTCACGGCGCGCGAGTCCTGGGCGAGCGGCTGCGTCATGGCGCAGGTTGCGATCGATGGGGACACAGGCGAGTTGACCATCGAGCGGGTGGTGTGGGTCGACGATGCAGGACGACTGATCCACCCTACGCTCGCACATGGTCAATTGCTGGGCGGTTTCGCGCAAGGCGTTGGTCAAGCGCTGATGGAGCACGTGGTGTATGACGAAGCCGGTCAGCTCCTCACCGGTTCTTTAATGGACTATGCCGTGCCCCGCGCTTCTGATATGCCCGACCTCGTCATCGAGAGCTTGGGGCAGCCCACATCGTTCAATCTGCTGGGTGCGAAAGGCGTGGGCGAGGCAGGTTGCATTGGTGTTCCGGCGGCGATCATGAACGCTGCGCGCGATGCGTTATCGCCCTGGGGCGAGGCTGACCTGCAATTTCCGCTCACTGCCCCGACGCTATGGCAGGCGCTATCGGCGTTGCGATCCGGTTCGATGGGAGGGCCGGCATGAACCGCCGCATCATCGCTTTGCGGGTGAATGGACGTGAGTGTGTTCTGGAAGTTGACGCAGCTGAGCCTCTGGTTGAGACGCTGCGCGAACGCTGTCAGCTCACCGGCACACACCAGGGCTGCGATACCGCACAGTGCGGTGCGTGCACGGTGTTGGTGAACGGTTCGCCGATCAAGAGCTGTAATCGGCTCACCGAACAGAGTGACGGCTGCGATGTTCTGACCATTGAAGGGCTTGGGGGAGAGGGCGGTGAGCTGCACCTCATCCAGCAGGCGTTCAGTCGTCACCATGCCCTGCAGTGCGGGTTTTGCACGCCTGGTTTCGTGATGCGCGCGCTTGCAATGGTGGACGAGGCGGTTGAGCCTGAACCGATCGCGGTTCGCAAAGCCCTGAGTGGCAATCTTTGCCGCTGCACGGGTTACGAAGGCATTGTGCAGGCGATTTGCGAGGCCCTGCCGGTTCTCCGTCGATCACGCGCTGCGGATCGTCCGGTTGAAGGAGCGTCGATGGATCGCCCTGACCGCGGGCGGCCGACTTCGCCTTGCGTCCCGGATACGAATCGGGTGTCAGATATGCCGCTGTGGGGCCCGATTCACTGCCGACCGAGTTCAACTGCCTCGGCGATTGAGAGCCTGAAAGCGAGTCCGGAGGCGCGGCCGCTGGCAGGTGGCCAGAGCCTGCTTCCGGCGATGCGTCTTGGTCTCGCGGCGCCCACTCATTTGATTGACCTGCAGGATATCGACGAACTTCGCACCCTTCGTGCCGGGGCCGATCATCTTCTCGTTGGCGCGATGGTGCCGCATGCACGCGTGGCCGCGGACCGAGGTGTGATGGAAGGTTGGCCGATGCTTGCGGCGCTGGCCGGCGGGATCGCCGACCAGCAGGTGCGCTCGGTCGGTACGCTTGGTGGCTCGCTCGCGAATAACGATCCTGCCGCCTGCTGGCCAGCGGGTGTGCTTGCGAGCGGCGCGACCGTGGTGACCACACGATCCCGAATCCCGGCAGATGAATTTTTCAAGGGGATCTTCGCGACTGCACTTGCGCCGGATGAATTGATCCTTGGCGTTGAGTTCCCGCGACCGATCGCCGGCCGCTATCTGAAGTTTGAACAACCAGCGTCGCGCTTTGCGCTGGTGGGGGTGGCAGTGGTGCGCCTGCCGGGATCGGTGCGCGTCGCGCTCACCGGGCTGGGCGCGGGCGTGTGCCGTTGGCCGGAGGCGGAGGCGCGTCTCGGCGAGCGCTTTCATCGCGCGGCGCTGGCGGGCCTCACACTGGATCCGGCGTGTGCGTACGGCGATCTTCATTCGCCAGCCGAATATCGGGCGCATATCGCGGCCGTGCTGCTCAAGCGCGCGGTGGGCGAACTATCGCCCGGCTGAGTGGTGCCTCGATGTGCGGAACCGCCTGCCATCGCACGGTCCCGTTACAGGTATTGTTATGAGGTAGGCGTCGTTCGGACGCGCCCGGATCGTTATCGAGAGGACCCCCACCATGACCGAACCTGTAGCCGACTCGGCCCGGATTGCCGACACGCTTCGTTATGGCGCGCCCATCAGTTTAGGAGGATGGTTGGAGACGCATGCCCAGCGGCTCAAGCCCCCGGTGGGTAACCAGCAAATCTGGCCTGACTCCGATCTCATCTGCACGGTCGTGGGTGGGCCGAATCAGCGAACTGATTTTCATGATGACCCCTTCGAGGAATACTTCCATCAGTTTCGCGGCACCGCGTCGGTGCTGGTGGCTGACCGAGGCAAGATCGAGCGAATTCACCTGCGAGAGGGCGACGTATTTCTGCTTCCCGCGCATGTCCGGCATTCGCCGCAGCGCCCCGAAGCGGGGAGTCTCTGCACGGTGATTGAACGGAGCCGCCCGGCAGGCATCATCGATGCCTTCGAGTGGTTCTGCTCGAACTGTGGGCATCTGGTCATGCGCCTTGAGATTCAGCTGCAGAGCATTGTTGAGGATCTGCCCAAGACCTATGCCCGCTTCTACGACTCCTCGGAGGCGGCGCGCACCTGCAGCGAATGCGGGACGGTTCATCCGGGGCGCGACTGGGCGACGTGGCTACAGGGGTGTGCGAGGACGTGGCCGCAAACTGCCCTTTGAGGGGTTGTTGCTGATCGCTCGGGCGCGGGGCGGGCTTGGCTGAGTCGCTCGAACGGCTGTCGCCGGCGCGTGCGCGCCGGTGCCCTCGTCGGAACGCCCGAAAGCCGGGGCGGCCATAAACTCGCCCGCTTGGGCGGGCTCAGACATATGGCCACCTGATCCGGCTTTCGCGCGTCCTCCTCGGCTCGGCCGACTCGCTCCCAGCCAAGCCCGCCCCGCGCCCTCCAGTCGGAGCGGCTCGGCGGGCGTGTGCACCGCGTCCTCGCCTGGTGGGGGTGGGAGCTGATCGTTCGGGCGCGGGGCGGGCTTGGCTGAGTCGCTCGAACGGCTGTCGCCGGCGCGTGCGCGCCGGTGCCCTCGTCGGAACGCCCGAAAGCCGGGGCGGCCATAAACTCGCCC
>CAIPNM010000055.1 GCA_903866395.1 uncultured bacterium
GCGGTTTCGCTTGTTGGTGATCTGCGCCGAAACTTCGGCCACCTGCCGCTCTAGCCTGAGCACCTCGGTGCGACTGACATCGCCCGTCTTCAAGAGGGGCTGCGTCATTTCCAGTTCGCGCTGAGCCAAGCCCACCAGCGTTTCCAGTGCGGAGACCTCCTCTTCAATGGCCGACTTGCGCTTGCGAAATAGAACCAGCTGGTTGTCCCGGAACTGAGGGTAGTTGGCCAGCATGGGCGGAAACACCGGCTCACCACCAAACACTTCGGCGCGCAGACGCGCAACCGTGGCGGTGAGCCCCGCCGATTTCGCACGCGCTTCGAGGTATGACGCTTCGCTTCGCGCTTTTTCTAGCCGAACCAGAACCTGCCCCCGGTCAACCGTATCGCCGTCTTTCACCAGTAGCTGCTCGATGGTTCCGCCGTCTTGAGACTGAATGACCTGGGATCGCTGGCTGGCGATCACCTGCCCCGGGGCACGCGTGATCTGATCGATCACCGCAAAATCTGCCCAGACAAGAAAGACAATCAGCGCGAAGGCCGTGGTCCAGAGCGTGAGGCGTGATCGACGAAGGTCGCGCGAGAGCGCACGGCGATCCCGCCCCGGTTCACCCGATTCAAGAAACCAGAAGATCTTCACGCAGCGGCCTCCCCCGCATTCCCCTTCTGCAGGCGCGCGAGCACCTGGTCACGAGGCCCATCGAGTGCCACCTTGCCGCGATCGAGAACGATCAGTCGATTGACGTGCGGCAGCAAAGCGGGTTTGTGCGTCACCGCGATGACCGTGGATTCCGGGGGCATTCCACCAAACAAGTGCTTCATCACCATGGCTTCAAGCGCTCCATCCATGGAAGCGGTAGGTTCATCAAGCAACATCAGCCGCGGCTGCATCAGGAGGAGTCGGGTCAGCCCGACCAACTGACGCTGTCCGCCCGACAAGCCCCGCCCACCCTCGGTGATCTCAAGCTCAAGCCCCTTGGGGTGCCCCTGGATGACACGATCGAGGCCGGTGGCCTGACAAGCTTTGAGGATCTGGGAATCGCTGGGCGCGGGAAGTCCAAGGGTAAGGTTGTCGCGCAGGGTGCCGTTGAAAAGGCGGACATCCTGAGGCAGGTAACCCACGTGCTCGCGAACGAACTCCGGCGCGAGTTGGGTCATGTCGACGCCGTCGAGGAACACGGTGCCTTGCCCGGGCTTGAAAAGCCCTGACATCAGCTTGATGAGGGTCGATTTGCCAGACCCGACCGCGCCGAGCACAGCAATGCGCTCCCCACCTTTCACCGACATTTCGGGGATTTCGATGACCGGGCGATCCCGCCCGTAGCCAAAACGCACCTGATCAAGGCGAATCTGGCCTGCGCATGACTGTGGGACCACCAGACGCACGCTGGGATCGCGGTCGCCCGGCATGGCCATGATCGCATCAAGCGATTTCAGCGCGACCTTGGCATGCTTCCACTGAACAATGAGGCCGGGAATCTGTGCCATGGGGCCAAGCGCGCGGCCCGAAACGATGGAACACGCGATCAGCCCACCCATCGTCAGGCTGCCAGAAGTGATGGCGTAAGCCCCTGCCGCGATCAGCAGAACATAGCTGAGCTGCTGAATGGTCTGCGCAAGGTTCGTTGACAAGGTGGAAAGCGTTCGCATGCGCAATTCGCTTTGCGCGATGGTTGCGGTCAGTGCTCTCCATTGATCGAGCATCTTCCACTCACCCGCCGCCGATTTGACCGATTCAATGCCGTCAACGGCCTCGATGAGGAGACCGTTCTTGCGGTTGGATTCGTTCATGTGCTCGGCGGTGTGACGCTCGATGGGCTTTCGAAACACCATCCCCGCAGCGATCGCAACCGGCACCATGAGCAGGGGAACAAGAGAAACCGGCCCGGCAAGCATTGCAATGACCGCCACAAACAGAAGAGCAAACGGCACGTCAGCGAGAATGAAGAGCGTAGACGAGGTCATGAAGTTGCGAACGGACTCGAAATGCCGAATTTGCGAGGCAAAGGTGCCGACCGTTCGCGGCCGGGCATCGAGGCGAATATCAAGCGCCTTGCCAAAAAAGATGGCAGAGAGTTCCTGATCGATCAGTTTGCAGGCACGATCGACCATCAGCGCCCTGACCTGCTTGAGAATCAGTTCGAGTGCGATGGCAATCAATGCACCGATCGTGAGCACCCAGAGCGTGGAATAACCCTTGGTCGGGACCACCCGGTCGTATACCTGCATGGAGTAAAGCGCTGCCACCAGACCGATAACGCTCACTACGGAGGTGGCAAATACCGCTTCAAAGAACACGCGCCGATGCCGGCGAATGGCAAAGGCAAACCATTCGGCGGCGGTTCGCTGCGGGGCACCGGTTTCGCTGGGAACCGCCGCGACGGTGACCGGAAGATGCAAAATCGCGCCCTCTCGGGCAGCCTCTGCCGTGAGGGTCATTGATACGCTCGCAGCGTCTTCGACCGCGAACGCCCCGCCACCTAGCAAACCACGGACAAGCAGCACGTTACTGCCATCCTTGGAAATCCAAAGAGCAGGCATGTCGCTGCGGGTGGCGTGCTCAGGCGTGACTTCCCGCCATTCCGCCTGGGTAAAACGGGCGAGCCAGCTTTCCCGCGCCCGTTCAAGGCGGCCAAGCGCTGCCAGTTCAACACCGTCATCGGTTTTGTCGAGCATTCCGAAACGGTGCGCTGGGACCGCCTGCCCCTGAAGCGCGGCCAGCCGCGACAGAAGCAGTGCGAGGGTAGGGTCTTCGCGGGTGGATTCGTCTGACATCAGGGTCCGAGTCGGGAAAGCGAGCGGGCGTCGATGCGACCGCTCAACATGAGGAGGCGCAGGTGGGCCGCCTGGATGCCGGCCTCAAGGTCGGCAAGGGTGTAGCGGGCTTGGGTGGTTTCACGCTGGGCGTTGAGCACGTCAAGCCAGGTTTTACGGCCTACCTGGTATTGGCGAAGGTAAGACGCGACAACCTCGTCGGTGGACGAGGAGATCGCGCGCGAAGGCTCAAGCTGCAGCGTTTGAGCCTGCAGATCGAGCCACGCGGCCCGAACCTGCTGAGCGAGCTGCCGCTCATGGACGACGACGGCCTCTTCGCTCGCCTCGACCCGCGAGGCGGCCGCCTGCACCGCGGTGAGTGAGGAAAGGCCCGGGCCCGGCTTGAACTCCACACCAAGGAAAGCGCGCGTCCGGTCAACCCCGAACGGCACGGCGCCCAACTGCTGGCGCACCGCTGCAAAAACGGTCGGCCGGGTGCCCGCGCGCGTGACATCGATCTGGGCCCGTGAGGCAACGACCAGGGCCTGGAGCCGTCGCCGCTCTGCAGAAAAATCGATTGCGGCATCGAGTGCTTCGAGTTCGCTTCCCGGGACGCCCGGCAGTCGGTCCGGTGCGCGCAATCCGCCAGACAGCGAAATGCCTGACAATTGCTCGAGACTCACCCGGGCGGTTTCCAGGGCACGCTCAAACTGCAGGCGCTCAGCCAACGCTTGCTGAAAACGGGCGGCAGCCAGGGTTTGGTCGGATTGCGGACTGACTTCGGCGCGGACCCGTCGGCGAATCATTTCAAGAAGTTTGCTGTGCTCGGCTTCGTTGCTGCGTGCGATTTCGATCCGGGCCTGCTGCCGGAGAAACTCGTAGAACGATGTCCCCACCGACAGCATGACCTGCTGCTCAGCTTCGATCACTGCAGCCGAGGCCGCCTCGCGATTGGCGGTTGCAAGATCGATCTGCCCAGGAATTCGGCCGCCCGTCCAGAGCGGCTGCTGGACCTGAAGCGCAGCCGCCCGAGATCCGTCATCGGCTTGAACTTCGCTCGACACGGTAGGGAACCAGCCCCAGTTTGCACCGTCGAGGTCAAAGCCCGCCGCCTGCAACTCGCCCTGCTTGGCGCGGACGCTGGGGTGTACCGAAACGGTGGCTTCCAGAAGCCGCGCAAGACCGACCGGGCCTGCAGACCCGATGCGGGCCAGGCGGCCAGGAGCGGTACGAGCAGCCGCCCCCTCGGACAAACCGGGCTGAACGGTGCCCGGAGCGGACACGGGACCAGCTGAGGGCGCCTCCTGGCCCTGGGCGGCCGAAAACCAGGTCAGGCCCGCCAAGAGAGCAACTCGCATCACCCGACCGGACGACCAGGACGATGCACGCGTGACAAGGGGAAATCGCATGGACAACGATGCGGGCAAGGGTATCTCTGTAGGGAGTAAATAGCGACGTAGATCAATGATTCTACGTGATACCGTCTCGACCTCTGAGTAATGAGGAAGTTCTCATGGCGGGTGCATTGCGCTGTTTTTGCGAACTGGGCGACCTGGCCGGTGCAGGCGCGTTACTTCGCGATACCCGGCGACACATCCATCGTCATCCCGAACTGTCATACCGCGAGGAAGCCACCTCCTCGCTGGTCGCCGAAAAACTCGCTGACTGGGGCTGGGATGTGACCTCGGGCGTTGGCGGGTTCGGCGTGGTGGCGAGCCTTCGGGCAGGCTCGGGCGAACAGTCCATCGCGCTTCGTGCCGACATGGATGCCCTGCCCATCCAGGAGCAGACAGACCGCCCCTATCACAGCACGGTACCTGGCGTGATGCACGCCTGTGGCCACGACGGCCACACCACCATGCTGCTTGGCGCGGCGCAGCATCTGGCTGCGACCCGTCAATTTTCCGGAACGGTGCGACTGATCTTTCAACCCGCGGAAGAGTCCGGCAAAGACAGTGGCGCAGAGCGCATGATCGCAGACGGATTGTTTGAGCGTTTTCCGTGCGACGCGGTATTCGGGCTTCATAACCACCCAGGCATGCCGGCCGGCACCTTTCTGTTCGGCACTGGCCCCTTCATGGCTGCGTGCGATACGGTCAAGATCACCATCCGCGGACGCGGCGGGCACGCCGCGCGGCCCCATCAAACCGTCGACCCGGTATTGGTGGCAGGCAGTCTGGTGATGGCGCTCCAGAGCATTGTGTCGCGCAACATCGACCCCATGCATGCAGCCGTCGTCACCATCGGGGTGCTCCAGGCAGGAACCGTTGCCAATGTGATCCCTGAGAGTGCACGGCTGGAATTGAGCGTTCGCTCATTCGACCCCGCGGTACGCGATCGGCTTGAGGCACGGATTCGCGCGCTGGTCACGGGTCATGCTGAGGGCTATGGCGCCGTCGCCTTGATCGACTATGAGCGTGGATACCCGGTGCTCGTCAACAGCGAGGCCGAGACGCACTTTGCCCGGCAGGTGGCCACCGAACTGGTGGGAGAAGAGCGGGTCGTGATGCCCTTCCCGCCCGTAGCTGGGAGCGAGGACTTCGCCTATTTCCTCCAGCGCAAACCCGGTTGTTTTTTCCGGATCGGTAACGGCGAATCAAGTGCGATGCTTCACAACTCGCGCTACGATTTCAACGATGAGATTCTCACCACCGGTGCCGCGTTCTGGGTTCGCCTGGTTGAGCGCTGGTTGTCCGACTGACAGACGGCGACCCGCCTAGCTATCGGCGAAAAGCCACCACCCATATCACCCTGACGATCATTATCCCGGTCATCACCGCAAGGAGATCATCGGGCTCGGAGTACTGCCAGGGGGCAAACGATTGAATCAGCTCAATCAGCAAGCCCATCGCGATCAGCCCCATGACCAGCCACTTGGGGCTGCCTGGATAGGCGATCAGCCCAAGCACGGTCAGGCCAGCAAAGGTCATGGAGATCTGAACCTTCCCCCAAAAGCCGGACAGGTCCATGTCACTGCCACCGGTAGGGGGCAGCGACAGGACCAGCACAATGAGGCAGCAGCACCAGAAGGCTTGTCGAAGCATCGGAAAATTCTGGCACAGTATTTCGTTCTGCCAAAAAGCCTGACCCACACCATAAGGAGACTCACCATGCGTATTGAAACCCTGGCTGTGCACGCGGGCTACACACCCGAACCGACCACCAAGGCGGTTGCGGTACCCATTTATCAGACCGTTGCCTATTCATTTGACAACGCACAGCACGGCGCAGACCTTTTCGATCTGAAGGTCGCTGGCAACATCTACACGCGGATCATGAATCCCACCCAGGACGTACTCGAGAAGCGCGTCGCAGCCCTGGAAGGCGGAATCGCCGCCCTCGCGCTTGCCTCGGGCATGGCGGCCATTACCTACGCCATTCAGACCATCGCCGAAGCAGGCGACAACATCGTGTCAGCGAGCACGCTCTATGGCGGCACCTACAACCTGCTGGCGCACACGCTGCCGCAGATGGGCATTCAGACGCGGTTCGCCGATCCGAGGAAACCAGAAACCTTTGAAGCGTTGATCGACTCCCGGACCAAGGCGGTGTTCTGCGAGTCGGTGGGCAATCCTCTTGGAAACGTCACCGACTTCGAGAAGCTGGCAGCGATCGCGCATCGGCACGGCGTGCCGCTGATCGTCGACAACACGGTTCCCAGCCCCTATCTGTGCCGCCCGTTCGAGCATGGCGCCGATATCGTGGTGCACTCACTTACCAAGTATCTGGGTGGGCACGGTAACAGCGTGGGCGGCGCCATTGTTGATTCGGGCAAATTCCCCTGGGCCGAGCACAAGGAGCGGTTCCCCCGCTTGAATGAACCCGATGTGTCCTACCACGGCGTGGTGTACACCGAAGCACTGGGGCCGGCCGCCTACATTGGGCGCGCGCGGGTGGTGCCGCTTCGCAACATGGGCGCAGCCATTTCGCCGATGAACGCCTTCCTCATTCTCCAGGGCATTGAAACGCTGGCCCTCCGCATGGACCGGATCTGCGCCAATGCGCTGGCCATTGCGGAGCACCTTAAGAAACATCCGCGGGTGGCCTGGGTCAACTATGCGGGCCTGTCCGATCACCCCGAACACGGACTGGTTCAGAAATACATGGGCGGGAAAGCGTCCGGCATCATTTCGTTCGGGCTGCGCAGCAACGACACCGACCCACGCGCGGCCGGTGCGCGCTTCCTCGATTCGCTGAAGCTGTTCACGCGACTGGTCAATATTGGTGATGCGAAGTCGCTCGCCACACACCCGGCGTCAACCACGCATCGACAACTGAGCGCAGAGGAAATGGGCAAGGCCGGCGTGAGCGAAGACCTGGTTCGTTTGTCGGTGGGCATCGAACATATTGATGACCTGCTCGCCGACCTGGAGCAGGCGCTGGCTGCCAGCTGAGGCGAAGGAAACCCGCGACGAAATGATCGCGCTGCTGGCGGGCCGCTCGGCCATGGGCGCTCCGCCAGCACCTGCCTGCGATCAGGGGGTGCTCGGCTCAATCACGAGTAGCAAGGCGCCCTGCTGAACCTGTCCACCGGCGGTCACGTCAACTTGGCGGAGCCGGCCCGCGAGGGGGGCAAGCACCTGATGCTCGATCTTCATGGCCTCGAGCGTGACCAGCACCGCCCCTTCGGCCACAGAGTCCCCGGCTGCATGGAGCACCCGCGAGACCCGCGCATTCATCGGTGAGCGGACCTCTCCGCTCGAAGCGCGGGGATTGGCGGCTGCCGAGGCGCTGATCATGGCGGGTTCTAGACTGCGGTTGCGTACGCACAGCGTGAGCTGATCGGTTGCGAGCCAGAGCTCCCCTCGTCCGCGCCACCAGCGAAGGCGCAAAAACTGATCCGCGACCTGAATATGCGTATCGTGAGGGTCCGCGCGCAGGATGACGCAATCGAGCGACGTCGCCCCCGAGATCACTTTGAAACGCCCGGCTGACTGACGCTCGACCGTATGCGCTGACCGGTGACCATCCGCCTCCAGCCACAACGGAACGGGCAGCAGAGGCAGCAGTCTCGCCCCTGACAGCTCCCCGGGCGCAAGCTGAAGCAAACACGCGGCCGCAGTGAGGAGCGACGCGCTGGCAGAATCGTCGAGCGATAAGAGCGCGGCGGCGTGGGCCTCAACAAAGCTTGTGTCCGCACCGCCCGCCACAAACACCGGATGCTCGAGGCAGCGAATGAGAAAGTCGCGATTGGTGACCACGCCGAACGCTTGCAGTTGAGCGAGGGCGATCACCATCTTGCGACGCGCCGATTCGCGATCTGGCCCGTGGGCCACCAGCTTCGCGATCATCGAATCATATCGAGGCGAGATCTGCGCACCGTCGTGGAGGGCATGCTCCACGCGAACCGTCGACGGAGGCTGCCAGCGCAACAGTTCGCCAGACTGCGGGAGGAACGCGCGAGCGGGGTCTTCTGCACACAACCGAACTTCAATTGCATGTCCGCTAGGCGGCAAGGCGCCGAGCCCCTCGTCTGATGCGAGCCGAACGCCTGCGGCGATACGAAACTGCCACTGCACCAGGTCGACCCCATAGACGGCTTCGGTCACGGGATGCTCCACCTGAAGGCGTGTGTTCATCTCCATGAACAGCAGTCGTCCGTCGGGCGCGAGCAGATATTCGAGAGTTCCCGCTCCTTCATAGCCCAGCAAACGGATGGCCTCCGAAGCAGCCATGCCTGCTTCTCGGCGGCGAGCTTCGTCCATCGCGGGGCATGGCGACTCTTCGATCAGCTTTTGATGCCGACGCTGCACTGAACAGTCGCGCTCGCCGAGGCTGACCACATTGCCGTAGGAGTCGGCAAGAATCTGAATCTCGACATGCCGCGCTTGATCGACCGCCTGCTCAAGCACGACCGCGCCGCTGCCGAAGGCTGCAAGCGCCTCGGTACGAGCCGCGGACAGCGCCACCTCAAAGTCGGTCAATCGATCGACTCGACGCATGCCTCGGCCCCCTCCCCCCGCGCATGCCTTGATCATGAGTGGCACACCGATTCGCGCTGCTTCCTGCCGCAGGGTGAGGTCGGATTGGTCGTCGCCGTCGTAGCCCGGGATCACGGGAAGTCCGAGCGAGGCCATGGCACGCCGGGCTGCGGCTTTGTCACCCATCAGGCGGATAGCGGCGGGCGAAGGCCCGACAAACCAAAGACCCGCATCGATGCAGCGCTGGGCGAACTCGGCATTCTCGGACAGGAACCCATAGCCCGGGTGAATCGCCTGCGCGCCTGCACGAAGCGCGGCCGCGACCAGGGCATCGGCGTCGAGATAGCCTTGTGCCGAATCGATCTGGATCGCCTGGTCGGCTTGTTCCACATGGGGAGAGGCAGCATCGTCGGCCGTGTATACCGCTACGGTGTACAACCCCAGCTCCCTAGCGGCGCGGATGATGCGAAGCGCGATCTCACCGCGGTTGGCAACCACTACGCGGGTGAATCGTCTGTTGGGCGTTGAAGCGAGCTGCGGGATCACGACCGCGCCACCGAAAATTGAATCGGCCTGAGTGACCGCCCTTCGGCCTCGCTCACAATGGCAAGCACGAACGCGAGCACATCGCGCGTATCGCGGGGATCGATCACCCCATCATCGAGCAGCAGGGCGCTGGTAGCAAAGACACTGGTTTGCGATTCAAAGCGTTCCACGATCGCCTGGCTCATCGCATCGAGTCGCTCGATGTCGACCTGACCCTTCCTGCGCATGGCGGCCTCGGTCACGATTCGCATGGTGCCCGCCGCCTGTTCGGCGCCCATCACCGCAGTTCGCGCGCAGGGCCAGCTGAAATGAAATCGTGGCGCGAAGCCCCGCCCGCACATCCCGTAGTTGCCGGCGCCAAATGAGGCACCACAGGTAATCGTGATCTGTGGCACGGTTGCATTGGCGACCGCCTGCACCATTCGCGACCCGTGCTTGACGATGCCCGCCTGCTCAACCTGACGGCCCACCATGAAACCGGTGGTATTCACGAGGTAGATGAGGGGTGTGCCGCTCTGGCAGCAGACCTGAATGAAATGAGCAGCCTTGGACGCGCCCGCTTCATCGATCGGGCCATTGTTGGTGATGATTCCGATAGCCGTCCCGTTCAGCCTCGCATGACCGCAAACGGTAGCAGCGCCATAGCGTTCACTGAACGGCAGGAATTCCGAGCCATCCACGATCCGCGCGATCACCTCCCGCATGTCCACTGGCCGGCGGCCATCCGCCGGGATGATGCCAAGCAAATCCTCCGCGCTGTAGCGGGGAGGATCCACCGGCAGCGCGGCCAACTCGGCGGGCGTCGGCACCGAACTGCAGGCGGCACCCCAGCGGCCAGGAGAGCGGAAGGCATCCGGGAGCGCAGCGACAACCTCGCGTGCAATTCGGATCGCGTCGCGATCATCCTCGGCCAGATGATCGCCAAGCCCCGACACGGTGGTGTGCATGAGCGCACCGCCAAGGTCTTCTTCAGTAGCGATTTCGCCGGTGGCCGCCCGCAACAGTGGCGGTCCCGCCAGAAACACCCGGCTGCGATCGCGAACCAGAATGATCACGTCAGACAGGCCGGTCTGATAAGCCCCGCCCGCGGTCGATGACCCATGCGTGACCGTGATCACGGGCAGTCCTGCCGCAGAAAGACGGGCCAGGTTTCGAAACAATTCTCCGCCGCGGACAAAATCCTCTACGCGGTAGTCGAGCAGATTTGCGCCGGCGCTTTCGAGGAGCTGCAGATAAGGCAGCCGGTTTTCGAGGGCAATGGACTGAAGCCGCAAGAGCTTGTCCAGCCCGACCGGCTGAAGCGCACCAGCGTCGATGCCCGCGTCTGAAGCCACCACTACGCAACGGACACCGGACACCGTTCCGATCCCGGCGATCAGTCCCGCACCAGCCACCGACCGCTCGGGGTCGGGCTTGTCACGGCAATAGCCTGCCAGGGTGCAGAGCTCTAAAAATGCGGTGCCTGGATCGAGAAGCAGCCCCACCCGCTCGCGCGGAAGGAGCTGACCCCGTTGCACGAACCGCTCTCTGGAGGCGGCCGAGCGATCATGCGTTCGCTTCTCGAGCGTACGGACCCGCTCGAGAAGCGTGAGTGTTGCGCGGGCATCCGACGCAAACTGCGCGGACGACACAGCCAGTGTTGAGGTTAGAAGCGTCATGCCCCGCCTGACTGCCCCGCGCTCGATCCGCGTCGGCGAGGTTTATTCGACCACGGCGCCGGAGGCTTTGATCACAGGCGTCCAGCGCTCGATTTCCGCCTTGAGCATGGCCGTCATCTGTTCGGGGCCCTGCCCCATGATGACGTAGCCCAGTTCGGTCATGCGCTTGACGAACTCGGGGGAGCGCGTGCCCTTGATGGCCTCAGTGCTGATTTTTGCGATCACATCAGCCGGCGTTCCCGCGGGGGCTGCCAGACCGAACCACACGCCGGCCTCGTAGGCGTTCACGCCTGCCTCGGCAATGGTGGGCAGGTCGGGCAAGGCCGGGTCACGCTTGGCACCCGTCGTGGCTAGCGCGCGCAGCTTGCCGGAGCGGATATGCGGCAGCGCCGAGGGGATGTTGTCGAACATCACCTGGACCTGCCCGCCAAGCAGATCAGTGATTGCCGGCGCGCTACCCTTGTACGGCACATGGATCATTCGCGTGCCAGTGAGGTGCATGAACATTTCACCCGACATGTGAATGCTGGTGCCTGAACCGCTGGAGGCGAAGGTCACCTTTCCAGGGTTGGACTTGAGAAGAGCGAGCAGTTCGGCGACATTGGCCGCCTTGACCGACGGGTGTGCAACCAGCACATTGGAGAGCGACACCAGGGCCACCACCGAAGTGAGGTCTTTATTGGGATCAAAAGGCATCTTGCGATAAAGCACCGGATTGATGCCGTTGATGCCGCTGGTTGTCATGAGCAGGGTGTAGCCATCGGGGGCAGAACGCGCTACCTCTACGCCGCCGATATTGCCGCCCGCACCGGGTTTATTCTCCACGCTCACCGGCTGGCCGATGGTCTTGCTGAGTTCAGCCGCGATCGCCCGCGAGGCGATATCCACGGCGCCGCCGGGCGGGAAGGGACAGACCAGCCGAATCGGTTTGGTAGGAAAGGTCTGCGCCTGAGCGGCTACAGCGGTGGCTGACAACAGCGCGCAGGCAAGGAGACGGAACCAGGCCATGGGGGATCACTCCAGTTCGTGGGTAGGCCTCGATCATAAATAATCTGATCGCGATTGAATAACCAGCGCCCGCCGGGTGAGGGAATCCCAGCGCGGCACACTCGGTTCGACTACAGTCTCGCCTGCGCCAGCCACCCGCAGAGGTCGGCGGGCTTTGCCCCTGTCTCTCTACCCTCCTTCAATCGGTCGTTTTCTTTCATGCGTTGCCGCAGGACCTTACTGCTAGCAGGCGTCGCCGTGACGCTGACCGGATGCGCGGGCTTAGGCCCCGTGGCGGCGCCCCCCGCACCGGAACGTCCTGCCCCGCCCGCCGCGTGGCAGGCACCGGTCGCACATGGTGGCTCGGTCTCCGAACTCTCCGCCTGGTGGGCCCAGGTGGGCGATGACACGCTACCCGAATTGATCGCGCTCGCGCAGGCGGCCAGCCCGTCGCTCTCCGCAGCGCAGGCACAGCTCGAGCGGGCGCGGGCCGAGCTGTCCGCTGGCCAGGCTGCGCTCGGCCCGACAGTCGACGCTTCCGCGAACGCAAACCGGGGTAATACCCAATACCCTTTGCCACTATCGCGGACCGCCGGGGCGTCGCTCGCGGCGAGCTGGGAAGCCGACTTGTTCGGTCGCAACCGATTCGCCGCGCAGGCCGCACAGGCTCGCGCTGACGGCGCCGAAGCGCTATGGCATGACGCCCGCGTCGTGATTGCAGCCGAAACCGCAGTTCAGTACCTGAGCCTGCGCTACTGCGAGGCCGTGCTCGAACAGGTGGCGGCCGACCTGCGAGCGCTGGACACGCTGACCCGCCTTGCTCGCCTCAATGCGGAGGCGGGCCTGCAAACCTCGGCAGCCGCCGACGGCGCAGCCGCGCGGCAGGCAGGTGCAAGCTCGCGCCTCCTCGCGCAGCAGGCGGCGTGCGACCTTGACGTGAAAGCGCTCGTTGCGCTGACAGCACTCGCCGAACCCGATCTGCGACAACGCCTCGCCCGCCGTGCCGGGCGCGATCTGGATGTTCCGCCGGCGATGGTCGTGCGCAGCATGCCGGCACAGGTGGTGGCACAGCGCCCCGATGTACTCGCCGCCGAACGCGAAGTGCTGGCCGCCGCCAGTCTGGTGGGCGAAGCACGCACCCTGCGCCTGCCGCGGCTTTCATTGGGCGGTTCGATCGGGGCATTCAGCGTACGAGGCGGCCCCCTCGCAGCGGACCTTAATACCTGGTCGGTCGGGCCGATTCGCCTGCAGGTGCCCGTGTTCGACGGCGGCGTGGCACAAGCACGCGTCAAGGCAGCGGCGGCTGAGTTCGATCACGCGGTCAGACAATTTGATGCCAAGGCACGCCAGGCGATTCGGGAGGTGGAAGAGGCGTTGGTCCAGGCGCACTTCACTTCTCAGCGACTCACCCAGGTACGCAGCGCGCGCCTTGCGCTTGAACGGTCGCTGCGTGCCACCGAACAACGCGTCGCCGCTGGCCTCGACTCCAGGCAGTCGCTCGAAGAGGCGCGACGAGCCGTCATCGACATTCGACTCAATGAACTGGCAACCGTGCGCGAGGGCCTGATCGCAGGCGTTTCGCTCTATCGCGCTGCCGGCGGCGGATGGAACACCCCATGAAGCGATTTTTTTCAACCGGTGATCGATCCATGATCACGCGGATTTCCCGACCGCGGGCGACCCTCCGTCTGGTTGTGTTCACGACACTCATAGCAATCGGTCCGATGGTGGGCTTGCCAGGCACCATCAGCGCCGCTCAGACGGTGACGCCCAGACCGGCGCTCAGCGTATCGGCGATCACGCCAACCCGCGAGACGCTCGCCCTCCGCCTGCCCGCCAACGGCAGTATCGCCGCCTGGGATGAGGCCCCGATCGGAGCAGAGACCGCGGGTCTGCGCCTGGTGGAGGTCCGGGCATCGGTGGGCGATGTGGTCCGGCGAGGCGATGTACTGGCCGTGTTTGCGTCAGCCACCCTGGAAGCTGATCTTGCACAGGCGCAAGCCGCCGTCCGAGAACTCGAAGCGCAGTGGACAGAGGCTAGCGACAACGCCGAGCGCGCACGAAAACTACGCGGCACCGAGGCACTGAGCGCCACGCAACTCGCCCAGTACTTGTCCGCCGAGCAGATCGCCATGGCGCGTCTACAAGGCGCGCGGGCGCAGGAACAGGGCGCCCGCGCCCGTTTAGCGCAGACGCGCGTCCTCGCACCGGATAGCGGCATCATCAGCGCCCGCCCAGCGAGTGTCGGTTCGGTGCCGCAGCCTGGACAAGAGCTATTTCGGCTGATCCGCCAGGGCCGACTGGAATGGCGCGCCGAGGTGACATCGGACGAACTGCTGCGCATCAAGCCCGGCACGTCGGCTCAGCTCGACCTGCCCGGTGGCATCACGATCGGTGGCCGGGTACGAATGCTGGCGCCGCTCGTGGATCCGCAGACGCGCAATGCAGTGGTCCATGTTGACGTTGCCGCCATGAACAGCCCAGATGGCGCCCGGCTTCGCCCCGGCATGTTTGTTCGTGGCCGATTCCTGCTTGGTGAAAGCAGCACGCTGGTGGTGCCGCAGTCCGCCATCGCAATGCGTGACGGCTTCAGCTACGTGTTTCGAATTGAGCCCGATCAACGCGTGACGCAGTTGCGAATTCAGACAGGAAGAATCACAGCCGAGCGCGTGGAGATTGTGTCCGGCCTGAAGGGTGACGAGACGCTGGTGGCCTCAGGTGCTGGATTTCTGAACGATGGCGATCAGGTCCGCGTGGTTCCAGCCGCCACTGGCCGCCGTTGAGCAAGGACCCACCCATGTTTAACGTCTCCGCCTGGTCGATCCGTAACCCGATCCCGGCGATTCTGCTGTTCATCCTGCTCTGTTTCGCCGGCGCGGTCGCTTTCCGCGCGATGAAGGTCCAGAACTTTCCCGATATCGATCTGCCCACCGTTGTGGTGAAGGCCGCCCTGCCTGGCGCCTCGCCCTCCTCGCTTGAGAACGACGTCGCAAGAAAGATCGAAAACGCGATCGCGTCGGTCCAGGGGCTGCGGCATATCACCACCCGGATTCAGGATGGCGCGCTGTCACTCACGGTCGAATTCCGCCTGGAAAAGCCGGTTCAGGAGGCGCTTGATGACGTGCGGTCGGCGGTGCAGCGCGTGCGCTCGGACCTGCCTGCGGATCTGCGCGAACCGGTTGTCCAGAAGCTCGATATCGCCGGACAACCCGTGCTCGCTTATGCGGTGAGTTCCAGCCGGATGGACGATCAGGCGCTGAGCTGGTTCATCGACAACGAGTTATCGCGCGCGCTTCTTGCCGTGCAAGGCGTAGGTTCCGTCAATCGCGTCGGGGGCGTTGATCGCGAGGTGCGCGTGGCGCTCGACCTTGCCCGGCTCCAGGCGCTGGGCTTAAGCGCCGCCGACGTATCGCGCCAGTTGAGACAGGTTCAGCAGGAAAGCGCCGGCGGCCGCGCCGATGTCGGCAGCGCCGAGCAGCCGATCCGCACCCTGGGTGTGGTGAAGAACGCCGCCGAACTGGCGGCAATCGATATTACCGTCGGCGGGAGCCCTGGATCAGCGCAAATGCCCTCACCCGCGACGGCGGGCGGGAGCGGCGCCCGGCGAAGCGTGCGACTCGACCAAATTGCAACCATTACCGACACCCATGCCGACCCGCGCTCTGCCGCCCTGCTTGATGGCAAGCCGGTGGTGGGCTTCGAAGTCTCGCGTAGCCGTGGCGAGAGCGAGGTGGCGGTGGGCAAGGCGGTGCGGTCGGCGCTGGAACGCCTGTCGCGCGAGCATCCGCACATCCGCCTCACTGAAGCCTTTGATTTCGTCACACCGGTTCAGGACGAATATGACGCATCGTTGATCCTCCTATATGAGGGCGCGATTCTGGCTGTGCTGGTGGTGTGGCTGTTTCTGCGAGATATCCGCGCCACGCTGGTGTCGGCGGTAGCCCTGCCGCTATCGGTCATCCCGGCCTTCATCGGCATGGCGTGGCTTGGATTCTCGGTGAATGTCGTCACCCTGCTCGCGCTTTCGCTGGTGATCGGCATCCTGGTTGATGATGCAATCGTGGAAGTCGAGAACATCGTTCGCCATCTGCGGATGGGCAAGACGCCCTATCAGGCTGCGATGGAGGCCGCCGACGAAATCGGCCTTGCCGTCATTGCCACCACCTTCACGCTGATCGCAGTGTTTCTGCCAACCGCTTTCATGAGCGGTATCGCGGGCAAATTCTTCAAACAGTTTGGCTGGACCGCGTCGCTCGCGGTCTTTGCATCCCTCGTGGTGGCCCGCATGCTCACCCCCATGATGGCCGCCTACCTGCTGCGGCCAATCGTGGTCCAGGGCCACGACCACGAGCCGCGGTGGATTCGCGGCTACCTCGCCACCGCTCAGTGGTGTCTACGTCACAAGTTCCTCACGCTGGTGGGGTCCCTCGCATTTTTTGCGGGCTCCATTGCTCTCATTCCGCTGCTTCCAAAGGGGTTCCTGCCTGCTGATGACAACTCGCAAACGCAGGTCACGATTGAATTGCAACCCGGCTCAACACTGGCCCAGACGCTGGCCGTGGCGGAGGAGGCGCGTACCCGTCTGGTGAATCGAATCCCCGAAGTGAGAAGCGTCTACACCACCGTCGGTGCAGGCTCGGCAGGGGCTGATCCCTTTGCGGCGGGCGCGCTTCCGGAAGTACGCCGCGCCACCCTCACGATTCAGCTTAAGCCCCGAGGCGAGCGCGAACGTAAACAACCCATCGAAGCACGGATCCGCGCTGAAGTCGAAACGCTGCCAGGGGTGCGGCTCAAGGTCGGGCTGGGCAGTTCCGGCGAGAAATACGTGCTGGTGCTGAGTTCGGGCGACGCCAATGCACTGCAAGCTGCGGCCCAACAGGTTGAACGCGATCTGCGTACCATTCCTGGCCTCGGTAGCGTCGTCTCGAGCGCGAGCGTGGTCCGTCCGGAAATCCGGGTTCGTACCGACTTTACCCGGGCAGCCGACTTGGGCGTGACCAGCGCAGCCATCGGCGAGACACTTCGGATTGCCACGCTCGGCGACTACGACGCAGCCCTTCCAAAGCTGAACCTTCCGGAGCGACAGGTGCCGATCGTGGTTCGCCTCGACGATCAGGCCCGTAGCGACCTGTCTCTCCTCGAGCGCCTCACCGTTCCGGGCGCGGCCGGACCCGTGATGCTGTCACAGGTGGCCAGCATCGAACTGACCGGCGGGCCGGCGGTGATCGATCGCTACGACCGCGCACGCAACGTCAGCTTTGAAATCGAGCTGTCCGGCGTTCCGTTGGGCGAGGTCACTGCGGCTGTTCAGAAGCTGCCCGCCATCCTGTCGCTTCCCGCTGGTGTGCGGATGGTGGAGGTGGGCGACGCCGAGGTGATGGGAGAACTGTTTGCAAGTTTCGGGCTTGCCATGCTCACCGGTCTGCTGTGCATTTACGCGGTGCTGGTGCTGCTGTTCCGAGACTTCCTGCACCCGGTCACGATCCTGGCCGCTTTGCCGCTTTCACTGGGTGGGGCCTTCGTCGGGCTGCTGGTGGCCAATCAGAGCTTCTCGATGCCGTCGCTGATCGGCCTCATCATGTTGATGGGCATCGCCACCAAAAATTCGATCCTGCTGGTTGAGTATGCAATTGTCGCGCGACGCGGCCACGATGGCGCAGATGGGCAACCTCTCCTCGCTCCCATGCCGCGCTTCGAAGCACTGATCGATGCCTGCCGCAAGCGAGCACGCCCAATCGTGATGACCACCATCGCCATGGGCGCAGGCATGCTGCCGATCGCCATGCAATGGGGAAGCGGGGACGGCAGTTTTCGCTCTCCCATGGCAATTGCCGTGATCGGCGGCCTCATCACCTCCACGGTGCTTAGCTTGCTGGTCATCCCAGTTGTATTTCTTCTGATCGATGATCTCTCGCAGATGATCGCTCGTTGGTTCGGCCGCCAGCCAGCCGAATTGCCCCCCCAATCGCCGCGCGTTTCCTGAGCGATGCTCGCGCTCAAGCTCTCGCTGGTCGCGCTTAGTATGCTGTCGGCCACCTGGGCAGCGCGCCGGTTCGGTCATCGCGCAGGCGGCCTCATCGCCGGCTTTCCGCTGATCATGGCACCTCTTATCGGGCTGCTGCTGATTGATCTGCCCGGTGTGCGTGTGGCTGAAATCTGCTGGACCACACTCGCCAATTTCACTGCCTGCGTCGGGTTCATCGTGGCGATGAGCCTGGCCGTGATGCGGTTCAACTGGTGGCAGTCGATTCTGATCGCGAGCGCGGCCTTCTTCGCGCTCACCGCTGTCACTGTCTTGCTCCCTGTGCCACGCTACCTCACGGTCGGGCTCGGACTGCTGTCGATCGGCATCGGTCCGTGGCTCATTCCTGCGGGTCGTCCCCCGGAGGGCGGCGTTCGGGTGCCGCCGATGGAGCTTGTTTTCCGCCTGGGTGCCGCACTCGCAATGGCCGCGAGCGTGCTGCTTCTGGCTGCCGACACGCCGCCGCTGGTGAGCGCGATGCTGCTCACCTACCCCATCAACGGTTCGGTCCTACCGGCCTTTACCCGCGCGCTGTATGGTGGCCCCGCCGCCCGCAGCGTGCTAACCGGGTTTGGCATCGGGCTACGCGGCGTCGGTCTTTTTCTGTTTGCCACGGCCCTGGGCCTGGAGACATTCGAGAGCCGCTGGCTGGGATACGCGATTGGCGTAGGCTGCGCAATCGCGTACGCCTTGTGGTTATGGCGAACCGGTCGACGTTAACCCCGACATTTGATTCATGGGGATCAGGCGATGGGCACAGCACCTCGCACCCGAGACATCACCTGCTCCGCGGGTGCGTCCGCGCCCTCCCCCGCCCACGCCACAAATGCATCGGGGCGTACCAGCACAAGCGTGGCGCCATAGGCCTTACTGGCGGCCGCAGACGTGTCGCGAATGACCGATAAAGGGAGCCCGCTTTTCGTTGCTGCCGCCTCGGCCGCCCCGACCCACTGTGAGATCAACGCCGATTGATGCGGGTCGTCTCGTTCACCCAGGACCAGGAGCGAGTACCCAGGACCGAGCTTATCGAACAGGTTCGCGCCATCGGCGGCCAATTGCGGCGCAAGGTGGTGCCCGGGTCGCGCGGTGAACTGATGCGTGCCGGCCGCGCTACAGCGCCCGGCCGGTGGGCCAAATACGATGGTCGAACCTTCATAGTGCGGCTCGAACCCCTGAATTTCTGCCGGGCTGCCTGCTGCGCGCGCAGCCCAGGCCGCATCGAAATCAGCCTGATCCCGAGCAGGGTCATGGTCGTGGAGAAACTGCCGGTCGACCTCAATGAAGTTGCGAATGAAGTCGTGCGCGGTGGATTCGAATACCGGGCGCCGCTCGAGATCATAGGAGTCGAGTAACCCCGGACCTGCCCAGCCTTCGAGCACGGCGGCCAGCTTCCAGCCCAGGTTCCGAGCATCTTCAAAACCGGTGTTGATGCCGTAGCCGCCATACGGTGGGTGGCTGTGTGCCGCATCGCCAGCGAGCAGCACCCGACCTGCTCGATACTGATTGGCCACCTCGAAGCGCAGGTCCCAGAAACCGATGTGATCGAAGCTGCAGTCAAACGGCGCGCCAACCACCGATTCCAGATACTGATGGAAGTTGAAATTGTCTCGGGTGGTGCCCGCCGGAACCGGGGAATGAAAGAACCAGGTCTCACCGGTATCAACACGCCCGAAGAACTGCCAGTAGCCTTTCAACTCAGGGTGCAATACATTGAAGAATGACTTGCCACGGTAGCGGGCAATCAGGTCATTCAGTGATTTCGACCGGAACACCAGGAGCACCATCCGGGTTTCGTGGTCATCACGTGTCTGGGTGATGCCCGCGCGCTCTCGCACCAGCGAACGGGCGCCGTCGCACCCGACGAGCCAGGGCGCTGCCAGCGTTTGCCGCTCGCCGTCAGCTGATTCGATGTCAACCTCAACCCCGGTCTCCTGCTGGGCGAGGTCGCGCACCGTCCAACCCGTGAGGAGCGTGATCTCGGGCAGTTGCGAAGCGCGCGCGCGCAGTACCGCTTCGGTGGCGTACTGCGGCAATCGGGTGTTGTCGCATGCATAGTAGGGACGCACGATCACCCGCTGATACCAGTCGTAATGCCAGGCTGATAGCAACGTGCCGTAGGCGGTCAGACCGCCGATGCCAAACGACACCGGAATGGGCGACGCATCACGGATCGCTTGCTCCACGCCCCAGGCTTTGAAATGTTCCATGGTGCGCTGCGTGAGGTTCTGACCCTTTGGAATGGGCGGAATCCGCACATGGCGTTCGATCACAGTGCTGCGAACGCCGCGCAAGGCGAGTTCGATAGCGAGGCCGATACCCACCGGACCACCGCCGGCGATCAACACTTGCGAGGGATTCGTTGAATGTGAAGTCATGATCGACACGCGTGAGCGATAGCAACCCGCCGATGGTATCGCAGACCGCCCCGTGACGAACCTTGCCTGGGTCATCGCGCGTGAGGCACACTCGGCAGCCCGCGTGCTGGGCGCAGCCTCCCACTATCCGACGACCGTTCCACATGCCCAGCCTGAAACCGCACCCCCTGCGCAGCCTCGTGTCCATCCTGCTGGTCACGCTCAGCACCACCAGCTGCTTCTTTCTTGAGTCTGACCCCGTTCCCTTCGAACTCAATATTGCGCATGTGAATGATCACCACTCGAACATTCGGCCATTTGAGACCACGTTGGTGGTAGACGGGGTGAGCACCACCGTTGAACTCGGTGGGTTCGCGCGCCTGGCCACGCTCTTTAAAGCGGCCGCAGCCAGCACCCCGAATTTGCTGAAGTTGCATGCGGGAGA
>CAIPNM010000056.1 GCA_903866395.1 uncultured bacterium
CCATCTCCGGATAGTGGCGGGCGAAGCCGGTCCAGCAAGGGTAGAGGTCGCGCGTGTACGTCCGCTCTCGCTCGGCGACCAGCTCAAAACCTGCGCGGACAATTTTCTTGGCGATCCATCGGCAGAGTTGCTGGCGTTCGTTCGCCCCAAGACCCGGCTCGCCGGTGAGCGATGCACGCGTGCCGGCGAGCGAGGTCGTAAGCCCCTGAATGGTGAGCCGCGCTTGCCGGAGCGGAAATGACGCCCAGTTTGCGGTGATGTCTTCGCCTGCAATGCAGAGACTTTGCGTTTTCAGAAAAAACTGAAGCGCGGCTGATCGATTCGGATTGAGTAGTTTGTCGTACGGGACGATCCGCAGATCTACGCCAGTGCAAAACGGATGCGCCTGAAGCACTCTTGCCTGAATGGCCGCCTGGAATGAGGGCGGCAGGGTTAGCGGTGGGGATCGGGTTACGCACACTGCATCGAGATCGGAGCGGTGTTCGACCGCGGTTCCGCGCGGGACCGAGCCGCGCAGATAGAGGCTTTGGAGCGAGGCTCCCAGCGAGGTCTGGCACAACGCGCTCAGCAGATTGGCAGCCTCCCGCCAGGGTGAAACCACCCGCTCGCTACGGCAGGGGTTAACGATATAGCCGAGTTCGCATACCGGCACCGCATGTCCGATAGGCAGGACCGGGACATCACTCATCGCCGTGACCCATCAATCCGGCTGAGCGGGGTCGGACCGCAGGTGCGCGGGACCGAGCGAATAGCGGCCCCGCGGCTGACGATGGGCTTCGATTTCGGACAACAGCGACGCCAGTTCAGCCGGGCTGCCAGCAATTTTCGAGAAACCCTCGGCAAGCCGCGCGACATGGCGCGCCAGCGCGTCGGTGCCCTCATGCAGGTCATAGCTTGGGCGGGCGAGGTCGTCGCGGGCGGCAAGTCGCTTCATGATCAGACTTGCGAGATCGACGGGCGTGACCTGCTTCAACGCGAATGTCAGGTGCATCGAATGATCGGTCTCGGCAAATGCCTCGTGGATAACCCCTGCGGGCAGATAGAGAGAATCGCCTGGTCCGAGCGTGATCTGCTGCGCGACCTGACCGGCCAACGTTCGTAATTCACGTTCAGGGGCGGGCTTGACGGCCGGATGCGCCCGGTTCGCATACAGGCGCCATTGCTTACGTCCCGAAACCTGCAGCGCAAGCACATCATGAATGTCGTAGTGAAGCGGAAGACCCCGATGGCCACGCTGCGAAAGGTACAGATTGCTCTGAATTCGAACCGCGAGTTGTGCCTCCAGTGCCTGTGCCACTTCACTGATGGCAGGTACCAGCCCGTCAATGGCGTTCAGCACTAGCGCAGCGCCATGACGAATGGCATGCATGACCCGCTCGGGCTGCGGGCGCCAGGTTCGCGGCTCGCTATCGGCGCCTGAGCGCGGGAAGCAGTACTGCTCGGGTGCGAGCCTCCTTCCGTCGGCCACCAGACGCAATCGCGAGTCATCCCAGTAGCCCGTCATGTTGAGCACGCGTTCGAGTTCGTCCCAACTCATGAGCGAATCGAAGCGATGAG
>CAIPNM010000057.1 GCA_903866395.1 uncultured bacterium
GCGCGACCGGCAAAGGACGAGTCACCGTCACCGGAATGGCCGAGCCCGGCGCTAGCGTCGACCTCTTTGAGGGCACAGTCCTGATTGGTTCGGGGGTCGCAGGCTCAGGTGGCGCTTGGAGCATCACCTCCCGACTGCTCACCGCGGGCGCACACACCCTCCGCGCAACGGCGATCGATTCTGCGAGTAATACAAGCCCCTCGTCGGCGCCGTTCGCTTTTTCAACAGTGGGCGATCCGTCAGACCTGTTGGCCCTCTCCGGGGGCGGCTACAAGGCGCTGGTGGCCGACGCAGCCATGCTGGCCGGGGTCCTCAAACACTTCAATACCGATGCCAACCCCAGCAACAATCTCGATGTCGCTTCGCTGCTCAACGACGAGCTCACCATCTCGGCCAATTCGGGCAGCACCTGGTTCGTGAATCTGCTTGCCTTCAGCCCGAGTTTTGTGGCGAGCCTCAACGACTACGGCAATCTGTTCTCGACCGATGGAACGCGCGATCTTTGGACCGACTACAAGGCAGGCAGCAACACCACGCCCGCCGGGGTCGATGGCTTCTTCGGCGTGATGGGCGAGCAGTACCACAGCTATGTGCACAAGTATCTGGAGCAACTCGAGTCAACCATCCGACCCGCACTCCAGGCATCACTATCAGCGCTCCGCAGCGTTGGCGATCTGGCAGCCTTTCTTGACGACTCCACTGGCAACATCGGACGGTTCATCCTTGCCGGGATAGCAGACGGCGGTCAGTGGGTGATATCGCAGCTCGACGCCGTGTTGACCAACGTACCTGGCTACGCGGCGCTTCGCGATTGGCTCACGTCAACATTCAGTTCGCTCGCCTCGTTTGACCTCAAACCCCACCTGGGCGCCGTAGCGGTTGCGCTGATCGAGGGGATTGACTGGAATGTTTTTGCTCAGAAGGCGATCTTTGCGCCGGATGAAACCGATCTCGCTCTCCGTCAGATCAATTTCTACACAAGCGACAGCAACGATCCCGATACCGCCAGTAACCGAACCGCAGCGCTCGCCACGCAGTCGCTGGTCTATGAACTGGCCATCTCCGCCGACGAGGCGGCCATCGCGCCGAATGGCAGCCATCCGGGCGCCGATGTTGTCAAGGCGACGGTGACCAACCGCGAAGCGAAGTACGGGTTTTTCAATAGCACCTATAACTTCGTACCCGTCTCGGCAACCAGCCTGGGCGAGCCAACCGACAAGCCCGCCCCCTGGCTCCCCTCGATTGCATCGGGCGACCTGAGTGTTGAGTACGACGCAGGCTTTTGGACCTGGGGCGTCGATAAAACTTTCCGCGACCTCGACTTCAAGGGCTTGTCGGCATTCCTGAGCTCGTCAATTTCCTCATCGGCCGGGGCGCTGGCGGGCTCGTACGGTGTGTTGGCAGACCCGACATCCGTGGCCGGACTGATCGTTCAGGGGCTGGATATGTCAACCTTTGGCAATTTCACGGATCTGTTGCTCGACTACACCAAGGGCTTCGCGCCGCTTGTTCAGTCCACACGCAACCCCGACGGAACGTACACGGCGGGCGATCCCAGCTACCTGTCAACCAGCAATTTCATCGACCCGATCGAGATCACGACCAACCGCGACGCAGCCAATCGCGGATACCTCCGAATGGCGGACGGCGGTTACTTCGACAACAGCAGTGTCACGTCGGGGCTGTCGTATCTGTTCGCCAATCGCGATTCGTCATGGGTACCCAACGATGGCAAGGAAGACTTCAACATCACCCTACTTTCCTTCAACGGTCTTGGCGAAACGGTTTCGAAAACGCTCGCCTCGCGCGGCTTCGCCAATATCGGCAACGTGGCAGAACGACTCTTCAAGGACGGTGCGCAACAGGCGGTCAGCATGGCAGGTATTGACGTGATCGACCTCAGCCACCCCAATTCCGCGATATTTGAATCGGCCAAGGGGCTCGTCTCCGGAATGGATCAGCCGATCTGGTCTTACACCGACACCACCGCCACCGGTATCGGCGCGGGTTTCGCCATCAAGACCTACGCCATGGAAGTCAAAACCATCGCGAACAACACCATGAATATCGGTGCAGGCTACGAGGGCACCCTTAACCTCTGGAACATCTTCTCCAAGACTGACGCCATGCCACTCCTCAATGCGGGAACCTGGAATGACTACGAGGTGATGTATCAGCAGATCATCGCCGGACTGCAGACGAGCAACAACGGATATGTGGGGGCGTCGCTGTTCGCCCAGGCGGTGCTCTGACATGCTGCGTATCGCGCTCTTCGCCCTCACTATTTTTGTGAGCGCATTTCTGCTGTTTCAGGTTCAACCGATGGTGAGCAAGGCCATCCTGCCGTGGTTTGGCGGGGGACCCGCGGTCTGGACAGCCGCCATGCTGTTTTTTCAATGCGCGCTCTTTGGCGGCTACCTGTATGCGCACGGACTCGCCTCGCTCAAGTCGGTTCGACAGCAGGCCGTCATCCATATCGTGCTGCTCGCCAGCGCCGCATGGCTCGCTCAGGCGGTCATCCCGGATCCTGCGCTACGCCCGCAGGGCGAGCAGTCACCAGTCTCGCAAATTCTCTGGATTCTCACCCTGTGCGTGGGGCTCCCCTACTTCTGCCTCGCAAGCACCGGCCCCCTCCTTCAACACTGGTTTGCCCGGACAGGGGTAGCGGGCTCGGTTTATCGACTGTTTGCGCTGTCCAACCTAGGTTCACTGCTCGCGCTCCTGTCATTTCCTTACCTGTTCGAGCCCTGGTTCGAACTGTCCGTGATCGGTCGCGGCTGGGCCTGGGGATTCTGGGTCTTCGCAGTGGCCTGCGCGGTCGTGGCGTGGACTCAGGCGCGCGCAGCCGAGGCCCAACCGCTCGCTGCCACACCCTCGCATACGGCGGCTGCAGCAACGCACACCGCACCAGTCAGTCGCATCAGCCAGTGGCAGGACATCGCGGCGTGGGTGCTACTGCCTGCGCTGGCCTCGATGCTGTTCATCGCCACCACCGACCAGGCAAGCCACAACATCGCGCCCGAGCCCCGACTTTGGATTCTGACGCTATCCATCTACCTGCTCTCCTTTATCGTGAGCTTCGACCACTCACGCTGGTACCGCCCCGGTCTGGTGGCCACGCTCACGCTGTTCGCCGTGCTCTTTGTAGCGGGTCGGCATGCCATCCCAGAGTGGTTCGGCGTGCACTGGGGGTACGGTGCCACCGAGCTGCGATATCTCTTCTCCCTCATGCTGTTTCTGGTGTGCCTGCTCTGCCATGGTGAGCTGTATCGCCGCCGCCCCGCTGACCCTTCGCGATTGACCGGGTACTACCTCTGGATGTCGTTTGGTGGCGCGTGCGGCGGTTTGTTTGTGGCGCTGGTAGCTACGCACGCTTTCAATGATTTCCACGAGTGGCCTATCGGACTTGCTGCAGCCGCCGCGCTGTCAGTGCTCGTCATCGATCGGCAATGGCGGGCGCGCCGCCAGGCTTCTTCACACGCTCCGGCGTCTGGTTCATTGCGCATGCAGCCCGCACGATGGGTTGCGGTAGCGGTCTGCGCGAGCTTTGCCTTCTGGTGGGACAGCCCGATCCGCGGCCGCGCCACCAGCGTGCCGGGCGCGGTCGAAGCCACGCTCGATCAATCGCGAAATTTTTACGGGGTGGTCGCGGTGGTCGAGCGCCGCTTTCCCGCCGAGCCCGCACGCGACCACCGCGTGTTCTACAGCGGACAGGTCACGCATGGCATCCAGCCACTCTCGCCCGAGCTCATGCGAAAGCCTGTGAGCTATTACAACCCTGACAGCGGTATCGGCCTGGCCTTGCAATATCTCAACGCGAGACAAGACAAGGTCGATGTCGCCATTACGGGGCTGGGCGCGGGCACAGTCGCGCTCTACGCGCGCCCCAAAGATCGCTATGACTTTTTCGAGATCAATCCGCAGGCCGAGCGGATTGCGCGCAACTGGTTCACGTTCCTGGGCGATTCGCAGGCGCAGAAGGTCCAGGTGCTGATTGGCGACGCCCGGCTTACCTTCGCGCAACTTCCCGAAAGCCAGCGCTACGACATGATTCTGCTGGCAGCCTTCAGCGGCGGATCCGTGCCGGTGCACCTCCTCACCCGCGAGGCTTTCAGCGCCTATGCTGCCCATCTAAAGCCCGATGGCTTCCTGGTGGTGAACATCACCAATGCCTACCTCAACCTGTATCCGGTGGTGAAGCGGCAGGCTGAGGCACTGGGCCTTGAGGTACGCAGTCGCTTCCAGGAGAGCGATCCCCGGCGCTTCATCCGCGAGAACCACTACATGATCCTCACCCGAGACGCGGAGTTTTTGCGTACGCATCCTTCGGTCGACCGTCCGATTCGGGACGCCCAAGGCCGCATCATTGGAACAGCTCAGACCGACATCCCCGGCGTGGGGCTTTGGACGGACAACTTCAGCAGCATCACGCCCCTCGAATGGCGATGAGGCGCAGGCCCGGTCTGTAGGCCCGCGAACCCGTCGCCCGATCGGATTTCTTCACCACCCGGACGCCCACCCATGCCCGAGATTTACATCTACGCCATTGAAGGCCGATCGATGGATCAGAAACGCGCACTGATCCGCGAGATCACCGACTCGGTGGTCCGCAATTTTCAGGTGGACCCCTCAACCGTGATGATTCAGATCATGGAGACGCCCAAGACTTCAAAGGCCAAGGGCGGGGTATTGTTCTCCGACCGCGACGCAAATTGATCTGAAACGGCGCGTACTGACCATCAATCGGCCCGGGGTCACCGCGGTACGCCCACCCCACCCAAAGACCCGGGTCACTCCACTTTCGCGCCGGAGCTTCGCACCACGCGTTCCCACAGCGCGAACTCGTTGGCCAGAATGGCCTCCGAAGGCTGAGGGGCAGACCTCACCATGTCCATCCCGGATTCCCCGAGCTTGCCGATGATCTCGGGGTGCGCCGTCACGCTCGCAAGCGTGTCGTGAAGCGTGGCCAGCACAGCTGCTGGCGTTCGCGCGGGCACCATCAAGCCCACGATCAGGCTCGCGTCCATGCCGCGAACCCCCGCCTCTGCGAACGTGGGAACGGCAGGTAAACCGGAGAATCGCTTCTCACCGGTCAGCGCAAGCGGCCGGAGTTTGCCCGAAGCAATATGCGCCCGCGCCGTGCCGGGAACCGCAAACATCATCGGCACCTGCCCACCGATCACATCCAGAATCGCCTGCCCTGCGCCCTTGTAGGGCACATGTACGATATCGATGCTCGCAGCGGTCTTGAGCATTTCAGCAGCCAGATGCACCAGCGTGCCGCTCCCTGCTGAAGCATAGGTCAGCCCACCGGGACGCGCGCGGGCGAGGGCGATCAATTCGGTCACATTGGCCGCCGGCAGCGTGGGATGCACCGCCAGGACCAGCGGAGTGCGACCCACGATCATGATGGGAGCGAGATCACGGCGCGCGTCGTAGCTCAAGCGCGTGTAGAGCGAGGCATTGACCACCAGCGCGCTATCGAACAGCAACACGGTGTAGCCGTCGGGCGCAGCCTTGGCGACATGATCAATGCCGATATTGCTTCCCGCACCTGGCCGGTTTTCAACCACGATCTGCTGCTTGAGCGCCTCGCTCCACTTGGGTGCGATCAGTCGGGCCACAAAGTCGCCGATCCCGCCGGGCGGATACGGTACGACCATGCGAACCGGTCTGGATGGAAACGCTTCCTGCGCGTGCGGGGCCGCGTTCAACATCATGCTCGCCAGCACCACGCCGAGCGGGCCAAGCAGACGGGGCAGACGGGTCAGAGAGAGGGTCATCGGAGTGCTCCTTGCAATGCTCGCGAACAGGGCCACCCAGACGCGGGAGGCTTGACCAGTTGAGTCTAGCCCCCGCCCGTTGGAAACGATAGCGCTTGTTTCGCGGCCACGTGCGGCTGCCCTCCCGGGTACCCGCTGCCGCCCTGTTGTGATAGCGTCAAAGGCGTTCAGATCACGGAGATATCGCTGTGCAGCGTCGATCCCTACTTGCCTTAGGTGTAGCGTCACTATCGCTCGGCCCGCGTGTCGCTCAGGCGCAGAGCACCTGGCCCTCGCGCCCGGTGCGCATGGTGGTTCCCACCGGCCCGGGCAGTTCGCTTGACCTCATCATTCGGGCCACCAGCGATCGCCTGTCCGCGCGGCTGGGCCAACCCATCGTGGTCGACAACAAGCCTGGTGCGGCCGGACTCATCGGCACCGACGCCATTGCCAAGGCCTCTGACGGTCACACGTTTGGCATCAGTTTCAACGGCCCCTTGGCATTCGCACCGTTTCTCTATCAGAAGATGCCTTATCGCCTGCCAGACGACTTCGCCCCCATCGTCATGACAACCAGCCAGCCCAATGTGCTGGCGGTCAACGCCAAGCTGCCGGTACAGTCCGTCGCCGAACTGGTTCAGTGGCTGCGAGCCAACGTGGGCAAGGCCACGTTTGCATCGATCGGTAACGGCAGCTCCTCACACCTGTCGATGGAGCTGCTCAAAGTCGCCACTGGCACCTTCGCGTTGCACATTCCTTATAACGGCTCGCCGCCCTCGGCCCTATCGGTGGCTACGGGTGAAACGCAAATGATTATGACGGTAGCTCCCGCGCTCCTGCCCCATGTGCAGGCGGGACGTGTGCGCCTGCTCGCCGTGACCAGCCGAACGCGATACCGGCCTCTGCCCGATCTGCCCACGATCGCCGAGTCGGGACTGCCTGAACTGAAAGACTTCGAGGCCATTGCATGGAACGCGATCGTGGGGCCGGCCAGCACGCCTGCACCGGTGGTTGAACGCTTGAATCGCGAGTTCAACGACGCCCTCCAGGACCCGACTATCGCAGAGCGGCTGATCGGCCAGGGAATGACGCCCACCGGCGGTAGCCCGCAGGTACTCGCCCGTTTAATGGCCGATGAGGCGACCCGATGGGGGCCGGTCATCCGGCGCACGGGCATCACGCTTTAAGGCGCCCGCCGCCCGCTAACCCGTCCGCAAAGCAGGCAGCACATGTTCGCCGAACAGCTCCACCGTGCGCACCGGATCACTCGCCAAACTCACGGTGAACATCAGGCGCGTCGCCCCTGCTGCCTTGGCCGCCAGCGCCTGGCGCAGACAATCGTCGGGAGTGCCCCAGATGGATAGCCTTCCCGCCAGGTAGTTGAACAGGCCCAGCTCATCGACCATCCGTGCATCGGCCTCGCCGGGCCGGGTGCTGTAGCGACGGCGAAGCTCACGCAGCGGCTCGATCTTGTCTGAAGGCACGCCGCGCGCCTCAAGGTCTTCCGTGCCAATGACATAGCCACTTACAAACGCGAGGATCGCGCCGATTTTCCGGCGTGCGACATCCCGGTCCTCGTGGCAATCCAGGCAACCGATCTGCCAGACCTCGACGCTTGCGGGATCGCGCCCCGCCTCCGCTGCACCCCGCGCGATATGCGAGGTGGAAGCCGACAGACTGACCCGGTCGAGCCCGTAATTGACAAAGACACCGTCCGCGCAGCGCCCGGCCGCCGCCAATGAACGGGGAAGCGATGCTGCCTGGAACACGGGCGTGGGACGCTTCACCCACGGAAGCTGTGCCGTACCGCCCCGGTATTCAGCCTTCTCACCCGCCAGCAGCGTCTTGATGTAAGCAATACCCTCGCTCATTTCAGCGACTGGCGTGCCCTTGACCCCCAGATTGCGGGTGCCGGAGTTCCCCGCGCCAATACCAAGAATGGCGCGTCCTCCGGAGATCAGGTCGACCGAGGCGATGGCCGCAGCAGAGACCGCCGCATGACGGGTTGCAAGGTTGGTTACGCAGATCGACACCTTGGGCCGCCGCGTGTGCTCAGCCACCAGCGCCGCCGTGACCCAGGGATCCATCGCGTTACCGGGGGTGTCGGCCACGCCGATCATGTCGTAGCCATAGCGCTCGGCAGCCGCTGCCATTTTCATGGTGAGCTCGACACTGAACGGCCAGTAAAAGAAACCGACTTCCATGCTACTCCCCGAGATTGAGTTTGGCCTCGCGGATCAGGCGACCCCACTTGTCGTGCTCAGCGCGAATGAACTCATCGAGCTGGGCGGGCGTGCTTGCCACAACGACCATGGTCTGATCCGACAACTTGCCGCTCACCGCCGGATCGCGCGCCGCCTTGACCACCTCGGTGTTCAGCCGGGCAACGACCGCAGCGGGCGTTCCTGCGGGCACTACCACCCCCACCCAGGCCCCAGAGTCGAACTGCGGAAACCCTTCCTCGGCGGTGGTGGGCACATTGGGCAAGGCCGCTGAGCGCTGCGCACTGGTTAGCGCGAGCCCCTTTAACTTGCCGCTCCGAATATGTTGCGTCACCACACCGGCTGCCAGAAAGGCGAACGGAATTTGCCCGCCCAACAGATCCGCCACCGCGGGACCGCCGCCCTTGTAAGGCACATGCACCAGCTCAATACCACTCAGAAGCTTGAGTTGCTCGGCGGCCAGATGCCCCGAGCTTCCCGCGCCCACCGACGCATAGGAATACTTGCCGGGGTTCGCCTTGGCAAGCGCCACCAATTCTCTGAGATTGGACGCGGGCACGTTCGCCGCCGCCGCGATCGCGAGTGGAATCTTCACCACCAGCGACACCGGCTCGAAGTCTTTCAGCGTGTCAAAGGCCAGGTTCTTGTAAATGTGGGGGTTAACCGCGTGCGTATCGAAAGCAAAAAGGATGGTGTAACCATCGCGGGGGGCCTTGGCGGCCAGCGCAGTGCCGATCGATCCACTGGCACCGGCGCGGTTATCAACCACCACCTGCTGGCCCATGCTCTCGCTCATTTTGGATGCGACCTGCCGGGCCACCGTATCAACGACCCCGCCAGGCGCGAACGGGACAATGGCGCGAAGCGGCTTGGACGGATAGTCCTGCGCAACCGCGGCGGATGCTGCGATGGCAAGCGAAACGAACAACGCTTGAGACAGTCGAGTCATGTGCGGCCTCCCTGGAAGACCCTCATGCTAACGGCACGTCGCCAATGCAGTGCGTTTTCATTGCGTTATTCAACACGTCCTCAGACCGCGGCCGATCCGCGCTCGCCGAGATAGACTGCTCCCCTCATCTGATGCAACGGGGCACGGCCATGTCCGGACTGACCTATTTCGACAAAGTGTGGGCAGATCATGCAATCCGAACACTTGAAGGGTCCACCGACCTGCTGCAGATCGATCGCCTGATTCTTCACGAGTTGGGCGGCAGCCAGGTGCTGCATGCCATGGCGCGCGCCGGCAGGAAGCCCGACAGCCGGGCACAGGTCTTTACGATCATCGAACACCTGATCGCCACTCAGCCGGGCCGCGGGCCGACCGATTCACCGTCCCCAAGTGGCTTTTCCATGATCAGCACCACGCGCGCCGAGGCGCAGCGCTGGCAGCTCAATTTCATCGACTATGACGACCCGCGCCAGGGTATCGCCCATGTAGCCGCCCCCGAACTGGGCATCGCACTCCCCGGCAGCACACTGGTGTGCTGCGATAGCCATACCTGTACGGTGGGTGGCATTGGCGCGGTCGCCTGGGGGATCGGCGTGAGCGAGGCCGAGCATGTGCTTGCCACCCAGACTCTCGCCCAGACTCGCCCTGCGACGATGCGCGTGTCTTTTAACGGAAAACTCGGCGAGGGCGTCTACGCGAAGGACATGATCCTCGCGCTGATCGCCCGGCTCGGCGCTGCCGCAGGAATCGGTTTCGCCGTTGAGTTTGCAGGTGATGCCGTGGCGTCGCTACCGGTTGAAGCACGGCTCACGCTTTGCAATATGTCGATTGAGTTCCAGGCGAAATATGGCTTTGTCCCACCGGACGACGTCACCTTCGAATACCTCGCCGGTCGCGCCTGGTCACCCAAGGGGCGTGCCTGGGATGAAGCCGTTGCCTATTGGCGAAGTCTGCGAACTGACGACGGGGCCCACTTCGGTCGAGAGGTGTCGATCGACTGCGCATCGATCGCGCCGCAACTGAGCTGGGGCACCAGCCCGCAGCACTCGATCGATATCACCGCAGCCGTGCCCGACCCCGCCGAGGCCGCCGACGCGGAGGCGCGCGACCTGGCCGCTCGTGCGCTCGCCTATATGCAGCTTTCGCCTGGTACGCCGCTGATCGGCACGCCTATCGATGCGGTCTACATCGGCTCTTGCACCAACGCCAGGCTATCGGATCTGCGCGAGGCCGCGCGCATCTTGCGCGGCCGTCGCGTCAAGCCCGGCGTACAAGCCGTCTGCGTACCCGGCTCCACCCCCGTTCGACAGGCCGCCGAGGCTGAAGGCATCGACCGCGTGTTTCGCGAGGCCGGGTTTGAATGGCACGAGGCGGGCTGCGGCTACTGCGGGCATCTTGGCGACAATCGCTTCGCCGATCAACGCGTGGTGAGCACCACCAATCGCAATTTCGAAGGGCGTCAGGGGCCTCGCACCCGGACGCATCTTGCAAGCCCGGCCACTGTGGCCGCCTCGGCGGTGAGCGGCGCAATCGCCGATCCGAGACCACTCCTCGCCAGCCACCGCTGAACATCGGAGAGCAACATGGAAGCGTTTCGCAGTATCACGGGAATTGCGGCTGCGATGCTGGTGATCAACATCGATACCGACCAGATCATCCCGGCCCGCTACATGGGCGGGCCTGATGCCACCGGCTACGGCAAGATGTTGTTTGCCAATCAGCGGTTCCTGGGCGATGACCGCACACCCGATCCCGCGTTCGTCCTGAACCGTGCGCCCTATGATCAGGCACAGATTCTTCTCGCCGATCGCAACTTCGGCTGCGGTTCCTCGCGCGAGCGCGCACCCAAGGCATTACGGGAATTTGGCTTTCGCGCCCTGATCGCGCCGAGCTTCGGCGGCATCTTTTTCAACAACTGCTTCCGTAACGGCATCCTGCCGGTCGAACTGCCGATCGAAGCGGTTCGCCAGCTCGCTGAAGAGGTAGCCAAAAGCGATGGGCAGGCGCAGGTCACGGTCGATCTGGACGCCGGGGAAGTTCGCAGCCCATCAGGTCACCGATTTCGGTTTCAAACGCCGCCAGCGCTACGCACCATGCTCCTCAACGGTCTGGATGAAATCGACGTGACCTTGTCAGCCAGAGCCGAGATCGATGCGTTTCGCAGCCGCGACCGCGCACGCAGGCCCTGGGCGTATCTGGACGGCTGCTAAGTGCTGCCACGCGAGGCAGTCTCAGTTCAGGTCTGATACGACGGATCGATTTTCGCCATCAGCCGCATGATCGCGCTGAAATCGAGCTCGCCATGCCCGATCTGACGACCACCGGGGCCAATGCGGAAGAACCACTCGTGGCGCTGCGCCGAGTGTTCCAGCGTGCGCTCGGAGATTCGCGTGAACGGTTGCCCGGTCATAAGAACCCGCAGCTGTACCTCGCACGCAAGCAGCAAGCGGTACATGCGCAGGAACGCTGAGTCGACTGTCTCGCCGATGGTGACCAGGCCGTGATTGCGCAGCACCAGCGCGATGTTTCGAGAGCCCAGCGCGGCGGCCAGACGTACCCGCTCATCGACCGCCAGGCTCGGCCCTTCAAACTCGTGATAGCCGATCCGATCGTGAAAATCGGTGCCTTCAAGCGTAAGCGGGAGCAAACCCTCGGACAGGCACGACACCGCCATCCCCGCCACGGTATGAACATGCAGCACGCAATGCGCATCAGCGCGGGCTTCATGAATCGCCGCGTGAATGTTGAACCCAGCCGGATTGATCGGATACTCGGTCGGCGTGAGCACATTTCCGCTTACGTCGATTCGCACCAGATTGGAGGCGGTGATCTCCGAGTAGAGCAGGCCGTAGGGGTTGATCAGAAACTCGGAGGGCTGGTCACGAACCCTTAGCGAGATGTGATTAGCGGTCAGTTCCGACCAGCCGAAATGATCAACTGCACGATAGGCCGCTGCGAGCCGCAGCCTGAGCGCCCACTCCGCCGGGTCGATGGGCTGGCCCGACGGTTTTGCGCCGTCAGCCACCGGAACATAGCCATCTCCACGTGGGGTCAAGTCGGGCCTCCTCTGCAGCATGCGAATGATTCGCGCAGATCATGGCAGCAATCAAAATGGCTGCAAAGCCCCACTGATCCGATGAGGCGGGGCGGCCCATGCGAGAGGTGTTGTGGGACAAACCCTGCCCGCCCAGGGTGTATAGATTGAATTACATTTAAACATGTCAATATTTATTGACATTACCAACCCATCATCGATGACTCGATCGGTGGCCAACTGGGGGCCCGCCTTGAACACCTACATCATCGTTTTTCTGATCATCGGCGCGGGTTTCGGACTCGTCTCGTTTCCGAACCGACATCTGTTCAGCGAGGGACCGACCCAAACGGCAGAAAGTGCCGAGCCGGGCTCAGCCGGTTCGCGGATCGTCTGGGCGCTGGTCTGCACATTTCTCTGGCCGCTACTGCTTCTTGCCGGGCTCAATTCGGCCCGGATTCTTGCGCGGCGCCGACGCGAACAATCGGCGCCCAGCCGCTGATCCCTGCAGGCGATCAGTCCGGGCTCACGCCGGCCTTTCGGATCACGTCGCCCCAGCGGGCATACTCGGCTCGGATGAAATCGGCCGCCTGACGAGGGGACCCGCCCATGGGTTCGGTTGCTTGCGATCGAAAACGCTCAACCACCTCGGGCACCCGCAATGCCGAGTCGATATCGGCGGCCAGGCGTTCGATCACGGCGGTGGGCGTTGCAGCCGGCACCATCACCCCATACCAGAGCGCCACCTCAATGCCGGGCAGGCCGAGCTCGCGAAACGTGGGCGCATCAGGGGCCAGCGGATTACGCTCCGCGCTCGCCGCCGCCAGCACCCGGAGCTTGCCGGACTGAACCTGAGCAATCAGGGAGGGCGCGCCGTCAAACATGATCTGCACCTGACCGCCCACCAGATCGGTCACCGCAGGGCCGCTGCCCTTGTAGGGCACATGCAGCAGATCGACACCCGCCACGATCCGGAACAACTCACCCGACAGATGCGGCGCACCACCCTTGCCCGAGGATGCAAACGTCACCCGCCCCGGCGACCGACGCGCCTCGGCAATGAGATCCTGAACCGAGCGCCAGCCTGTACCCGCATTGACGGCCATGATGAGCGGCAGCTTCGCCAGCATGGTGACGGGCACAAGATCCTTCATCGGATCGTAGGGCAGCTTGCTCGCAAGATGCGGTCCGATACCGTGCGTGGTGATCGAATTCTGTAAGAGCGTGTAGCCGTCGGCCGCCGATTTGGCGACAAAATCTGAAGCGATCGCGCCGCTCGCGCCCGCACGGTTTTCCACCACCACCGGCTGACCGAGTGACGCCGACAGCCGCGGGGCAATGGTGCGGGCAATGAAGTCTGCCGCGCCGCCCGGCGGCACCGGCACCACCAGCTTCACTGGTCGGGAGGGATAGCCCGCCGAAGGGGTCGACGACGCCGCAGGCTGCGCGCCCGCAATCAGCGGCAACCCTGCTGCGATACCGAGGGCGAATAAGGTTCGGAGTCGTGACATGAGTTCTTCCTGCATCGATAAGGGGAAACCGGCACAATCATGGCGACAATCGCTCATCGCTGCAGTTTTGACACCAACCTCCGGAGGGTGACCGGGCGGCGCACTCGCAGGAACCCGCATTGAACATCCATCTCGCTGAGAATTTTCGGGCCGTTTTCTACGCGCCGTTTTACGCCTGCCTGGAGCTGGGCTGGTTTCGCGATCGCGGGCTTGAGGTGAATCTCATCGCCTCGCCTTCGCCGGGCGCGGGGATCGCCGATATGTTGCGGGGCGATGTCCATCTGGTCTGGGGCGGGCCAATGCGCGTGCTGAAAGATCGTGACCTGAACGCGGCGGGCCCCCACTCCCTCATCGCGTTTGGCGAAGTGGCCGCGCGCGATCCGTTTTATCTGGTCGGACGCCCGGGTCTCGCGCCGTTCGACCTCCGCGCGCTCCCTTCGCTACGACTCGCTACGGTGAGCGAGGTCGTCACACCCTGGCTCTGTCTGCAGCAGGATCTGCGCGACCTGGGGATCGACCCGAGCTCGATCCAGCGACGCCCCGACGCCCCGATGGAAGACAATCTGCGCGCCCTGGCCTCGGGGCAGATTGATGTGGTGCAGCTCTTTGAGCCCTTCGTGAGCTTCGCGCTGCGCGACGGAATCGGACACCCGCTTCATGCCGCGCACGCGCGCGGACCCACCGCCTACACAACCTTCCTTTCAACCGTCGAGAACATCGAACGCTATGGCGCGGCCTTCAGAGCAATGGCTGAAGCGCTTGCCAGCTTCAGGCCCTGGATCAATGCCGAAGGCACGCGCGAACTGAGCCGGCTGGTTGGCCATCTTTATCCCCAACTCGCGCCCGATTTGCTCGAGCAGTGCCTCGCTCGTTGCCACCAGACGGCCATTTGGTCGTGTCAGCCTCAGGTATCAAGGGCGGGCTTTCATCGTCTGGCGAAAAGTCTTGCCTCGGCCAACTTCATTTCGCAGGTGGCCCTGTACGAGGACTGCGTGGCGCCCTGGGCGCAGGCGCCCGTTTAACGGTTGGCGCCACCCTGGTTTAATTGCCTACTGAACTGACTGTCCCATCGCCGGCTCGAAGCCATGAATGCTTCTCAGGTACCGGGCGCTCTCCGACCCATCGATGGCCGGCGTGTTCAGACCCGCCTGATGCACGGTGACATAGCCCTGATAGCCCACCGCGGCAAGCTGTGCCATCACTGCCGGAAAGTTGATGCCCCGCGGATCCCAGAGCGGAATCTGCTCGAAACGGATGGGCCCCCGACACCAGGTGTTAATCACCGAGGGGCCAGCAGAATCAAGCCGCTGATTCTGAAGATACACATTGAAAATGTGGGGCGCCAGGCGGGCGATGGTGTCTGCCCCATATGACTCGCCGCACAGTTCGAGGTTGGCGGGCTCATAGGTGATGCCGAAGTTGTCGCAGCCGATCCGCTCAACCACCCGCAGCATGGGTTCGATCTGCTCGAAAAGCGACTTGTTGTGGCACTGATGAACCAGACGGATATTCCTTTCGCGCGCCTCAAGGCTTGCACGCCGTGCCCACTCAATGTCGTCTTCCACGCGTAGCGCCACCCGGATGAGCTTGCAGTCAAACGCCTCGGCAAGATCCAGAAAAGGGGTGATAGCCCGCAGCGCGTCAGGCCCCGCATCAGAGTTCTCCGGAATGGCGAAATCGCCTGTGATCATGGAGACCGCGAGCCCGCGACGCTTCAAAAGCGCAGCCGCCTCATCGATCTGCTCACGCGAGCTGTGTACGCCCACCTGCGAGGCGCGCATGCAAACGGCGTGATAGCCACTTGATACTGCGATGTCGGCGAGCTGAGACAAGGTAAGCGCGGCCACACGCTTATTGAAGAACTGTTCGCCCACGCGCGCAGACAAGGAGAGTTTCATCGCATCAGACCGGTTGAGAAGACCGCGCCAACATAACCTAGCCGCCCTACCCTGTCACGCGAGGCGCGTAGCCGGCGAGATACCGCATTGATAGCCTGCCCGGTCGTGCGCTGCCCAGTCGTGCGCTGCCGGATGGACACCTGCGAGTGACTCGGATAGATTTTGTAGTTCACTCTGAACGTTGCTCCGCACGAATCGCCACTTTATTCGCCTCGCTGCCCTGCCAATCGCGTACCCAACCCCTCACCCCCAACGCCATGCACCCGACTACCCTTCCTGCTGAAATCGCCGAGCGGCTGCGCGTACGACGGGGCCGTCAGCACATCTACGAACAACTCGATTGCCGCAAGAGCGCGCTGGTGGTGATCGATATGCAGAACGCGTTTCTTCGCGAGGGCGCGCCCTCCGAAACACCGGCTGCGCGCGAGATCGTGCCCCGCATCAACCAGCTGGCGCGCACCATGCGGGCCGGCGGCGGGCTGGTGGCCTTCACGCTCGGCACGTTTGCCCGCAGCGGCCCCGATGCCTGGCCCCATTTCTTTGAGCACATGGTGAACCCAGCACATGCCGAGGCCATTCTGGCCGCACTCAGCCCGGGCTCAGCTGATCACGCGCTGTGGCCAGGTCTGGAGGTAGCGCCAGGCGATCTTCAGCTCGCAAAGAAACGCTACAGCGCTTTTTTCCCAGGGGCTTGCGAACTTCCCCGACATCTTCGTGAGCGCGGCATCGACACCGTGGTGATCGCTGGCACGCTCACCAACGTGTGCTGCGAGGCCTCGGCGCGCGACGCCATGATGGCGGACTACAAGGTGGTGATGGCAAGCGATGCCAACGCGGCGCGATCCGACGCCGAACATCTGGGTGCGCTCGTGAGCCTCGCGCAGTTTTTCGCCGATGTTCGCAGCACCGACGACATCATCGCGATGCTTTCAAAGCCCTGCGCCTGAACCGGACGCGCGGAGCGTTCGCGCTCAGATCGAAGAGCGCCGGGTACCCGCTCGCCGCCTGCCCACCGCGGCATTAATACCCGCACTCAGCCTACCGATCTGGCCGCCTCCCGGATCGCTGCCTGCGCACGTTCTTCGCTGGGCTCGAGCGCACTACCCGGGGCAAGTTCGCCCGGCTCGATCAAGATATGGTCAATCACCCCGTTGTACTGAAATGCACCCCGATGCGCATAGCGTTCGGTTACTGACAGTCGACGCGATAGTCCAACGCTCATTCCAGCGGTGGGAATGCGCAGCATGGTCGGCGACAGATCCATTGCATCGGCAGACTGCATGTCGTTGAGCCAGGCGCTTGCGTGCCCCTTGCGACCGCCGGTGGCAACGTAGTTGAAGCGGAAGGTCTGCGCGCCCTCGGACAGCGCCATGGCGGGCAGAGCGGTGGGCTGATGCCACCACTGGTACACGCAATGAAGCTGACCGGCTTCCACAAAGAGCGCCAGACCACAGAAGCGGTCGCCCAGTGCGAAGATCACGCCCTCCTGCCCAGGAGACCACTCAAAGAAAGCCTCCAGCGTGTAGCTGCGATCGCAGACAAGGGGTGACACCACGAGCGAGGGTACCGAGGGCCCCACCGGATAAAACCGGCGTGGCATCAGCATGCGCTCGACCTCATAGGGCGGCACATGGTGGTTGCGACGCTCATCGCGTGTATCGATCGGGTAGACGTGGTTCTGACCCGCCTCGGCCTCGAATTCGTCGATCAGTTGGCGGAGCCGCACGGACTCGGTCGACGCAAGATCGTTGATCTCGGCGGGATCATCCACGAGGTTGAACAGCATCCAGTTATCCAGATCAATCGCCTTGTCCGGGGTCTGGAGCGACACGATCTTCCAGGAGCCCGAGATATAGGCACGACTGCCCTGAAGTTCATAGTGTTGACGCGCTCGGGCAGCAGGCGCTCCCGCGTCGCTCACAATATGCGAGAAACTCCTGCCATCAAACGGCTGGGTTGGGTGTCCGTTGAAATGCTGCGGCATTTGCCCGCCCGCGTAGTCCATGACCGTCGGCAAAAGGTCGGTGACATGAACCCACTGCCTTCGGATGGAGCCCGGATCGGCGATCTGCTGCGGCCAGTGCATCACGAGCGGCACGCGAATACCGCCTGCCATCGGCGTGCGCTTGAAATACCGGTAAGGCGTGTTGCTGAGCTGCGTCCATCCGGTGGGATAGCAGACGTAGGTATCTGCATCACCCACTCGATCTTCCTCAAGCAATCGCAGATTGAGCGCCATATTTTCGGTTGCACCCATCCGGCGCCCGATCAGATTCATGACGCCCGAAGGCCCCGCCACCGCATTGGCACCATTGTCGGAGGTGAGCAGCACCAGCGTGTTGTCAAAGAGGCCCACCCGACGCAGACAGCTCATGAGCCGGCCCACGTTCTGGTCAGCGTTATCGAGAAGTGCTGCGTAGACCTCCATGTAGCGCGCAAAGAGCGCGCGCTCGTCTTCACTGAGCGATAGCCAGTCCGGCACGCCTGGGTTACGCGGCGCAAAACCCGCGTTCGGTTCGATGAGACCGGCAGCGCGTTGGCGCTCATAGCGCCGGCGACGCAGCACATCCCAACCCTCATTGAAGCGGCCACGATAGCGCTGCAAGTCCTCAGTCTTCGCGTGTAGCGGGCCGTGTGGCGTCTGAAAAGCGAGGTACAGAAAGAAAGGCTTGTCGGGTGAACTGGTGGCGTGCTGCGTGAGCCATTCAACGGCACGCTGGGTGTAGTCATCCGGCGCAAAATAACCATCGGGATAGCGCACCACATTGGCCGGATGGTTGCCCTCCATCATGTTGTCAGGTTGAAAATAGCTGGTTTCGGCACCCATGAAACCGTAGAACTGATCAAACCCTCGCTGGATCGGCCAGGAGCGGGTATCGCCTCCTGGCAAATTGTTGCGGTCGTAGGTGTTGTGCCACTTGCCCGCCGCGAGCGTGGAATAGCCCCCCGCGCGCAAGAGCTCCGCCATGGTGGGAGCGGCAAGCGATATCTCACCGCCATAACCCGGATACCCCGGGTTGTTCTGAGACAGCCAGCCACAGCCCACGCTGTGCGGGTTACGCCCGGTGAGCAGGGCCGCGCGCGCGGGCGTGCACATGGGCACCGTTGTGTAGCCGGTAAAGCGAAGCCCACCCGCCGCGAGTGCATCGATGTTGGGCGTATCGATATCGCCACCAAAGCACCCAAGATCCGAAAACCCCATGTCATCCAACAGGATCACGATGACATTTGGGCTGCCAGAGCGCGCACGCACCGGAGGCGGCCAGTCGGGGCGCGATTGCGCGAGCGTCTTTCCGGCGGTGGCGCCGGACACCTGGTGGGACGGAGCGGAGGCTTGGGACATCATGACTGACCTGTAAGAACAAAACCTGGTTAATCGGCTTTGATATTGGCCCGCTTCACCACCCCGGTCCACTTGGCCAGATCGTCACGTAGGTAGGCTGAAACCTGTTCGAGCGTTGCGACCGGCGCAGCCGCCATTCCACTGTTCGTGAGCGCGGTTCGCAGGCCCTCGCTCGCGAGCGCGCGGTCGATCTCAGTACGCAGACGACGCATGACGGAAGGCGAAGTGCCCTTTGGCGCCAGGATGCCCAACCACTGATCAGCTTCGAAATCCTTGACACCGGATTCGGCCATCGTGGGCAGATCAGGAAGTGCCGAAAATCGCTGTGCACCCGTGACCGCGATTGCGCGTACCGCACCCGACCGGATCTGCGGCAACGCCACCGCTGCGTTGGCGAACAGAATGTCGACATGACCCGCGATCAGATCGGTGATGGCCTGCGGTGCGCCCTTATAGGGGATGTGCGCGATATCCAGACCCATCGTGGACTTGTAGAGCTCAGTGGCGAGGTGGGCAGGCGAACCGGTGCCCGCGGAGGCGTAGGACAACTTGCCGGGGCGCGCGCGGGCGAGCGAGGTGAGCTCCTGCACCGTCTTGGCGGCCAAGCCGACATTGACCACCACGATGGAGGGCGCATACGCCACAACCGCCACTGGCGCGAAATCATTGACCACATTGAACGGGAGCTTCTGCCCCAGCGCTGCGTTCATGTTGAGGGCCGAGGTGGTGAGGGTGAGCGTATAGCCATCGGGGGCGGATTTTGCCACCAGGTCTGCGCCAATCACACCGCCAGCACCCGCTTTGTTATCGATCACGACGGGTTGCCCCATGCTCGCCTGCAACTCCTTCGCAACGGTCCGCGCCGCGATATCCACCAGCCCACCCGCGGGCCAGGGAACAATCATGCGAATCGGCCTCGCCGGATAGTCCTGCGCGACGGCCGACAGCGACGCGAAACCGGCGATCAGAGCGATCGCAACGCTGCGTAAAACCGGTATGTACATGAGATACCCTCCTTGAATCAGTGATTGCCAGATACCCAACCTGTAGACCTTGAACACCGAGGCGGTGTCGCTGAAATTACCGACCGACGACTTTCTGTTCGTTGTCACTCACCACAGGTATCGATGCCAGGCGTGCGCGCGCCCGCGCCACCGGCTCCGCCATGACATAGGCGGCGAGCCCCGCCTCACGATCAACCGGCACCACCGTTTCGAGCGTGGTGCCCCCTGCGGGCTGCAGATGCGGCGGAAACATGGCAAGTTTCTGTCGCTCACCCAGGCGGATGCGTTCGAGATCGAGATCGCGCTCGTTGATGCCAGCAACCGGGCGTTGGGCCACGCCATCCACCACCTCGAGATCGAACCACCAGCGCTTCACAGGATTTCGCATGCCGTTTCCCGCTGCATCATCGGCGGCCGCGATTGCGGGCGCAAGTTCAGGATGCTCGATCGACAACCACATGAGGCGCTCGGCCTCGACCGTGTCTTCACGATTCCAAGGGCAGGTCTTCATGCAGCGACCACAGGCCGAGCCTTTCATGTTGGTCACACGATATTTGGTGCACTTCTCGACATCAGCCTTCCAGATCTCGTAGCCGTTGAACATCACCTTCGGGCCAAACGGAATCGCGTTACACGGGCACTCGCGCGCGCATTTTCTGCATGACTCGCAAAAGGACTGCAGACCGAAATCGATCGGTTGATCGACTGTCATCGGCAGATCGGTGGTGAACACAACGCTCTTCGAGCGGGGTCCGATAAAGGGATTGAGGATGGTGTCACCGATCCGGCTCACTTCGCCCAGACCCGCCATGAGAATCGCCGGGTTGTGAATGACCTCCGAGTGCGCATTCGAGTGGGAGCGCGCCGAGTAGCCCATGCGCCGGCAGTGTGCGGCCATGATTCCCGCGATCTCGGCGCCTCGCATGTAGGCGCGCATCGATTGCGAGGCAGAGATCCAGTCGTCGCCCGAGGCCCCCTCCATGGTCTCAAAGCCCTGATCGATCAGCATCACCACCGCATACCGGTGATAGGCGGGAATCGGCTTGCCCTCGACTTCGTCGTGCGAGTAGTACATCCAGGGCTCGGCCCGACAGATGCCCACAAAATCGGCGCCCAGGAAATAGCCCAGCGCCTTGATCGCCTGGGCATTGGCGAGGGGGTCGGACAGATCACCGCCAAGACCCGTGGGCACCAGAGGCTCGCGTATTCCCTGCAGTGGCACCATCCCGGCAATGAGGGGTTGCATGCCAAGCGCGTAGGGATGCTTCATGGGAAAGCGCATCCGTTCACGTTTGGCCTTCTCGCCGAGATCGCCGGCCTGTGCACGCTTGAAGAAATCAGCGCGCTTGGGCACTCGTACGATCGCCTCCTCCTCGACCAGCGTCGTGGGCGTATCTCGCCGGGCAATGCGCTCCATGGGATACCGGCCGAGGTGAAGCGGCCGCCGTTCGAGTTCAGCGTCCCACCATGCGGGGCGGGTCCCGTTCTGGCCCATCACGACCACCGGATCAGCAGGTGCGAGTGAACCCGCGGGATCGAGCGCAAGATCGGCCTCAAACGCGTAGTCGGTGGTGACCACCGCCAACCGAAAACCGCGATTGAGGTACGGCGCCACAAGCATGCCTGCATCGGCACGGACCACACCTGCGCGCTGAGCAAGCCGCTCCAGATGAACCGATGTCGCCCCCGCCGCATGTCCGGTCGCGGAGAACCCCATCCGCCTGAGATAACCGGACAGCACTGCGGCGAGTTCGGTCGCACGAAGATCAGTGCGCGCCGCATTGCTGCCTGCGATCCAGGCCTCACCTGAATCGCCCGGGTGCGGCTCGCGTCCGAACTCCACCAACATCACCAGCGCATGGGAGTGCCCCGAAACGGGTTCTGCCAGCCAGTCAGCCGCCTCCAGACAACAGCCCCCAACAATGCTGGCATCCAGAAAATAGGCCGAGGCCTTCAGATTGGCCGACCGGAGCGCAGGATCGTCTGGAATCGGCGCCCGCGCAGCCGCTACCGGTCCGTTGAGATGGTGTCGAAATAGCGCGAAGTAGTCATCGAGCACATGGGCAATGGCAGCTTCGCCCGGCGGCCTGTGGTCTGACGGCAGCGCCGCACGGCTGTCCGCCGCACACGACGGCACACGCGCCAACGCCTCGAGCGCAAGCGGCCCCAGATGAAACGGACGATCACGATGACTATAGATACGCATGGGGGCTGGATCCGGGATCAGGGTGAATCAGCGAGCATACGCTGCGCGAGCGGATCACCAGGTCGCTGCGCGAGCACGGCGCGATACGCCAGCCGAGCAGACGATTCGGTGCCTTCCAGGCGACATTTCCACGCCTCGGCGGTGAGACGGGCAAGTTGAGTAGCCCCCTCATCCGGCTCGAGCTCGGGTTCTGCGCCGTGAGCTCCCAACAACTCGTACACCAGAATGGACGATTGCCGGGTCTTGACCGAAACATGATCGAGCGGACGGATACAGAGCCGATGCCCAGCCTCGCGCACCACCGCCTGACTCACGCAGATGGACGTCCCGAACGCCTTGTTGGCGCCCTCGATGTAGGCGGCCACATTGACCCCATCGCCCAGCACCGTGTAGCTCATGCGCTCGACCGAGCCGATATTGCCCACCAGCACCGAATCGCTATGTAGTCCAATCCGGACATTGAGCGGCTCGAGCCCATTGGCGACCCACTGCCGGTTGAGCATTGCCATGCCACGTTGAATACGAAGCGCCGCCACGCAGGCGTGCCAGGCATGATCCGGCACCCGCTCCGGCGCCCCCCAGAAAGCCATCGTGCCATCACCGATGAATTTATCGACTGTGCCCAGCTCCGACTCCACCACCTCGGATACGAGGCTGAGATAGGCCGAGACCTGCTGGAGCAGCGTGTGGCTGGGAAGACGCTCGCTCAAAGCCGAAAACCCTTCGAGGTCGGTGAACATCAGCGTGAGGTAGCGGCTCTCTCCGCCCAGGCTGAGCGCCTGACCTGTATCGACCAGGCGCCTGACCAGGGCCCGGGGGACATAGGCGCTGAAGGAGTGAACCGTGGTCTCGAGTGTGGCCACGGCCTGGCCCAGGGAATCGATTTCACGCAGTCTGGAGCGTTCAGCCGGATCCGCCTCGCCAGCCAGCGTGCGGATACGGTCGACCTTTCTGGACAGGCGCTCAAGCGGGTCAGCCATGGTGCGCGACAGCCAGAAGATGACGAGAATCTGCAGCGCCAGTGCCGCCAGGCCGAGCAACAGAATCCGACGATTATTGTCGTGAAGCGCGCCGGAAAAATCGGACAGCGGCGCCATGGCGAGGAGTTCCCATGGCTTACCCAGCGCATCCTTCAGAGCCAGCATGACGGCTGCGGTCGGCTCGGCTGCGATGCCAGCATCAATATAAAAAAGTTTCCCCGGTGACTCGCGTCCCTTCAGCAGGGCAGCCGCTGCCCGCGCCCCGCCGAGGGCCTCGAGCGCAGCAAGCGAACGTTCGCCTTCGCCCGCTGCGACCCAGGGCGTGACTTTTGAATGGGCGATGACCTGGCCACGTTCGTCCACCAAGAGCGATTCCGAATTCGGGCTCACCCGGCGCTCGGCCATGTGTCTTGAAATGTCCGCCAACGTGATGTCGGCGCCCACCACCCCAGCGACCACCCCGGCAGACCCGAATGGCGCCGCCACAGTGAGGCCGATTTGGCCGGTGGAGGAGAAGACATAGGGATCAGACAAAGTGAGCGAGCCTGATAGAAGCGCGCCGCGGTACCAGGGGCGGCTTCGAGGATCGAACGGCGCCCCCAGGCTATGTGCGCCCAGCAACCGGCCGGCACTGTCCACGAATTCGAGCGTGCCTCGGGCAGGCAAAGCCTGTGCGGGGTCGACCTGGATCCGAACCTGAGCGGCGTGCGCCGGCGCCGCCACCCCCTGCACCATCACCCCTGGCCGAACCCTGAGCACTGCGCGAAATGTACCGTCTGCAAATCCTGCGAACACGCCGGTAACCGAGTCGCCATGCGCAAGGACATCGCTCAGGTAGGCCCCACCACTCGCACCACGCAGGAAATCGGTCTGCGCGGAGGCAAGGCCAGCGGCCGCCTGCACCATGGTCCGCATGGGGTCGATGAGTTCACGCGTGCGGGAGCCTGCCTCGTGCAGTGACCGCTCCACCAGCGCGCTCGCCGCCTCCCGGGCCACCCGCTCGGCGGTGACATAGTTGAAAAGGAGAACAGCACCAAAGACCGGCACGACCAGTGCGATAAACACCAGCACCAGCCAGGGACGAAGCCGCAACTTAAAACCTGGAGTCATGATGAGTCTTGGGATCGGCGCGCGCGCTGCCCCGAACCGATTAAACGACCCGTATACTTTCCGCCGGACAGATGGGCTGTCAACATGCCCTGCGGGCAAGCGTGCCGCGCGGGCGCGCGTTCAGGAGCAAAGGGAGAGGTCCAGATGACCGCTGTGCTGCTTGAGTCATTTGCCACAGCGGCCGAGGAGGCGGGCTTTCGCGCCTGGGTGGTTCCCGCCGCGGGCTCGCAGGCCATATCGGAGTTGTTCTGCCTGGTTCAGGTTGATGAGGCCGGGCGCAACTATGTGGTTCACGGCATGTTTCCTGATGAGTTATCGGGCGCCTTCGGCGCCGAGCGCTCGCAGGACGACATCGTCTTTCTGCAGCTTACGCTGCCGCTGCCTTTCGCGGTGGAAGAATCTGCTTCAGCCGACACGGCGCTTCTTCTTCATAGCCTCAACCTGCTGACACCCATCGGCCAGTTCATTCTGAGCGATGACGAGGGGCTGATCGTATTCCGGTCGATGCTGCCGCACATGGCGCACAACCTACCCAGCACGCTAGTGGTTGAAGCGCTCCGAATGACGCGCTTCTTTGTCACCGAATTCCTGTCGATCATCGAACCGGTCGCGCAGGGGCTGAAGACCTGCCGGGACACCCTGGATGACCTCGCGCGCCAGGGCGTTCGCCTGCCCACCGTGACCACAGCGCGGTGAGCGCAACCCGCGGAGCCTCATCATGAGCAGCCAGGACGCGATCAACCATCTTCTCGAGCGCTTTTCTTCGGCCTTGCGTATTGCGCCACCGCTCACGCTCAACGCGGCCGGCGTCTGTGCGTTCGACTACGAAAACGAAGTAAGCATCGCGGTCGAGGTCCCGGATCAGTCCTCACAGGTTTATCTGATCGGAACCGTCCTGCCGAAGCCTGACCAGCAGGGCGCTGCGCTGTTGGCGCTTTACGAAAGCCTTCTCAAGCTCAATCTCTTCAGCGGCGAGATCCGCGGCGCAAGCGTCGCGCTCGACCCGCAGTCGGGAGACGTGCTGCTCTGTTACCAGCATCCCGTTTCGGCGCTGGACGAGACCGGGTTTTACAATCTCCTCACGCACTTCACTCAGACGGTCCAGGCGCTTCGCGCGAGATTGAATCAGGCGCCAACCATCGCTGCGACGAGCGACCCGAACTCGCTGGAATCAGCGCGGTTTTTCAATCAGCGCGCCTGAGTCTGCTCATGTCGTCGCTCCTGGCCCCCCTCACCAGTCGATCCACAATTGGCGGCGAAGCCATGCTGGCACCGTCTTCGAGACTGTCCGCGTTGTTACCCCTCGGGGGTCCCCAGGCAGTGCGGCGGTTGACCGCCCCGCCGCGTGTCTCGCTCGGCAATCTCGCCATGGCCAACCCGCCCCGTCAGTCGCTCAGCGCAAGCCGGATCACGCAGCGCGCGGATGCCGCAGCACGCCTGTCGGGCCAGATCGCCAATATCACCGAAACCGCCCTGCAAGTAGCCGATGGCGTGGTCAGTCAACCGGTCGCTGTTGCTGACGTCGCGCTCTCGATGAGCTATCAGAACATCAAGGATGGAGCCAAGCACACCGGAAGCGTGGCGGCTGATAGTCAGACCCACAGCACAGCCGGCAACGTAGGCGCGCTGGTGGGCGTTGCGTTCGCGGGGGTCGACACTTGGCTGTCGATTCATTCGCTGAAAAAAGCGGTACGCGCGCGAAATGAGGCAAGCGAGGAAGTGGGCCGCTACCAGGAGGCGGCAACAGCCTTTGAGGACAAATTTCAGGCCCGCGCGACTGATGCCACGTCACTCGCCGACGCTCGCGCTGATCTCGAGGCATGCCGCCCCGTGGAAGAAGAGTTCACTGCCCAGACTGACGCGTGGGCCAAGCGGTTGAGAAGCCTCGAATCCGAGATAAATGCGCCGCAGGTAGCGAATCAAGATGTACTTCAGCGCAGTCGCTCGCGCCTTCTGTTGATGGCCCGGCAACAAGAACTGAAGTCGCTTCAGGAGACACTGCAAGACCCCGAGAAAGCTTTTCTTGATGAGCGCCGAAAACGGATCGACGGCCAACCCGGACAGGAGGGCCTTGCCCGCCAGCTCGATGCATTCGAGCGCCGGCAGGCCCTGCGCGATCAGATCACCGAACTGGCTACCACGCAGCAGGCGCTCACCGATGAGCTCCGGGGACTCTCTTCGTCCGCACAACGCTACGCAATCGCCAGGCGCGCGCGCGCCGAAGCGCGGCACGATACCGCGGAAACCGCCGTCGGCGTCGCTCGCGCCGGCGCTGGCCTGGTCCGGTCGGGTCTGGAAGGCGCGAATGCCACCATCGAGCTCACGGGCAGCGCGTCGGGCAGCGGGCTGGTCGCAGCCTCGCACATTGCCGGAGCCGCTGCGGGCGGCCTCGCGATCGTGGCGGGCGGCGCCACGATCGGCATCGCAGCGTATCGGCTGAACAAGGCCTCACAGCGTCGCGAAGCGATCCGGCAGGCGATCGCACCCGCAACGGGCCAGTCAAACAGCGAAGTGCTCAAACACGCCGGACGGCACGCAGTCGAGCGTCGCTCCACCCAGATCACCACCTCAAAGTGGAACATCTTCAAGGGCGTACTCGGGGTTGTCGGCGGGTCGCTCGCGATCGCGGCTATCACGGCGACTGGTGTGGGGGCGCTTGCTCTGGGCATCGCTGCGCTTGGTATCGGTATTGCCTCAGCGGCAACCGCCATCGGCACGATCTACTACGGGTATCGCCGCGGTAAAGCAGACGTCGCGCTTCGAAACGAAGTTGCCACCGAGCAGGCTCGCGCCGAGACCCTTGAAGCTTTCAAGAAAACAGCGCGCGACGCCGCCACCCAAGCAAATGAGCCCCAACCGTCCGATGAAGCGCTCGACAAGCAGGCCCACGAAGCGCTCATCGCACGCAACCCCTACTATGCCATCCAGGTCTTTGCTGAGGCGCTAACCCAACCCGACACCGATCCGGACCGGAGGGCTGCGCTCGAATTTCTTGAGGCTTCAGGCCTCACCGGTTCTCGATTGGAACAGGTGCGATTGCTGTCAACCGAAGCCGCAACAGAGGAA
>CAIPNM010000058.1 GCA_903866395.1 uncultured bacterium
CGGTCACGATGACGTGAAATCGACTCGTTGTCGGGCTGGCCGAGTCTTGGTCAGGGGCGGTCATGGTTTGTCTTTTTCAGGTTTGCGAAGCGATTCACCGGCCAGTGATACTTTGTGAGCGGCGTGAATGACCCGATCTAGGATCGCATCGGCTAACGTCGGGTCATTCAGATACGCATGCCAATGTTCAACCGGCAATTGGCTGGTGATGACTGTTGAGCGCGCACCAACGCGATCATCGAGTACTTCGAGCAAATCATTGCGTTCCGTCTGACCCAACGGGGCTAATCCCCAGTCATCGAGAATCAGCAGATCCGTCTTTGCCAAACTCGCCAGACGCTTGCCAAAGCTGCCGTCGCCATGGGCAATGCGTAATTCCTCAAACAAACGCGGCGTACGTACGTAGGCCACCGAGAGCCCTTGTCGGCACGCCGCGTTGCCTAATGCACAGGCCAGCCAAGTCTTGCCACAACCGGTGGCCCCGGTCAGGATCAGATTCTGATGGGTGCGAATCCACTGGCAACTCGCCAACTGGGCAATCAAGGCACGGTCCAGCTTGCGGCCGCCGCCATAACGCACATCCTCTAGGCAGGCCTGACTGGACTTGAGTCTGGCCTCGCGTAACAGTCGGCTGACGCGTCGATTCTCGCGCCAGATATGTTCGCGATCCACCAGCATGGCGAAGCGCTCATCAAACGGTAGGCTCATCGTCGCCGTACTTGCCTGTTGTTCCGCGAAGGCGGTGGCCATGCCAGGCAGGCGCAAGGCGTTTAGGGTTTGCAACGTCTGTTCAATCAACATCATTTCTCCTTCGGTCAGTGGTAGTAATCTGGGCCACGCACGTTCGCGTGCTCCGGTAGGGCCAGCGCGGTTTGCGCGGTGCTGGTAAGGGGTTGGCGATCCAAGCCCTTATCCAGAATTGAGGCGACAGATCGGTACCGGTGAGCACCGATGGCCAGCGCCCGCATACAGGCGGCCTCCATGCGATCGTGTCCGGCAGTCCGCGCCAAGCGCATCAACCCCAGACAGGAGCGGTAGCCTTGCTCGGGATGCTGCTTCTCGGCGAGCAGTCGCGTGACTAGTTCACCGGTAGCCGGCCCGACAGACGCTGCCCAGTTCACAAGCCGACCCGGTGACCATTCGGCATGTGCACGATGCGCCGCAGACATGTGCTCGGCGATGGTCGAATAGCCTCCCTTTCGCCCATTGCGTGGATGACTGGCAACCCGGCGGCCTTTGGCCAGTACCTCAATCATGTCGGCGGTGATACGCAACTCGACTTCCTGGCGCACCAGAGCGTGGGGCACGCTGTAGTAGTGGCCGTCATACTCGACGTGATAGTCGATATTGACCAGCGCCCGTTTCCAATCGGCCAACACGAAACGCGTACTCGGCAGCGCACGCAGAAATGGCGCATCCAGCTTCTCGAAAGCCTCGCGCCGACAGCCGGGCAGCTTCTTGAAGGGCCGATTGTTGAGCAACGGCAGCAGTTTGGTGACCGCAGCATCGACTTCTGCCAACGAGAAGAATTGCCGGTGGCGCAGTCGGGCCATGATCCAGCGTTCAACGACCTGAACACCGGCCTCCACCTTGGCCTTGTCCTGCGGCTTTCGCGGTCGGGCCGGCAGGATGACGGTATGGAAATGGTGGGCAAACTCGGTGGTGGCGCGATTCAGTTCGGGTTCGTAGCGGTTGGGCAGGCTGACCAAGGCGCGAGGGTTA
>CAIPNM010000059.1 GCA_903866395.1 uncultured bacterium
CCAAGCGTGAGCACCTGAAGCGCAATGAACGGCACCACGCCCCGGTACATGTGGCGGATGGTGATCTCGGGGGGCGCCACAGCGCGCAGATAAAAGATGGCGGGCGCCATGGGTGGCGTGAGGTAACTGGTCTGAATCATGATGAGAAACAGCACGCAGAACCACACGCCGTTGAACCCCGCCATGGTGGCGAGCGGGGTGAAGATGGGTACAAAAATGAGGACGATCGAGATCCAGTCGAGAAAGAACCCCGCGATGAAGATGATCAGCATCATGAGCGAGAGCAGCATCCAGGGGCTCAGGTTCAGCTCACCAATCAGGCGGCTGGCGGTGTTGATGCCACCCGCGCCAATGAAGACGCCGGTAAAGAGCGTGCCCGCAAGCAGCACCATCATGATCATGGCCGTGACCTTCAGCGTCTTGATGAGCGCCTCGTAGAACGAAGCGAGGCTGAAGGTGCCGTAGAGCACGGTGAGGAGCACCGAGGCGAGCGCGCCGATGGCGGCCGCTTCGGTGGGCGATGACCAGCCGAGCAGAATCGATCCCAGCACCGCGAAGATGAGGAGCACCGGCGGGATGAGGTTCTTGACGCTGATCAAGAGCTTTTCGCCGAAGGTGGGGTCGTCGGGCGAGGGGGGGATGGCGGGACCGTTCTCGGGCTTGAGCACGCACAGCACGAGGATGTAGATGAGGTAAAGAAGCCCCATCAGAAGCCCCGGGAAGGTCATGCCGTAGAGAATGTCACCCACCGATAGATTGGCGAGCGGGCCCATCACGACGGCCACGACCGAGGGGGGGATGATGGTGCCAAGCGAGCCGCCGGCGCAGATGGTGCCCGAGATGAGGGAACGGTTGTAGCCGTAGCGCATCATCACCGGGATGGTGAGGAGCCCCACTACCGACTCGGTGGCGCCGATCACGCCCGAGGAGGCGGCAAACAGAATGCACATGATGACGGTTGCGAGCGCCAGCCCGCCCGGCAGCCGTCGTGTCCAGATGTGGATGGCCTCGAACAGTCGCTCGGCGATGCCCGAGCGCTCGAGCATGGAGCCCATGAAAACAAAGAGCGGTACTGCGGCAAAGACGAAGTTGGAGGACAGATCATCGATTTTTTCGATGAACTGAAACACCACCCGATCGCCAAAGACCGCGAGACCAAACAGTACAGCGGTGACCATCATGCAAAACGCCACCGGAAAACCCAGGAACATGAGCAGAAAGGCCACCGGCAGCATGAAAAACGGAAGCAGGTCCATGATGGTCTCAGGCTCTCGCGGGGGCGCTGCGCAGGCTTCGAACGAGCTTGATGACCTCGGCGAGTACCTGCAGGGTGAGCAGCAAAAATGCCGCGAAGAAAACCAGCCGGAAGGGCCAGACTGGCATGTTGAAGGCGGACTGGCCGCTTTTTTCGTTACTGGCGTAGGCACTCGAGAAATAGCGCGAAAGCGCAAGCGTGAGCCAGACCAGCATGGGTAAAAGCACCGCATAGCCTGCGAGGTCGATCAAGGCACGAGTACGCGCAGCGAACTTGCCGCTGAAGATATCGATCCGGATGTGCTCGCCCGCGCGCAGGGTGAATGCAAGGCCCAGCAGGAAATGCGACCCGGTGAGCATATAGCCCACCTCGTAGGCCCAGATAGTGGGCGAGTTGAACAGGTAGCGGGCAAAGACTTCGTAGCAGGTGCTGAGCACCAGTGGCACGATGAGGAGCGCGCCAAAGATGCCAATCTTGTCGCTCGCCGCCTCGATCGCGCGGATCAGGGCTTGCATGGTGTGGGGGCTCCGGTGAGATGGCCGTGCATAACGGCCCGCGGGTTCGCGGGCCGTTCCACCGCCTTAGCCGCGGATGGTGCGCCAGCGTTCGGCGCCTTCCCATTCTTTCTCGAAGTCGACCTGGCTCTTCAGGATCTTGGCAAACGCGGGATCTTTTTCGGCCGTCTTGGTCGCCCAGTCGAGGCCGATCTTGCGAGCCTGCTTCTGCACGTCAGCATCAAGTTCGATGATCTGGTTGCCGGCCTTGCGATAGAACTCGAGCGCCTTGGCGTCTTCGTTACCAACCTTGATCCAGCTCTCGAAGGTGACCAAACGCGCGATGAGCTGCACCAGCTGCTGGTCGGCAGCGGGCATTTTCTGCCAGACATCCTTGTTGATCACCAGCTCGAAGGGCGCGGTGGGCTGATGCACGCCGGGAATGATCACGTAGCGCGCGACCTTGTGAAAGCCGGTAGAGATGTTTTCCCAAAGCGTGCCCCATTCGGTAGCGTCGATTGCGCCGCGCTCGAGCATGGGGTAGACATCACCGCCCGCGGTGGTGACCGGCGCGGCACCCAGGTCTTTGGCCATTTCAAGCCAGGCTCCTGCGGTGCGAAGCTTGAGGCCCTTCAGGTCGGCGAGCGACTTGACTGGCTTTCGGGAATGCAGAAACGCTTCGGCGGTGCGAATGAAAAGCGGCATGGAAATGATGCCTTCCTTCGTCTCGCGATGGGCGCGCTGCAGTTCGTCGCCGCCCGCGCCATAGAGCCAGTGCAGCATGCGCTCGCTGTCCATCGAGCCCGCGTAGCCGCCAAAGAGCACCGTGGTGACGTCTTTACCCCAGTCGTATCCCATCCAGGTATGACCGCATTCGGCCACGCCGTTCTTCACGGTTTCGGGCACGCGGAGCGCATTGCCCAGGGCGCCGCCGGGGAACACCTGGATCTTGAAACGTCCGCCCGAGACTGCCGCCATGCGCTCGGCGAACGCCTTGGCGCCGATATCCATGAGTGGGCCGCTTGCCCAGCCGGTTGCCATTTTCCAGCTGTAGGTGGGCCCTGCCTGCGCGTTGGCAAGCAAGGGTACTGCGGCCAGCCCGCCGACTGCACCCGCCTTCAGAAAATCACGTTTACGCATGAGGTGTCTCCCTAGGATGTGGTTCGTTTTAAGTGCTGCGGAAATCGGTGATCAGGCCATCTGCCCGGAGGTGGTGACCGGGCCATCGAGTGTGACCGGCGCGTCTTCGCGACGGAAGCGTTCGATGGTGGGTCGGAGTTCGGCGCGGATGTGGTCTTCGTTGTAGCCGTTTAGCAGGGTGCCCGCGAGCCCGCGATCGAGGTCGCTGGTTCCCATCACCCAGTCGGCGATCGGAAAGGTGAGGTTCATGTTGTGCGTCATCATGATTCCGTAGTTGTGATGCGCGGTGTGATGGCGGCGGATGGTGTTGATGAACGGCATGTTGCGAACGAACGCGTTGTCATGCACGTGGCAGCAGTAGTGAAAGAGTTCGTAGAGCAGATACTGGCCGACGATGGTGATCATGAGGATGTAGCCCGCGTTGGGGTTCACCAGCCAGCCAAGCGCGATCGCAAAGGGTGTACCCAGCCCCATGAAGGTAAAGAGCGCGCGCCACGGAAAGAAGATGATGCGCCACTCGCGGTTGGAGTCGACCGTCATTTCGTTGTCAGTGAAATATTGGTGGTGCTGGCGGGTGTGCCGGTCGTAGATGGCGCGCAGCGCCCACACGTCAACCATCCGGTGCATCACGTTTTTGTGGATCCACCACTCGAACAGGTTGGAGAAAAAGAACACCGGCACGACCAGGAGCCACTCCCAGCTTGCGCCCTGCAGTTGGGCGATGCAAAAGCCAAGCACAGCGATACCCACCGCATAGATCACGCCGATATGAAGCAGACCGTTGTAGGCGGGGTGGATGTTGGAGCGGTAGTCTTCGCGAAAGCGAACCTGACGCGGAGAGGGGTTGTGACGTTCGATCAGGTGGGCCATGGGTGTTCTCCTGCAGTTTGCAACGTGGCCTGACATATTAGAGGTATGTCTGAGCGCTTGTCGAGCCGCCGTAGGGCGGCCCGGACGGCAGATTTCAGAAATCGGTGCTAACGGTGTTGCGGGTAAAGGATTCGATGTTGTCGAGGAGCGAATCGACCGCGGCGCCCGCCAGAGCCTCATCGCCGTCGGCGATTGCCTGGGCGAGATCGGCATGCAGCCTGGCGGTGACGGGCAGGTCGGCTGCCTGACGAAAATGCAGGAACCAGAAGCGTCGCGACAGCGAGTTCATGAGCCCCATGGCGGTGGCTGCGAATTCATTACGAGCTGCAACGAGGCAGAGCTCGTTGAACTCGCGATCGGTGCGAAGAAAACTCACGTCGTCGCGCGCTCGCGCGGAACGCCGAAACGCCCTCGCCAGATCAGTGAACTGGCTACGCTCATTGGCTGAGGAGCGCCGCGCTGCGGCGCGCGCCATCAGGCGTTCGATTTCACGCCGCACCTCCAGGAGCCGTAGCTGCGACTTGACGTCGATCTCGGAGACGATCACGCCCCGCCGCGGAAGAATTCGGACCAGCCGCTCGCGCGCGAGCCGCTGCAGCGCCTCGCGGATGGGCGTGCGGCCGATGCCCAGCCGCGCTGAGAGCATAGCTTCTGAAACCGCGCTGCCGGGCGTGAGCTCGAGCCGCACGATCATTTCCTCGAGAAGCGTGTAGGCCTGTTCGGTGAGCGTTTGCGCGCTTGCACCCTCGGGCTGCGAGGCCAATAGGGACGGCGCAGCGGGGCGCACGGCCCCCCGGGCGAGGGGCCGCGCCGTCGTGCGGGTGGGGCGCAGGCCTTTTGCGCGCGTCAGTGCTGGCGGCGCTTTTCGAGTAGGCCCAGGAATTTTTCGTACTCCTTCTGGTCGACACCGTAGCTGTGATCGTCGTCGGGGAAGGTGCCTTGTTTGACATCCGCGACATAGGCCTTGAGACCGGCCACCGCTACCTCGGTGAGGTTGGCGTAGCGCTTGGTGAACTTGGGTTTGAAGTCGGTGAATACACCGAGCAGATCGTAGGAGAGCAGGATCTGCCCGTCGGTGCCGGCACCCGCCCCGATGCCGATGGTGGGGATGTCCAGCTGTTCGCTGATGGCGCGCGCAATGGGCGCGGGCACCGCCTCGAACTCGAGCATGAAGCAGCCGGCATCTTGAATAGCAAACGCGTCTTCGAGAATTTTCATCGCAGCGTCGGCGGTCCGGCCCTGGATCTTGAAGCCGCCGAACATGGCGATGGTGTGGGGCGTGAGCCCGATGTGCGAGGCGGTGGGGATCCCGGCATCGACCAGTGCCCGCAGGATGTGTGCCTGCGATTTTCCGCCTTGGGGCTTGACCGCGTCGCAGGCTGCGTCCTGCATGAAGCGGGTGGCATTCTGGAGTGCACGATCGACGGTGTTGTAGCTCTGGTAGGGCATGCAGCCCAGCACAAACGTGTTGGGTGCGCCGCGCCGCACCGCCTGTGCATGCATCACCATCATGTCCATGGTGGCGGGCACTGTGCTGGGATGACCGTGCGCGACCATGGCAAGGCTGTCACCCACCACGGCCACATCGACCCCTGCGGCTTCAGCCCACTTGGCCGAGGTGTAGTCGGGCACCGATGTGTAGACCATCTTCTCGCCAGTTTTTTTTGAGTCGCGAATTTCGGTGATGGTCCGCTTCTTACGCTCGGCGGGTTTGGCGGCGTCGGCCATGGGTGTCTCCTCTAAGGCGGCTGATATATCTTGAGTATATCAACCGCGATCGCGCGGGCCGGGGCAGGTGGCGGCGCTATTTCGGAATGATCAGCACCATCGCCGGGAAGATTCGGTCGGGGTGATTGATGAGGTGCTTATTGGCCTGTGCAATACCCGGCCAGCGATAGGCGTTGCGATAGAAAAAGAGCGCAATGGAGGACAGTGAATCGCCGTCCTGTACGGTGTAGATGCCGCGGGCTCCGGTGAGCCGGGCGACCTTTGCCTGTGCGTCGGCGAGCGCGGCACTGATGGCGGCGATTTCCGAGCGCTGGGCATCGGTGCTGGTGCGAAGCCTCGATTGTTCGCCGACCGCGGCGGCCAGCCGGTCGGTAAGATCGCTTGCACGCTTTTGCTCCTGTTCAAGATTGCCGGTGTTTTGCTGAAGCTCTCGTTCAATGGCGGACGCCCGGGCGCGGACTGCGGCTAGTTCGGCTGAGAGCGCATCGCGCTCAGCGGCCGCGCTCTGCTGCGAAGCGCGCGCCTGATCGAGGCTTTGCTGCAGCTCGGCCTGTGTCTGGCGAGCGGCGTCGGTCGTCTTGGCGAGCTCGCTCCGGGTACGGTTCACCTCGGCGGTGCGTTCCTCGACGGTTTGCGCGAGGACACGTGATTTCTCGTCCCGCAGCTTGGAATCGCGCTCGAGCTCGGCCAACCGAGCCTCGTTAGCGGTCACGGTGGAGCGGGCTTCCTCGAGGGCGCGACCGGCGGTGGCCGCAGCGGACTGCGCATCGGCGGCTGCCTTGCGATCGGCTTCAGCTGCGGCCCGTGCCTCAACCAGCAACCGGGCCGCTCCGTCGGTTGCCAGCCGCGCCTCGGCGAGCGCCTTGTTCGCGGTCTCGGCCGAAGCCTTCAACTCGGCGAGTGCCTTGCGGTCGGTGTCGAGTTCGGAGCGGGTGCTTGCGACCTGCTGCTGAAGCGTCTTACCCTCGGTTTGGCGTTGAGCGAGTTGCTCCTTGAGGGTGGCGATCTCGTTGGCGAGTTCGCTCTTGCTCGGACCGCATCCAGCAAGGGGTAAGGTCAAGGCGAGAGCGGCCAGTAGTGGTGGCAGCGCGTTGAGAAACGGTTTCATCGACGGACTCCTGCAGTTAGCTTACGGCAGAGTCTGTCAGACGGAGCGGTCATCGCACAAGGGGTGGGCCCGGGTGATGGGTGACACCGGAAGCCGGCCGCGTCTCGGGCACCGACTCTCTCGGCCGCTCGGGCCCGCTATCATCGCGCTACCTCGACCGCGCACGCATCTCATCATGTCCCACCCCCCTGAAGCCCGTCTCGCCGTTACCAGGCTCGCTCCCTCCAAGATCCGGGAGGTGGCCAATGTGGGGATGGGGCGTGACGATGTGCTTGCCTTCTGGTTCGGTGAGTCCGATGAGGTCACGCCCGAGTTCATTCGTGCGGCCGCCAACGTGGCGCTCGCGGCGGGCGATACTTTCTATACGCAGAATCTTGGGCTGCCGGCCCTGCGCGAGGCGATCGCGCGCTATCAGTCGCGCCTGCACCGAGCGGTATCCGCCGAGTCGGTGGTGGTCACCAACTCCGGCATGTCGGCACTCATGATCGCCACCCAGGCCTTGGTGGGTTCCGGTGATCGCGTGGTGGTGGTCACGCCGGTCTGGCCCAATCTGCTGGAGATCCCCAAGATCCTGGGCGCGAGCGTTCAGAGCGTACCCCTCAGGCCCAGCCCCGAAGGCTGGCAGCTTGACCTCGATGCGTTGATCACGGCGCTCGCGCCGGGCACTCGGATGCTGATCTTGAATTCCCCGGCCAATCCGACCGGCTGGGTAATGAGTGGCGAGGCCCAGCGCGTGGTGCTCGAGCATTGCCGCCAGCACGGGATCTGGATCCTCTCAGATGATGCCTACGAGCGGCTGGTATTTGGCGAGACCACCGCTGCACCATCGTTTCTTGATATTGCTGATCCCGATGACCGGCTGGTCTGCGCTAACACCTTTTCCAAGACCTGGCGGATGACTGGCTGGCGACTCGGCTGGATCACCGCGCCCCGTGCGCTGGTTGGCGCCCTGGGCACCCTGGTCGAATACAACACCAGCTGCGCGCCAGGCTTTGTTCAGCGGGCGGGGCTAGCCGCGATCGCGCAGGGCGAGGCCGATGCCGTGGCGGCCCGTGACCGGCTCAGAGTCTCGCGCGACCGGCTGGTGGCTGGGCTCCAGGCGACCGAAGGTGTCGAGTGCCCGGCGCCCTCAGGTGCGATGTATGCGTTTTTCCGCGTTCATGGGCTGACGGACAGCCTTGCGCTCTGTAAGCGCCTGGTGGTGGACGCTGGCGTGGGTCTGGCCCCCGGCGCAGCCTTCGGCCCAGAGGCTGAAGGCTACGTGCGCTGGTGTTTTGCCACCAGCGCCGAACGGATCGACGAGGGACTGGAACGGTTCCGACGAGGCCTCAAAGCCGGATACCGGACGCTCTCTCAGAACAGATGAACCGCAGTGGGCGCGAAGAAGCCGATTCCTGAGAAAACGATGCCGAATCCGCCCAACGCGACCGCGACCCAGCCTAGCGCCCCAATGCCAGTGATGATCATGGCCGAGGCCAGCACGATCGCAATCTGCACCAGCGCGGAGGCGAGTTCGTAGTGATGATAGGCGGCCATCGCCCGGTCGCGTTTGGCCTCCTGCTCCTTGGCGCGTGCCATCAGTTCCTTGCGGCCTTCGCGGGTATCGGGCTCGGAGTCGTAGCGGGCGGCGGTGGCCTTCCACTTGGCGACCTGGCCTTTGGCGGCTTCGCCCAGTCCGGGCGTGGCTTCCATCGACTCTGCGGCCGTGCGCAACGTGGTCATCCGTATCGTTTTGGCCTGGAAGAACGACCACAGGTTGGACGCTTCGATGTTGTGGGTAAGCGCGGCGGTTTGTGCCGATTTGCCCAGTGTTTCGCTGAACGCAAGTACCAGCGCAAGAAGCGCGATTAGAAGCGCGACCCGTTTGTTGCTGGGGTCGACATGGGCGCCATGACCTGACATGGAGAATCCTTCGATGGGTGAACGACGGGCGCGATCTTAACTGAGACTCTTTACGCGCTCCGGAATTCCCGCTCTGGAATTCCCAGTAGTGCGCGGGTTTCGTCGGGCGATGCCACCTCGCGGCCAACCAGCCGCGCAAGCCGCACGACCTCCTCGACCAACTGTGCGTTCGAAGGCTGATTGAGCTCGGGGTAGGGGTAGTCGCCGATACCGATGGCCACATGACCGCCCGCCGCGATCGCCGCCATGGCGAGCGGAAACAGATTGCCCGCCTTGCAGCCCACGCTCCAGAGCAACTGACGGTGGCGCGGCAGATGATCGGTAAAGGCGCGCAGGCCCTCGGCGGTGGCGGGGTGGGCGCCCAGCGTGCCGCCTTCGCCGCATACAAAGAAAAAATACGGCGGGTCATCGATCAAACCCATGTCGATCAGCGCGCAGGCGCTTCGCACAAAGGGAATGCTCCAGCAGGCGAGCGCCGGCTTGATGCCGAGTTCACGCAGCCGCGCGCAGAAGTGTTGCAGGGTGTCGTGCGAATTGGCGTAAACGCGGTCGCCTGAGCGGAAGCGCCGAGTAACGGAATCAAAGACATCGATATTGGTGGAGCCAGGGTCGATGCCGCAGAGTTCGGGCCGCAGCGCCGGGTTGCGCGCCAATTGCTCAATCGGGGCCAGGCGGTCGCGCGCGCTTCCGCCCACTGTGATCTGACCCAGCGTCGGATTGAGGAGCAGCCCCGAGTGCTGGCGGATCGCGGCAACCGCAGCCTCATAGTCACCCTGCCCGTGAGCGGGTGCGCCGTCGGCCTGGCGCGGATGAAAATGAACGATGGAGGCGCCGGCGCTTTGAGCCGCCGCGGCATCGCGCCCGAGTTCGTCGGCGGTATAGGGGATGTGCCGATTGCCCTCGCGCGGCGCGTACTCGTTGACGCGCACTTCGATGATCAGCTTATCCAACGCATCGTCTCCCGAGGTGCCCGCCCGCGGCCAGCGAGGCGGGCATCACCGATCAGTCGGCCTGGATCTTGGCGGCTTTCACCACCTCGGCGTAGCGCTCGAGGTCGCGCTTGATGGAGGCGTGAAACTGCTCGGGCGTTCCGGCCACGGGGGTGATGCCCATTTTGTCCAGCCTTGCCTTGGCGTCGGCATCGTTTAGCACTTCGTTCAGCACCGCATTCAGGCGGTCGATGATGGGACGCGGGGTTCGAGCGGGCGCGAGCAATCCTACCCAGGAGTCGATCACGAAGTCTTTCAGCCCGTTTTCGATGAAGGTGGGAACGTTGGGCAGCGACGAGGCGCGCTCGGCAGCTGGAATGGCAATCGGCTTGATCCGGCCCGATTGAATGAGCGGCAGGGCGCCTGCGACCGCCGTCCAGACCAGGGGAATGGAGCCTGCCTGCAGGTCAATCATGGCCTGGCCGCCTCCCTTGTAGGCGATATGAACCAGGTTTGAGCCGCTGCGGATGTTGAGCATCGAGCCAGCGAGGTGAGGGGTGCTGCCCACGCCAGAGGTGCCATAGCTGAGACCATTCGCCTCTTTCTTTGACAGCTCGATCACTTCCTTGAGCGTGTCGGCCTTCAGCGTGTTGGCCGCCACCAGAATGAGTTTGGCGTCACCGATCTTGCCAATGGAGGCAAAGTCTTTCAGTGTGTCGAACGGCACTGACTTGATGACGTTGGGGTTGATGACCATCGTGCCGTCAAAGCCCAGCAGGAGCGTGTAGCCGTCGGGGTCGGCGGCGGCGACACCCGCCGTGCCGATGTTGCCCGAGGCTCCCGGCCGGTTCTCGACGTTGATCGGCTGACCCAGGCGCTTACCCATCAGGTCGGCTGCGAGCCGTGCGCTTGCGTCGGTCACGCCGCCCACGGTGAAGGGGACGATCAGACGGATGGGCTTGACGGGGTAGCCCGACTGCGCGTGCGCGATGGCGGGCACGAGGCCTGCCGTGGTGGCGGCTGCAAGGCAGGCAAGGATTGATCGGCGGATGCGTGTCATGGGAACCTCAACGGCAGTCAGTGGATGAGTCGGAGGGATGTTAGCCGATCCGCTCCATGGCAGCCTGCCGCCTCGCGATCGTGAAAGGGACATCGCATCGCCGATCGAATTGCGGCACACTACGACGCACCGCGGCCAGCCATGGCTGGCCTGCAGATTCTTTACCCGTTCGCCTTGCCTACGACCGCCACCTGAGCCCGCCTGAATCGTGAACCGAACACTGATTGAGCGGGGCCTCGCCCGCCTGGGACGAATCGAGCCGGGCGAGGGGCGCGCGCTGGGATGGGCGTTTGCCTATTTCTTTTTTCTGCTCTGCGCCTACTACATTCTGCGGCCGTTACGCGACGAAATGGGCGTGGCCGCAGGCCTGGCCAATCTGCAGTGGCTCTTTACCGCCACCTTCTTCGTGATGCTGGCTGCCATGCCGGCCTTCGGCGCACTGGTGGCGCGCTTGCCCCGGCGCCGCTTCATCCCCTGGGTCTACCGGTTTTTCGCGCTCACGTTACTGGGGTTCTGGGCACTTCTCACGCTGGATGTGGGCCGGGTGCTGGTGGCGCGCGCGCTCTTCGTGTGGGTGAGCGTGTTCAATCTGTTTGTGGTCACCGTGTTCTGGAGCTTCATGTCGGAGCGGTTCGGCTATGAACGCGGCCGGCGCCTGTTTGGCTTCATCGCGGCCGGGGGCACGGCCGGTGCACTCCTCGGGCCCTCGATCACTGCGCTCCTTGCGGTGCCGCTGGGTCCCGCCAACCTGCTCCTGGTCTCGGTGCTGCTCCTTGAGGTGGCCACGCGCTGCGCGGGGGCACTCGATCGCGCGCCGATGCCGCCTGCGGCGGGGAGCGAGCCGGTTGCACAGCGCCCCGATGAGGCGATCGGCGGGGGCATGTGGGCAGGACTCACTGAGGTGCTCCGCTCGCGCTATCTGATGCTGATCTGCGCGCATGTGGCCTTGCTATCCCTGACCAGTACCTTTCTCTACTTTCAGCAGGCCGCGATCGTGGCCGGTGCGTTTGACAGCCCAGCCGAGCGAACGCGGGTGTTTGCGCTCATCGATCTGTCGGTGGGCGTGACCACGCTCGCGGTTCAGGTGCTCTTTACCGGCCGCTTGATGTTGCGCTTCGGCGCTGGCGCGGCGCTCGCCCTGTTGGCCATCGTGACCGCCGCGGGCTTTGCCGCGATCGCGCTTGCACCTGTGCTTGCGGTCGTGATTGGCTTTCAGGCGGTCAAGCGTGCGGCCGAGTTTTCGCTGGCCAATCCGGCACGTGAAACGCTCTTTACGGTGGTCACGCGCGAGCAGATGTATAAATCGAAGAGCTTCATCGACACTGCGGTGTTTCGGGGCGCTGATGCGGCAAGCGGCTGGATCTACACCGCGCTTCGCCAGGCCGCTGCCCTGGAAGCTTCGCTGGTCGCCTGGCTGACGGTACCGGTTGCGCTCGGGTGGGCGGTGATGTTGCTCAAACTCGGCGCCATGCAGCGCGATCGTGCGAGCCGCAGAGGCGATGATGGCCAGGTCAGTTAAGCACGGCTCCCCACCTTTTTCCGATCCTGCACAGGAGAAACGCATGTCCACCGTCACTCCCTTCGTCGCCTCCAACGGCCTCACACGGTCTGACTTTCTTCGCCAGTCGGGCGCGCTTGCTGGCGCCGCGCTGCTCGGGCCAGCGTTACCCGCGTTGGCGGCCACTGGCCCGGTCCTGAAGCGACCCATCCCTTCATCGGGAGAAATGATCCCGGTGATCGGTTCGGGCACGGCCGTGATTTTTGATATCGAGGCTCAGCACGCGAGGATTCCGCAGCTCGCCGAGAGCATGCGTACGCTGATTGCCGGCGGTGGCGCGATGATCGACACCGCACCCACCTACGGGCAGGCCGAAAAGCGGCTGGGCGAAGTGTTGAAAATGCTCGAGCCGCCGATCCGTGAGCGCGCCTTCATCGCAACCAAAATCAGCACCACGGGCGAGCAGGCGGGCATCGATCAGGTGACCCGCTCCTTCGCCGACCTGGGGGTGGCCCGGTTCGATCTGCTCCAGGTACACAACGTGCGCGACACTGACACGCACCTGAAAACCATCCGCCGGCTGCGTGAAGAGGGCAAGGTTCGCTACACCGGTATCACCACCTCGTTTGAACGTACGCATCCCGAGTTCGAACGCATCATGCGAACCGAGAAAATCGATTTCATCCAGATCGATTACGCGCTCGACAACCGCCTGGCCGAACAGCGCATCCTGCCGCTTGCCCAGGAGCGCGGTCTTGCTGTGATCATCAATCTGCCCTTCGGTCGCAACCGGTTGTTTGCCAAGGCGAAGGGTCGCGAACTGCCTGATTTCGCCAAAGAAATCGACTGCACCAGCTGGGCGCAGTTCTTTCTCAAGTTCCTGCTCGGGCATCCAGCGGTAACTGTCATCATCCCCGGCACCGACCGCCCGGAATATGCACTCGACAATCTTGCTGCTGCCCGCGGTCGAATTCCGGACGCTGCGATGCGTAAGCGCATGCTCGACTACTGGGAGAGCTTAGGCTGATCGGGCACGCGGTCAGCCGCCGCCAGCCGCAGCGTGCGTCGCGCTGATCTTCTGCTGGGCATTGCCGCCACGCTGGTGACCGTGGCCACCTGGACCGCATTCATCGTTGGGTCGCGGGCGCTCGCGGCGCGCGCGCTCCTGCCGATGGATGTCATCGCGATCCGGTTCACGGTCTCGGCGATCGTACTTGCGCCCTGGGGCTGGTGGCTGGTGCGCAGGCGAGGCGGTGGTTGGCTGGGGCTGTCGCCGGTGCCCGCACGCCAGACCGTCGTCCTGGGCATGACCGGCGGCGTGATCTTCGGGCTCCTCGCCTATCACGGATTTTCGCTTGCGCCCGCCTCGCACAGCGCGGTGCTCATGCCGGGGTTGCTGCCGCTTTGGGCTGCGCTGTTCGCCTGGCTCATCAATGGTGAGCGAGCCGATTCGCGTCGTCTGCTGAGCCTCGGGCTCATCATCGCTGGTGCCCTGATGGTGGGAGGGTTGGCGCTGACATCGGAGCCGGAGGGCGGTAACGTCTGGATCGGCGATGTGCTGTATCTGTTCACCCCCTTCGTCTGGGCGATCTTCACCACGCTCGGCAGGCGGTGGCGGGTCGGGCCGGTTGAAGCGACCATCGCCGTCGCGGTGTTTGCTGCCGCGGTGTTCGGTCTCCCCTATCTCGCGCTTGCCGGGGCAGGGGTGGTGCGCTCGGGGCTCGCCCAGGCAGCGTGGTCCGAGATCGGCCTGCAGGCACTGCTTCAGGGTATTTTTGCTGCAATCATTTCCGGAATCGGTTTCATGAAAATGGTGCAGGTATTTGGTCCGGTCAAGGCCCCGATGCTCACCGCAGTCGTGCCCGCCATCACCGCCGCCTCGGCAGTGTTGTGGCTCGATGAACCCTTTACCTGGATGCTGGGTGCGGGGCTTGTCTGCGTGACGCTCGGCATCGCGGTGGGCGTGGGACGTTCGGCGCAGCCGCCCCGGGCGCAGCCGACTCAGGCAGGCTGAGATGGCGCGCCTCATCTCCGAGGCAGACGTCGAGCGTCTGCTCGACCCCGATGCCCTCATCCAGGGAATTGCCGAGGCGCTTAAGGCGCTCACGGCAGGGCAGGTGATCCAGCCGCTTCGTGGCGTCATGCCCTTCGGCCCGTCGACCCGATTTGATCCCGCGCAGCCGCCGGGCCTCCTCTTCATGAAGCCCGCGCAGATCGGTGATGCTCTGGCCACCAAGCTGATTACGCTGGTGCCCGACAACGCGACGCGCGGCCGCCCCACCCTCATTGCCACGGTGCTGTTGATGGCGCCGGATACAGGCGAGGTGCTGGCTGTGATGGAGGCCAACATGCTGACCGCGCTTCGAACCGCAGCGGCAACCGCGGTGGCGGCCGATGCGCTCTCCCGGCCCGACGCCGACGTGGTGGCGTTGCTTGGCAGCGGGGTGCTGGCGCGCAGTCACGCGCGGCTGCTACGACGCGTACGTCGGGTGCGAGAGCTGCGCGTCTGGAGCCGTAACCCCGAGAATGTTGTGCGCTGTGCGCAGGAGATCGACGGGGTCGCCTGCGATAGCGCCGAGCAGGCGGTTCGCGGAGCAGCTATCGTGTGCACCGTGAGCAATGCTGCTGAACCGATTCTGGCCGGCCGTTGGCTCGAACCCGACGCCTTGGTTGCGGCGGTGGGCGCGCCGCGCCCCACCTGGCGTGAACTCGATGACGAGGCGATGCAACACCCGGTGATCGCCGATCAGCGCGAAGCGGCGGAGAAAGAGTCGGGTGATGTGATTCTGTCGGGCGCGCATGTTTACGCGGAGCTGGGCGAAATCCTCCTTGGGCGCAAGGCGCGCCCACCGGCGGGTCGGCCGGTTATTTTTAAATCGCTGGGGCTTGCGATCGAAGATGCAGTCGCTGCGCGCCTGGTTTACGAGGCGGCGCTACGCGAGGCGCGCTAGACGGCGAGCCTTTGCGCCGCGTACCTTGTTTGCATGTCTCACGCACTCCCTGGCTTGGCTGAACGGAGATACTCCATGAGCGAGATTGCGAGCCGCGCGGCGGCGCTGTTGAATGAACTGGGTGTACGGCTTCTGCCCCCTGCACGGGGCGAGATGGTGATTGCGGTGCGAAGCCCGATTGATGGCGCGCTGGTGACCGAGCTGCCTCTTCAGGAGGATGGCTGGGTGGATGAAGCTGCCCGGCGTGCCCGCTCGGCCTTTGCGCGCTGGGCTGGCGTGCCCGCCCCGCAACGCGGTGAGCTGGTCCGGGTCTTGGGTGAGGTGCTTCGCGAACACAAGCCCGCGCTCGCGGCGCTGGTGAGCATCGAAGCCGGCAAGATTTCGAGTGAGGCGGCTGGCGAAGTTCAGGAGATGATCGATATCTGCGACTTTGCGGTGGGCTTGTCGCGACAGTTACACGGACTCACGATCGCCTCGGAACGCCCTGCTCATCGAATGATGGAGCAGTGGCTGCCGCTTGGGCCAGTAGGCGTGATCACTGCGTTCAATTTTCCGGTGGCGGTGTGGTCCTGGAATGCTGCACTTGCGCTCGTCTGTGGCAATCCGGTCATCTGGAAGCCCTCCGAGAAAACGCCGCTCACCGCGCTGGCGGTACGCGAGCTGTTTGGGTTGGCCTGCGGCCGCTATGCCGCCGCGCGGGGGGCGGATGCTGCGGAGCGCGCGATGCTGGCTGACCTGGTGCAGGTGGGTCTGGGCCGCGCCTCGATGGGCCGTGCAATCGCCGAGCATCGCGATATTGCGCTGGTATCGGCAACTGGCAGCACCCGTATGGGGCTGGATCTGGCGCCCCGCGTGGCGGCGCGGCTTGGCCGGTCGCTCCTCGAACTTGGCGGTAACAACGCCGTGATCGTCGCGCCCTCGGCCGATCTCGACCTCGCGCTTCGCGGGCTGGTGTTTGGTGCCTGGGGAACGGCCGGGCAGCGTTGCACCACCACTCGCCGACTGATCGTGCATGACTCGGTGCGCGAGCGCCTGCTCGAAGCGCTCGAGCGCGCGCGGCGAAGCCTGCCAGTTGGCAGCCCGTTCGATCCGGGCACCCTGGTAGGCCCGCTGGTGGACGGACAGGCGTTCGAGGCGATGCAGTCGGCGCTCGCGCGCGCTCGCTCAGAAGGCGCGACGGTAACCGGTGGCGAGCGTCGCCTCGCCGATCGCTTCCCGCAAGCCTGGTATGCCGAGCCTGCACTCGTCAGGATGCCTGCCCAGACCGATGTGGTGCGGGAAGAAACCTTTGCCCCTATCCTCTACGCCATCGGCTATGACTCACTCGACGAAGCGATTGCGTTGAATAACGATGTCCCCCAGGGCCTGTCGTCGTCGATCTTCACACGCGACCTGCAGGAAGCCGAACGCTTTCTGAGCGCGGGTGGCTCCGACTGCGGGATTGCCAATGTGAACCTGGGCACCTCGGGCGCGGAAATTGGTGGCGCCTTTGGCGGCGATAAACAGACCGGGGGGGGCCGCGAATCAGGCTCCGACGCCTGGAAAGCTTATATGCGCCGGACCACTAACACCATCAACTACGGCAGCACCTTGCCGCTGGCACAGGGCGTGGTCTTTGATGTTGGCTCGGGTTGATTGCTTACCTTCAGCCGATCACGTTGAGTTCCGGCAGGCGCTCGCCGCGCGCAATACGCGCATAGGAAAGTGGGCGTACGTCGATGGTTGACGCAGCCCCATCGAGCAGCCATTCGCTCAAAGCGAGTCCCGCCCCGGGCGCATGCTGCATGCCGTGACCGGAAAAGCCGCTGATCATCCAGAAATTAGTCACCTCGGGATGCGGACCGATCACCGCGTTATGGTCGAACAGGTTCATCTCATAGTAGCCGGCCCAGGCGCGTTCGATTCGCATCGCCTCGAGCGCAGGAATGCGATGGGCGAGTTGCGCCCATCGCACCTCGTCGAGTTCGCGCCAATCGGGCTCGAGCGGCAGATCATCGGCATCATCGATCGGGGGGCTGCCGGTAATCAGATATCGGCCCTCCGGGCGCAGCCAAAATCCGGACGGATCGATCAGGAGCGGGCAGGCGGGTAACGGCGACGGACACGACAAAACAAAAACCGTTCGGCGCCTGGCCGCCACCGGGAGTGCAATACCGGCCATTGCGGCAAGCGCCTGCGACCAGGGCCCTGCGGCGTTGACGAAGTGGTCGCAATGAATGTGTTCGCCGCTTGCGAGCCGCACGCTGGTGACCCGCCCCGCGCCTTTCGAGACCCCGTCGCTCAGGTGGAGGCCGCACACGGTATCGGCAATCAGGCGTGCGCCCTGCGCACGGGCCCTTGCGAGGAGCGCCTGATGGAGCGCCGGCCCGTCGAACCAGCCCTCGCCCGAGAGCCCGAGCGAGCCCAGGGCGATTCCGTCGGTGGATAGCCATGGAAAGCGTTCACCGAGATCGGCAGGTGATAACAGCGCCACATCGGCGCCTGCTGCGCGCTGAATCGCGTACGCCTCGCGCAGTACCGATTCATGCTCCGGCGCTGCCAGATACAGGTAGCCGGGCTCGGTGAGGCCCAGAGAAAGCGCCCCGGGGGCGGCACCGTCGAGCGCGAGTGTGCGATCGGCGTTACGCAGAAACTCGATACCGAAGGCTGACAGCGCGATATTGACGGGGGTGGTGAACTGCTGACGGATGGAGCTTGCCGACAGACTCGAAGACGCGCGGGCAAAGGCCGGTTCGCGTTCAACTAGCAGCACCGATAGCGAAGGGTCGCGGGCCGTGAGCCAGAACGCGGCAGCCGCGCCCATGACGCCGGCGCCCGCAATCAGAATGTTGACGTGCGCGGGTAGCGCCGCGTCAGAGGGGCTTGCGGATCGCATGCGCGATCTCGCCAATGATGCCGCGGCGGAAGGCCAGCACGCAGATCACGAAGATGACGCCCTGGATGATGGTGACCCAGGCGCCAAACTGGGCGAGGTAGTTCTGCATGGAAACGATGATTGCGGCGCCCACGACCGGTCCGAACAGCGTGCCCAGCCCGCCCAGCAGGGTCATGAGCACCACCTCGCCCGACATCGACCAGTGCACGTCGGTAAGCGAGGCGAGCTGAAACACCAGGGCCTTGGTGGCGCCCGCGAGACCCGACAGCGCACCGGAAAGGATGAAGGCAAAAAGCTTGTAGCGGTCAGTGTCATAGCCCAGCGAAATCGCACGCGCCTCGTTCTCGCGAACCGCCTTCAGCACCTGGCCGAAGGGCGAGTGGATGATTCGCCAGATGAGCAGAAAGCCGCCCACAAAGATGACGAACACCAGCGCGTACATCGCCATGTTGTTGGTGAGATCGAAGAGGCCGAAGAGCTTGCCGCGAGGGACTGCCTGGATACCGTCTTCGCCGCCGGTAAAGGGCGCCTGCAGGCAGAAGAAGAAAATCATCTGGGCGAGCGCCAGCGTGATCATGGCGAAGTAAATGCCCTGCCGGCGTATGGCGAGCAGCCCCGACACGATCGCCACCAGCGTGGCTGCAAGCGTGCCGGCAAGTATCGAGAGTTCGGGTGTCAGCCCGAGCGACTTGGCGCACCATGCCGACACATAGCCGGCCGAGCCCAGAAACATGGCGTGGCCAAACGAAAGCAGACCGCCAAAGCCGATCAGAAGATTGAATGCGCAGGCAAAGAGCGCAAAGCACATGACCTTCATCATGAAGATCGGGTAGACCCAGATCGGTGCGACCAGCAGCAGCACCACCATCACGAGGAAGGCGATCAGCTGTGCGCGGCTGCCGTCGGTCGCGGCGGGGGTCGGGAGTGGGGTGCTCATCGGCTTGAACCTGCTACTTCTGGGTGCCAAACAGGCCGGCGGGCTTAACCAGCAGCACGAGGGCCATGATGATGAAGATCACCGTATTCGAAGCCTCGGGGTAAAACACCTTGGTGAGTCCCTCGATGATGCCGAGCCCGAAGCCGGTGACGATCGCGCCCATGATGGAGCCCATGCCGCCGATCACCACCACCGCGAACACCACGATGATGAGATCGGCACCCATCAGCGGATTGACCTGGTAGATGGGCGCTGCCATCACGCCGGCGAAAGCCGCCAGCGCCACACCGAAGCCGTAGGTGAGTGTGATCATGCGCGGCACGTTGATGCCGAAGGCTTGCACCAGTTGTGGGTTTTCGGTGGCTGCACGCAGGTAGGCGCCAAGTTTGGTGCGCTCGATCACAAACCAGGTCAGCAGGCACACCACCAGCGAGGTGGCCACCACCCAGCCGCGGTAGTTGGGCAGGAACATGAAGCCCAGGTTCTGGCCGCCAGTGAGTTCGGCGGGCACGCGGTAGGGCTGGCCCGATGAGCCGAACTCGTTGCGGAACAAGCCCTGAATGATGAGCGCGAGCCCGAATGTGAGCAGCAGACCGTACAGGTGGTCGAGCTTGTAGAGCCTCGACAGCATGAGGCGTTCAATCAGCATGCCGCTCGCCCCAACGATGATGGGCGTGATGAGGAGCGACCACCAGTAACCGATGCCGAGCTTGTTCAGCAGCAGATAGGAGCAGAAAGCACCCAGCATGTACTGCGCGCCGTGGGTGAAGTTGATGATGTTGAGCAGCCCGAAGATCACCGCAAGCCCGAGCGACAGCAACGCATAGAACGAGCCGTTGATGAGCCCGATCAGCAGTTGCCCGAAGAGGGCCTGAATCGGAATTCCGAAGATTTCCATGACGCGATCCGCCTGAGGTCGGTGGTCAGCGGGCTGCCTGAATCACGCTTACTTGGCGATCGAACAACCGCCCTGGTCCATGGGGCGGAATGCCTGTTCGGCCGGGATCGTAGCGCGCACCTTGTGATAGTCCCATGGGCCTTTTGACTCCGCGGGCTTCTTGACCTCGACCAGGTAGGCGGGGTGAATCTTGCGGCCATCGGCACGAACCGTACCCTTGCCGAACAGCGGGTCATCGGTGGGCAGACGCTTCATTTCCGCGATCACCTTGGTGCCGTCATCGGTCTTGGCTGACTCGATCGCCTTCAGGTAATGCAGCACCGCCGAATAGACGCCTGCATGAACCATGGTGGGATGAATGCCGCGGTTGGCGGGCGCAAAGCGCTTGGTGAATGCGCGGGTCTGGTCGTTCATGTCCCAGTAAAAGGTTTCAGTGAAGATCAGGCCCTGCGCGGTCTGAAGACCGAGCGAATGCACGTCGGAAATGAACACCAGGAGACCCGCCAGGTTCTGACCGCGGCGCACGATGCCGAATTCGGCTGCCTGCTTGATGGCGTTGGTGGTGTCGCCGCCCGCGTTGGCGAGGCCCACGATCTTGGCCTTCGAGGCCTGAGCCTGGAGCAGGAACGAGGAGAAGTCCTGGGTGTTCAGCGGGTGCCGCACCTTGCCCAGCACCTTGCCACCGTTTTTCTGCACGACCGATTCGGTATCGCGCTCCAGGGCGTGGCCGAACGCGTAGTCGGCGGTGAGGAAGAACCAGCTGTCGCCGCCGGTCTTGACGATGGCGTTGCCGGTGCCATTGGCAAGCATCCAGGTGTCATACGTCCAGTGGATCGTGTTGGGCGAGCAGGCCTTGCCGGTGAGGTCCGAGGAGGCTGCACCCGAGACCAGGAACGCCTTGCCCTTCTTGCGGGTGACTTCGTTGACCGCCAGCGCCACGGAGGACGTGGGGACATCAACGATGACATCGACCTTGTCGACGTCATACCATTGGTTGGCGATCTGGGAGCCCACGTCGGGCTTGTTCTGGTGATCCGCTGAAACGATCTCCACCTTCATGCCTTTGGCGGCAGCGCCGAAGTCTTCGACCGCCATGCGGGCCGCGACTTCCGAGCCGCGGCCGGCGATGTCGGTGTAGAGGCTGGACATGTCGGACAGCACGCCGATCTTGATCACGCCGTCTGAAACCTGTGCGTGAGCGCTGGGCCAGGCAAGCGCCACTGCGGCCGCAACGACCGAGCTCCGTACGATCTGTCGAATGGTCATGAGTTGTCTCCTTGGTATGAATGGGTGCAAAAGATATGCGGGGCGCTAGGGTCTAGGGGTCAGACGCCCAGGTAGGTTTTGAGGGTCTCGGCGTTCGCTTCGAGCTCGCCCGCGGCGAAGGTCTCGACGACACGTCCGTGCTCGATGATGTAGAACCGGTCGGCAAGCGGTGCTGCGAAACGGAAGTTCTGCTCCACCATCACCGTGGTGAAGCCCCGGTCGCGCAGCATGCGGATGGCGCGGCCCAGCGCCTGCACGATGACCGGCGCCAGACCCTCAGAGATTTCGTCAAGCAGCAGCAGATTGGCGCCTGTGCGCAGGATGCGAGCCACCGACAGCATTTGCTGCTCGCCACCCGAGAGTCGGGTGCCGGGGCTCGCCCGCCGCTCTTTCAGGTTCGGAAAGAGGGAATAAATTTCCTCGACCGACATGCCACCCTGCGCGATGACCGGTGGCAGCAGAAGGTTTTCCTCGCACGACAGACTGGCGAAGATGCCGCGCTCTTCAGGGCAGTAACCGATGCCCAGGCGCGCTACCGAATGAGGCGGCATGGCTACCGTTTCGGTACCGTTCACCATGATGGAACCCGCGCGACGGCCGACCAGCCCCAGGATGGATTTGAGCGTGGTGGTTCGGCCGGCACCGTTTCGGCCGAGCAGTGTGACCACCTCACCCTGATTCACATGCAGATCGATGCCGTGCAGGATGTGCGACTCGCCGTACCAGGCATGTACGTCGGTCAGCCGAAGCAGTTCGCGTCCGGGCTCAGCCATGTGCGCCCTGCAATTCGGTTTCGGCGCTGCCCATGTAGGCTTCTAGCACCTGGGGGTCGCGCGAGACCAGTTCGTAGGGTCCTTCGGCGATGATCTGTCCGCGTTGCAACACCGAGATTGTGTCGGCGATACGCGAGACCACGCCCATGTTGTGCTCCACCATGAGGATGGTGCGGTTGGCGCTTACCTTGCGAATCAGCTCGGTGACACGGTCGACGTCTTCATGCCCCATGCCCTGCGTGGGTTCATCAAGCAGCATGAGCTCGGGCTCCATCGCGAGCGTGGTGGCGATTTCAAGCGCACGCTTACGCCCGTAAGAGAGCTCCACCGTGACGGTATCGGCGAATTCGGTGAGACCGACCGTATCGAGCAGCTCCATGGCGCGGCCATTCAGCGAGTCGAGCACGCGCTCGGAGCGCCAGAAGTGAAAGGAGTTGCCGAGATGGCGCTGCAGGCCGATTCGGACATTTTCGCGGACGGTCAGATGCGGAAATGTCGCCGAGATCTGGAACGAGCGGATGATGCCGCGACGAGCGATCTGCGCGGGCTTCTCGCGGGTGATGTCGTGGCCATTGAACACAATCGAGCCGCGGGTGGGCGGGAGGAATTTCGTGAGCAGATTGAAGACAGTGGTTTTGCCAGCGCCATTGGGGCCGATCAACGCATGGATATGCCCGCGGCGCACGCTTAGATTCACGTCGGCGACGGCGACAAAGCCCTTGAACTCCTTCACCAGACCCGTGGTCTGCAGGAGCGTGTCTGAAGGGTGACTGGGCGCGGACATTGCGGCAGTTGGTGTGTGACAAAAGGTTTACAACCAGGAACCCTACACGAAACCCCGGCGCTATGGCAGCTCCCGCAAGGCGTTGCGGGGCTTTTCCGGGTAAGCCGGGGCTGCGTGGGCTCAGTCTGCCTTGATGCCGATGTCGCGAACCAGTTTGGTCCAGCGCTCGACGTCGCGTCGCACCAGTGCCCGCTCGGCGCCCGCATCCAGCGAGAGCGGTTTGCCACCGGCTTTGGTGAAGGCCTCGCGAAGTTCGCTGTCGGCGATCACCGCCGCCAGCTCCCGGCGCAGCCTTTCCTGGACGTCGCTTGGGGTTTTCGCGGGCGCGAAATAGCCAAACCAGGATTCGAGATCAAGCGAAACACCGCTCTCGATGAAGGTTGGAACATCGGGGTGTAGCGCGCTTCGGTCGGCCCCTGAGGTGGCGAGCGGTTTGACTGCCCCCGCCGTGATCTGGGTGCGTGCGGTGGACGATAAATCGATGAACACATCGACCCGGCCACCGATCAGGTCAGGGTAGACGGCCTGGGCGCCCTTGTAGGGCACATGCACCACCTTCACCCCGGCCAGATGCCAAAGCGCGGCGGCGAGCACATGCTGACCCGAGCCGTTACCGGCTGAGGCATAGGTGAGTTTGTCGGGGTTTGTGCGCGCATACGCAATCAGTTCGCGTAATGACCCGAACGGCAGGTCGCGTCGGGCGACCAGCGTGTAGCCGTAACTGACCGCGAGTCCCACCGACTCGAAGTCGCGCAGGCTGTCGTAGGAGAGCTTCTGGTAAAGCCCCATGTTCAGCGCGATATTGGAGACCGAACCCATGAGGAGCGTGTAGCCGTCGGGGGTGGCGCGCGCGGCTGCATCGGTTCCGACCAGCGTGCCCGAGCCTGGACGATTTTCCACCACCACGCTTTGTCCAAGGCGACGTGACAGCCGCTCGGCGAGCTGCCGGGCGACGAAATCAAAGCCGCCCCCGGGGGGCTGCGGCACGATCACGCGGAGCGCCCGATTGGGAAAGTCGGACTGGGCGCGCGCGCTCAGCGGCGCGCCCAGGGCAGCTGCACCGGCAAGCGCAGCCATCTGCGCGATGGTTGCGCGACGCCTGGTAACGGTCATCGAGGTCATGGGCTGGGGTCCTTTATCTGGAACGGTAAAAGGGCGTGGTTGCAGGAGTTCGCTACTCGGGGCGCGCCTTCCGGGGTCTCCCTGTGCCGGCGAGCCGTTAACGCTCGAGCGGCCCGCCCGCCAGCCACCGACCCGCGCGCGCGTAGAGCGCCTGAACAGCCTCGCCCTTCAGCATCGGCATGTCCATCTTGACCTTGTAGCCGATCCGGGTCTGGATGTAGGCGAG
>CAIPNM010000060.1 GCA_903866395.1 uncultured bacterium
CGGACCGCGCGGTGGCATCGCCTCGGTGAGGTGAATGCGAAGCATCTGTCCCGCCACCCGCACCTTGCTCAGGTGCTTGATGATGCGATCGGGCAGGGCCTCGGGGAGCTCCACCAGACTATGCTGCTCGAGCACCCGGATGCGGCCGATTTGACGGGCCTCCAGGCCCGCCTCATTGGCGATGGCCCCCATCAGGTTGCCGGGCTTGGCGCCATGGGCTTCACCCACTTCCACCCGGAAGGTCTGAAAACCGGTTGAGCCGGGACTGAATCGGACAGGCTTGGTCGGGCCCTCCCAGGGTCGTGCTGACTCGGTTTCGCGAGCTGCGCGCGATGCCTTAGGTCTGGGGCGGGTATCGCCTCCAGGCTCGGCATCGCCCGGAATTGCCAGGTTTGGGTCGTGTGCCGTAAAGGCGCGGCGAGCCGTGCGATCAGCAGACCGGTTCGTACCATCATCACTGGATCGATCACCGGAGCGATTCGCGGTGCGCTCCGAGAAGGCCGCGGAAGCCTCAGCGGCATCCTGACCCTTGGCAAGCAACAGCGGCAGCCCGCCGCGTGACATGCGCGCCAGGGCGGCTGCGATTTCGATGGCAGCAACACCATGCTCTTGCTCGTACTCGCTCACGATGCCGGCAAAGACCTCCAGGCCGCCAGCATCCAGTGTTTCGGTGATGCGGTCCTTGAAGCGGGCGATGCGCACCGCGTTGACAGCCCGAATGGTGGGCAGCTCGAGAGCGGCAATCGGCTGGCGCGTGGCGCGTTCGATGGCCTTGAGCAGCCCGCGTTCACGCGGCGTGACAAACAGAATGGCCTCACCACTGCGACCGGCCCGGCCGGTGCGGCCAATGCGATGGGTATAGGTTTCGGCGTCGCTTGGCAGGTCGTAGTTGATGACATGGCTGATGCGCTCCACATCGAGCCCACGGGCTGCCACATCGGTGGCCACCAGAATGTCGATTTCGCCTTCGCGCAGCTGCGCGATGGTGCGTTCGCGTTGCTGCTGCACCATGTCGCCATTGATTGCAGCTGCGGCGAAACCCCGGGCCTGGAGTTTTTCGGCCAGCTCTTCGGTGTCGAGCTTGGTGCGCATGAAGACGATCATGGCATCGAAGGACTCCACCTCCAGGATGCGGGTGAGTGCATCGAGCTTGTGCATGCCGCTCACCAGCCACTGCCGTTGCCGGATGTTGGTTGCAGTGGCGGTCTTGGCGGCGATCGTGATCTCGGCGGGCTCGCGCAGATGGGTCCGGGCGATGCGGCGAATCTCGGTCGGCATGGTGGCCGAGAACAGCGCCGTCTGACGCCCCTTGGGCGTGGCACTCAGGATACGCTCGACTTCCTCCACGAACCCCATGCGCAGCATTTCGTCGGCTTCATCGAGCACCAGCGTGCGCAGGGCTGACAGATCGAGGGAGCCCCTGTCGAGGTGATCGATGATGCGCCCGGGTGTGCCCACGATCACATGCAGGCCCCGGCGCAGGGCCGACAGCTGCGTGCCATAGCCCTGGCCACCATAGATGGGTAGCACGTGAAAGCCCGGGATCGCATGCGCATAGCGCTGAAAGGCTTCGGCCACCTGAATGGCCAGTTCGCGCGTGGGTGTGAGCACCAGCGCCTGAGGCGCGCC
>CAIPNM010000061.1 GCA_903866395.1 uncultured bacterium
ACGTGACCCGGTCAATTTCGTGCTGTACGGCTCGAATGATTCGGCGGCTTGGGGCTCGGGTAGCTGGACGCAGATCGCAAGTGGCGACACCTTTGGCGCAGTGGGCGCCACGGCGCCCGCGCGCGGCGCGAGCACCACGGTAGCGCTCGGCGGCGAGCCCACCGCTTATCGCTACTACAAGGTGCTGTTCCCCACCGTGCGTGATGCGAGCAAGGCGAGCGCGATGCAGATCGCCGAGGTGTCGCTGCGCTCGGGCACAACGGCGCTTGCTGACCTGCCGTCTGGACAGTTGTCGCTGCGGCCCGCTGAAGGGGTCACCATCGACCCGGCCTCGACCGCTGGACGCGCCGTGGTGAAGGGCTCGTTGACCGCGCTCCAGAGCTACCTCGGTACCGCCGGTAACGTGTTCTATGACGGCAACGCTCAGGCGCTCGGCATTCAGGTGACCGGATCGCAGGCTGATCGTCTCAGCATCAATCGAAGCATCACGCTGCCGCGCGTATCGGTGAGCAACACCGCCGAGTCGTTCTCCATCACCGGCACATCCGACACCATCGCCGACTACCTGTCCAAGCCGGGCAATCTCACCTTCACCTCCGCCGATGTGTTCACGCTTGCGCTGAAGGGTGACTTCGTTGTGGGCAGTACGGTGCGAATTGCGGGCATCGCGAAAGCCGACCTGCTGTTTACGGTCGAGGCGCGTGACCTCACGGTCAATGCCGACGGGACGGGCGGCCGGGCGAGCGCAGAAGAGGCGGCCTCCAACATCGCGGCACGGATCGCCGCGCTTGCCAGTTCGCTCGAGGGGCTGCGTGCCGATGTTTCACGCGAGGGCAGCGTGCTCCGCTTTGAATCGCTGGAAGGTGATCCGGCGGGCTCGCTCGCGGTTCGCGCCACCGCGACTGGCGGTGTGGTGATCCTCACTCAGCCTCCTGGCACGCTCCTGATGCGGGTCGACGACGGCACCAATGTGCGTGAGCAGGCCATCACGCTTGACGTCACGCGCCCAAGCGCGATCAACGCGGTGTTCAACGGATCGGGTCTGGAGGTGGTGGACCCAAGCGGCAGCAGCATGCGGCTCACCAAGTTCGCACTGGATGATCTGCGGCTGGGTTCAAAGGCCGACAGCTTCACGATGACCCGACTGGGCGCTGCGCCGATCACGCTTACGGCCACTGAGGGCGCAGATCGCACGCTCATCAATCTGGGCAATACGGTCTCGCCAGATGGGTCACTGCGCTCGTTTACGCTCAAGGACCAGATCGAGGGTAGTCGCTCGCTCCTTTCCGATGATGTGCTCACGCTTGCGCTCAAGCCCCAACCTGCGAAGTCCAACGGTGAGGGCACGATGGTCGAGCTCGGCCGGGTGGCGGTCGGGGTCAATGGCGCACCGGATGTGATCCGCATGCTGTCGGGTGTCGAGGACGTGCGGTGGGATGCCACGCTCGGCCAGCTCGTGATCCAGGGCGACATCATCCGGCTGACGGGCTTTACCGATGCGCAGGGCACGAAGCTCCCGATGAACCTGGGCGCAACCAAGCTCAGGATCGTCGCGAAACGCCTGTCGATCGAATCCGATCTGGTGGTGGGCGGACTGACCCTCGATGTCTCGGAACGTCTGACGCTCGAAGGCCAGCTCCTGAATCATGCCGGCGGGGCGATTTCGCTCCAGGCGGTGTCGGCCGCGTCGGCGCCTGCGCCGGCGGCCCTACCCGCGATCAGCGCGGTGAGCGGTTCGCCGATCGCGGCGTTGTCGCCCTCGAACGCGGGCCCGGCCGCGGCCCATGACGGCCGCGCCGACACCAGCTTCACCGCGCCAGCAGCACGTGTGGTGCTGCTCTCCGCGCAGGAAGCGGCGGCGCTGGGTGGGTCGTCGGCTACCGCTGGCACCGACACGTTGACAGTCACCGTGACCGAAGTCGGTTCGCAGGGCGGCGTGTTCTTTGCGCAGCCCGCCCCGGGTGTGGCCGTCAACGGCACCGACCAGGCGCGCGCGATCAGCGGCACACGGGCGGCGCTGGGCGCGTACTTTGCGCGCACCGATGGCCTGGTCTATCTGGGCAATGCCGCGAGTCTCAAGTTCACCGTGACCAGCAAGGCAAGCGGCGTGACGCTGCAAACCTTCAATGTCTCCCCAGGTACCGCGCAGCCGAAGGTGGAACTCGGTAACCTCAACGCCGGGCTCAAATTCACACTTGCGCAGCCGGGTGCGGCCAAGTCGCTCACGCTCACCACCGCGCGCGAGGATGCGCGGCGTGATCCGACGAGCTTCACCATTTATGGATCGAACTCGGACCTGGGCTGGAATGACTCGGGCTGGTCATTGATCGCCGAGAACCAGGCGACCAATCTGCCGGCC
>CAIPNM010000062.1 GCA_903866395.1 uncultured bacterium
CATGGTCATGAACATTCGCATGGACATGACCACGGCCATGAGCATGGCCATAGCCACAGTCACGAACACGGTCACGCGCACGATCACGCGCACGACCACGCACACGATCACGCACACGACCATGCACACGATCACGCGCATGATCACGCACACGACCACGCGCACGACCACGCGCACGACCACGCGCATGATCACGCACCTGCCCAAGCGCCATCGCACACGCACGGTCACTCGCAGCCGGGGCCATTACCCGCAGCCGCCAGCGGCGCGAAAGCTGTGGTGCGCGTACAGCGCCACGTACACCGCGTGAAATCACGCCGCATGCCCGAATCGGCGGTTTACGTTCTGGAAAAAATGTCCCACGGCTACAAGCGCCTCGGACGCGCCTGGGGCGCAGGCTTCTATGACTACCCGAGTGACGGACCCAAGACCCTCTGGAGTGGGCTCAGCGTCTTTGCCCGTGGGGCCAAGCGTCAACCCTCGCATGACGACATCCGCGAGCGGCTCCTCTACATCCAGGCGCTAGAAACCATCCGCTGCCTGGACGAAGGCGTGCTCGAATCGGTTCGTGATGCCAACATCGGCTCGATTTTCGGCTGGGGTTTCCCGGCATGGGCTGGCGGTAGCCTCCAGTTCGTCAACCACGTGGGGCTTGCGCGATTCATCGCGCGCGCTCAGGAACTCGCTGCGCAGTACGGCGACCGCTTCCAACCGCCCGAGTCGCTCATCGCACGCGCCCGCGAGGGCCACCCCTACTGACCGGCATTGAAACCGGGCCTCTGAGGACCATCCGCCATGGTAAGACCCGCCCAGCAGCTGCATGAGTGGCGCGAACCCGCACCGCTTCGTCCCGCAGCGACCATTCTTCTGCTACGCGACGCGGCGCCCGGCATTGAAGTGCTGATGACCCGACGCTCACTCACCGCAAGCTTTGCGCCTGGCGCTTATGTGTTCCCAGGTGGCGCGCTCGACCTGGCTGACCAATCGCCCGCCGCACGCGCGGTCAGCCGCAGCCGCCCCGATCAGACTGACGAGATCGTGAGCTATGCCACCGCCGCGGTTCGCGAGGCCTTCGAGGAACTCGGCGTCCTGCTCGCCAACCAGGCCGATGGCGAACCGGTCTCCGCTGCGGCGGCAGCCCGCCTTGACCGCGCCCATGACGGCGAACTCATTGCGCAACTCGCTTCGCACAACTGGGCGCTCGCGCTCGACCATGTCTGGTGGTTCAGTCACTGGATTGCCGACCGCGATATTCCACGCCGCTTTGATGCCCGGTTTTTCATCGCGCGCATGCCAGACGGTCAAACGCCGTCGGCCGACGGCAACGAGCAGTTCGAACCCACCTGGGTCGCTCCGACCGACGCGTTGGCCCGCCACGGGCGCGGCGACTTCGAGATGATCTTTCCAACCATTCGCACCCTGCGGCAGCTGTCCCGCTTCGGCTCGGTCGCACAGGCGATTGATCATTGCCGTCATCAGGCCGCGGTGTGGACCAGTTCACCGCGTGCGGGGCTGATGGATGGCCGCATCGAGCGCTTCTGCGAAGACGAGCCCCCTTACGGTGAGCTGGAGCTGGTGGTGCCCGATGGTCGGCCCCTACACAGCCTGGACTGGCAGCACGAACACCCGGTTCAGCTGCTGAAAAACCTATGGCGCCTCACCGCACCCAACCCGGGTCGGATGACCGGCCCCGGCACCAACTGCTACATCATCGGTGGACCGGGCGAGTATCTGGTGATCGACCCAGGCCCCGAAGACTTTGCTCACGTTGCCCGAATCCATGCCCTGGTCGGAAAGGACCTGAAAGCCATTCTTTGCACGCATGCCCACCAGGATCACGTGCCGGGCGCGGCTATTTTGCAGTCACTCACCGGCGCGCCCACACTGGGCCGCCCCACCGGCCCTGACTTTGCGCCCGAGTGGAAGTGGGTCCCAGACCGCACACTTCACGACGGCGACCGCATCACCGTGGGCGATACCACGCTCCGTGTGATCCACACGCCGGGGCATACCGAGCATCACCTGTGTCTGCTGCTGGAAGAAGATGAGCTGCTGCTGTCGGGCGACCATATCCTCAACGGCTCCACCACGGTCATCACGCCCCCCGACGGCAACATGCGCGATTACCTGGCTTCGCTCGAGCGCTTGAAAGCCGAGCGTTTCGATACGATTCTGCCCGCGCACGGGCACGTGCTGGGCCGCGCCAAGCTCGAAATCGATCGACTGATTGCGCACCGCCTGAAGCGCGAGAGCAAAGTGTTTGCGGCGCTTCACGCGCGCCCGCGAGGCACACTCGATGACCTGGTTGAGATCGCCTACGACGACACGCCCAAGGTGCTCTGGGGCGCAGCCAAGCGGTCCCTCCTCGCGCATCTGCTCAAACTACGGGAAGACGGCCGCGCGGAACAGACCGACGACAACCGCTGGTATCCGCGCGATTAAGGCAGCGCGCCAAGACTGCTTTGTGCGCGCGGGCCCGCCTGGCCACGCCGCACGGCACCCACCCCCTTGCAAGCAAGTGGGCGCCGACCCGGACGCTGGTTAACCGGCAGGCTGCTGAGGGGCAGCGGCAGCAGCGGCATCGTCTGACGCAGCCGCTTTCATTGACAGGCGCAGACGGCCTTTGTCATCGGCCTCAATGACCTTGACGCGTACGACCTGGCCTTCCTTCACGTAGTCGGAGACCTGGTTGACCCGCTCGTTGGCGATCTGCGACACATGGAGCAGACCGTCACGACCTGGCATCACCTGGACGATGGCGCCGAAATCGAGAATCTTGAGGACCGTGCCATCGTAGATGCGACCGATTTCAACTTCCGCCGTGAGGTCCTCGATCATCTTGCGCGCGCGAGCCGCCGCTGCACCGTCGACGGCTGCGATGGTGATGGCGCCGTCGTCCTGGATGTCGATCTGAGTCCCGGTGGTTTCGGTGATCTGGCGGATGGTGGCGCCGCCCTTGCCGATCACATCGCGAATCCGCTCGGGGTTGATCTTCATGGTGTACATGCGCGGCGCGAAATCGGACAGCTCGGTGCGGGCTCCGCCCATGGCCTCGCGCATCTTGCCGAGGATGTGAAGCCGGCCGTCACGTGCCTGCGCAAGCGCCACCTGCATGATTTCGCGGGTGATGCCCTGGATTTTGATATCCATCTGGAGCGCGGTCACACCGGTTTCGGTACCCGCCACCTTGAAATCCATGTCGCCAAGGTGATCTTCATCACCGAGGATGTCGGTGAGCACCGCAAAGCGCCCGCCATCTTTGATGAGGCCCATGGCCACGCCCGCCACATGCGCCTTCACCGGTACACCGGCATCCATCAGTGCGAGGCAACCGCCGCACACCGAAGCCATGGAGGACGAGCCGTTCGACTCGGTGATCTCGGAGACCACACGCAGTGAGTAGGCGAAATCAGCGGCGGACGGCAAGAGCGGACGAATGGCGCGCTTGGCGAGGTTGCCGTGACCGATCTCGCGGCGCTTGGGCGAACCCATGCGACCGGTTTCACCGGTGGCAAACGGCGGCATGTTGTAGTTGAACATGAAGCGTTCGCGATACTCGCCTGCGATGGCGTCGATGATCTGCTCATCGCGCGAGGTGCCAAGCGTGGCAGCCACCATCGCCTGGGTTTCGCCGCGGGTGAACAGCGCCGAACCGTGTACGCGCGGCAGAACGCTGGTGCGAATAGCGATCGGGCGCACGGTGCGGGTGTCGCGTCCGTCGATTCGGGGTTGCCCCGACAGGATTTGCCCACGAACGATTTTCGATTCGAGGTCAAAGAGAATGTTGGAGACGGTGTTGCCATCGGGCGCTGACGTGCCCGAGGCAGCGGCGTGTTCGGCGAGCGCCGCTGCTACTTTGCTGCTGACCTCGCGCAGCTGCGTGGTGCGCTGCTGTTTGTTGCGCACCTGATAGGCCGCGCGCAGATCGGCTTCAGCAAGCTCGGTGATGCGCGCAACCATCGCCTGATCGCGTTCCGGGGCTTTCCAGTCCCACTCGGGTTTGCCCGCCATTTCCACCAGTTCGTTGATGGCGTCGATCACGGTCTGCATCTGCTCGTGACCATAGACCACGGCACCCAGCATCACGTCTTCCGGCAGTTCATGCGCCTCCGACTCAACCATCAGGACCGCAGCGTCGGTGCCCGCGACAACCAGATCGAGCTTGGAACGCGCCATATCGGCGGCACTGGGGTTCAGGTGATACTGGCCGTCGATCCAGCCCACGCGTGCCGCGCCGATCGGACCGTTGAACGGAATACCGGAGATGGCCAGCGCAGCGGACGCGCCGATCATCGCAGGAATGTCGCTGTCGACTTCCGGGTTCTGCGAGACCACCTGAAGCGCAACCTGAACCTCGTTATAGAAGCCGTCGGGAAAGAGCGGCCGGAGCGGCCGGTCGGTGAGGCGCGCCACCAGCGTTTCACGCTCAGTGGGCCGGCCCTCGCGCTTGAAAAAGCCGCCCGGAATGCGACCGGCAGCGTAGAACTTTTCGATGTAATCAACGGTCAGCGGGAAAAAATCCTGGCCTGGCTTCGCGCTGCGAGCCGCCACGACCGTGGCGAGCACGACCGTGTCATCCACGCTGACCATCACTGCGCCGGTGGCCTGACGGGCGATTTCACCGGTTTCGATGGTGACGGTGTTGCCACCCCATTGAAACGTCTTCTTTGCGATTTCGAACACTGTGTTTTCCTTATCTGTCGCAGCGCTCAGTGCGCCGCAGAAACGAAAAACCCGCAAGGATCACTTGCGGGTTTTCGCGGGCGTCAGCCGCGCAGGCCGAGCCGGCCGATCAAGGCCTTGTACGACTCCGGGCTCTTGCCTTTGAGGTAGTCGAGGAGCTTGCGGCGCCGGCTCACCATGCGGAGCAACCCCCGCCGCGAGTGATGATCTTTAACGTGAGCCTTGAAATGCTCGGTGAGGTCATTGATGCGAGCGGTCAGCAAGGCAACCTGCACCTCGGGCGATCCGGTATCGCCTTTTTCACGTTGAAAGTCGGAAACAATCTTTGCTTTATCGATGCTGGCAACTGCCATGATGAAACCCCTGTTTGAGCGCCACGAAAGCGCATGCGTCAGAAACGCGACTTGCGGACACCGCCGGGTGCGGGCCGTGCTGGACTGCTGCGGTGCTGAACTGCCATGCTGAACTGCCATGAATTCGCACTGCTGCAGGCTGATTTTGCCAATTTTATCCGGCAAAACCTGAAGATTTTATACGAACGCGACGAATCGGCCAAACGGCAAGCGCCGGCCGCGCCAACGGTCTGCCCCATACGCGCGACTAGAGGTCGGGCTTCCAACTGCCGTCAATATCACCCAGCATCACGCCGATCCAGTTCGTGGGCGCCGCGTCCACCGCATCTTCGGGCGGCTCGCTCCAGGTGACAGATTTGCGGGAAAGCCCCGCAAGTTCGGCACCTTCGGGCACGAACAGCCATTTCGACCGCCCTGCGACGTGACCGCGATCCACCACGGCGCCGAGCAGCGACTCGGCATCGCCTCGATCAATCACCCCATTGCCATCGATGTCCGCGGCAATCAACTGGAATGGCTCAGCGTCAGTTGACCCGCCTGCGTCGTCGGATCGGGCACTGAGCTTTCGCCCGTGCGCGAGCTTGAGCGCTGCCAATACGTCGGCCGCGCCAACCGCGGAACGCTCCGAATCGACTACCTGCGCCGACGCCCGAACTGCAAAGCGATGGAAATCGATGCCATCGACCGCGAACCGGTCGGCGCCCGCCATTTCTTGCAGCATCGCAGCCGCCTTCGCGCCGGCGCCCAGCCCGACGCCCGCACCGACCTCGGCATCGCTCGCGACATCCTGGTTAGGCGCGTCGCTGGCTGGTTTTTTCGACCAATGCATCAGACGGCCAGCGACCAGCTTAGCGGTCTCGTCAACGCTCATACTGCGAGTAATGACTTCAGACTGCCCGGTCGCCTCGGCAACCGACATCTTGAAGGACACCTCACGGCCGGCAAGCAAAGGCATCACGGGCAGCTTCATGCCGGTCGCGCCTTCGATCACCTTGTCGCCCACTCGCCATTCATATTCGATCCGGGTGTTGCCGTCTGGCGACGAGGGATCTTGAACCAGATCCAGGCGCGCTTCAATCGGCTGGCGAGCACTGAGCGCGTTGTCGACCATGCGAATGGCATCTTGCGCGAAGTTGAGCCATTTGGCCGGCACCGGACGGCCACCGTCCACGGGATCGACCACCGCGGCAGGAGGCTCGTGGTCATCTGCCCTATCGTCATGATCGTCAGGCTTGGGAGCGACCGGAAGCGGCACCACTCCGTCATCGTCAGGCTTACCGAGAGGAGGCTTGCCATTGCCAACCGGCAACTTCGCCACCACCTCCCAGGTACCGTCGGGCGGCGTCCAGCCCGCACTCGGCGCAATGAAGATCTGACCGGTCGATTCGTTCGCCCAGCCGATCAGCACCTGTACGGCCGCCCCGGCCTCCGCAGGCGGCTTGAAGCCCAGATTGTTCGCCAGCTCGCCAACCGCCTCGCGGCCGTCGTGCAGCACCGCCATGGCCTTGCGGAGGCTCAGCCACTCCGCATCGGTCAGCTCACGCGCGACCGACCACGCATCCTTCAGCGAGGGGTTAGGCGGGACCGGCGGCGGTACCTGCCCATCATCGTCAGGCTTACCGAGAGGAGGCTTGCCATTGCCAACTGGCAACTTCGCCACCACCTCCCAGGTACTGTCGGGCGGCGTCCAGCCCGTGCCGGGCGCAATGAAGGTCTGACCGGTCGACTCATTCAGCCAGCCGATCAACGCCTGCGCGGCCGCCCCGGCCTCCGCAGGCGGCTTGAAGCCCAGATTGTTCGCCAGCTCGCCAACCGCCTCGCGGCCGTCGTGCAGCACCGCCATGGCCTTGCGAAGGCTCAGCCACTCTGCATCGGTCAGCTCACGCGTGACCGACCAGAGTTCCTGGAGCGGAGGCTTCGGCATGCCGGGCCCGGACGGATCAGACCTGCCCGGCAACCCCACGCCGTCCGAATCATCCGCAGAATCTTCCTGGACGGGATTCTTCGAGAGGACATCATCGTCAGACTCTTCGCGATCAGGCCTCTGGGGCTGGCTCGGTTTCTGCGGCGGCACCGCCGGGTCGGGCAATGCGGCCACCGGTTGATCGGGTTTCGCCGCCGGACCACCAAGATAGGGAGCGATCCAATCGGGGTTGACATGCAAAGTGGGCTTCCAGGTTCCGGCGGGCGCTTGCCATCCGGTCGTTGGCGCGATGAACACCCGCCCGGTCGCCGAATCGAGCCAGCCGACAATCGACTGACCGGTCATCATGTCTGAGGGCGGTGGCTTGAAGTCCAGGCTGACGGCAAGCGCCTTGAGTGCATCGCCACCGCGAGCAAAAGACCGCAGCGCCAGATCAAGGCTGCCCAAGTCTGGCTTGACGCCCCCTAACAGCCCCAGCGCGGAGGAGATCAGGCCGGGCGTTGAAACCGCGGAAGGAATCAGAAGCCCGCTCGGTGCAGGTGCAACAGGGGCAGTAACTTGGCTCACGATATCGACATCCTTGGCGTTCGTGAAGTTGGCCTTCTCGGCGGCAATCTGGGATCTTTTCACATTCAGAGCCCAAACTCAAACAAAGGCCCGGCCCGGGAGAGGGAGCGCCAGGATTTGGCTTCGCCTGGTCAGCGATACCCAGGCAGTTCCCGATCCACCACCCGCATCATCGCTTCAAAGAACAGCCGATCCCGGTCGGCGCCCGAGTGCGTTTCCAATTCAGCCGGGGCCAACACTTTGGCAACGGTGGCCGGGTCGATTTCCTGTAGTTCGCGCCCCGTTGCCATGGCCAGCATCTGGGTGCGACAAGCCCGCTCAAGCTTATAGAGCCGGCGATACGCCTGGGCAACCGTTTTGCCGGTGGTGATCACGCCATGATTCTTCATGAACACGATCGGCTTATCGCCCGCGATTCGAGCGAGCCGCTCACCTTCCGAGGGCAGGTCCGCGGTGCCGTCATAGTGATCGTCGTAGGCAATATCGCGGGCCATGAAAACAGCTGTCTGGGTGGCATTCAGCAGCCGGTTGTCTTTCAGCATATTGAGCGCAACGGTCCAGGGCTGATGCGTATGCAACACCACCTCCGCCCCGGTGAGCCGGTGGAACGGCGCGTGAATACACCAGGCCGACAGCTCAACCGTGCCTTCGCCCTCGAGCGTTTGTCCGGACTCGTCGAACATCACCAGGTCGTCAGCCCGCGCTTCTGACCAGTGATAGCCGAACGGCAAAATGAAATAACGCCCGGGCTGACCGGGTACGCGCGCGGTGAAATGGTTATCAATGCCTTCATCGAGCTCGTGCAGCACCGCCATGCGCATCGCAGCCGCAAGCTGCACCTTGAGTTCTCGAAGCGCCACCTGGTCACGATTCGAGGCGGCCACTGGCAGTCGTGTGACGCTCATTCCGGTTCTCCTTGAGAGTTCAGGCTTTGAAAACCCGGGTGCAGACTTGCGTGATTCCTCAGACACCCGACTGGGGATTGACCCGCTCCACGTCGCTATGCAACTTGTTCAGCGCATTGAGGTAGGCCTTGGCTGATGCAACGATGATGTCGGGATCAGCCCCCACACCATTCACAATCCGACCCCCGCGCGAGAGCCTCACCGTGACCTCGCCCTGCGACTCGGTACCGGTGGTGATCGCATTGACCGAGTAGAGCAGGAGTTCCGCTCCCGAATCCACCTGGGATTCTATGGCCTTGAGCGTGGCATCAACCGGGCCATTGCCGTCGGCGCGGCTGCGCGCCTCGCGGCCAGCCACCGACAGCGTGATCTCGGCATGCGGCCGCTCGCCGGTTTCCGAGCCCTGAGCGAGCGACACCAGCTTGAAGTGTTCGCTCTCGGGCGCGACCGATTCATCGGAGAACAGCGCCTGAATGTCTTCGTCAAAAATATCGGACTTGCGATCGGCCAGGTCTTTGAAGCGCGAGAACGCGGCGTTCAGTTCGGTTTCGGAATCCACCGGAATGCCGAGCTCGAGCACGCGCTGCTTGAATGCATTGCGGCCCGAGAGCTTGCCAAGGACGATACGGTTGGTGGCCCAGCCCACGTCTTCGGCCCGCATGATCTCGTAGGTGTCTCGGTGCTTCAGCACGCCGTCCTGATGAATGCCCGAAGCGTGCGCAAACGCATTGGCTCCCACCACCGCCTTGTTGGGTTGCACGGGAAAACCGGTGATGCCCGACACCAGTTTGGAAGCCGGCACGATCTGTGAAGCATCGATCCCGACATCGAGGCCGAAGTAATCGCGCCGGGTCTTGACCGCCATCACGATTTCTTCAAGCGAGGTGTTGCCAGCGCGTTCGCCCAGACCGTTGACCGTGCACTCGATCTGACGCGCACCGCCGATGGTGACGCCGGCGAGCGAGTTGGCGACCGCCATACCGAGGTCGTTGTGGCAATGCACAGACCAGACCGCTTTATCGGAGTTTGGAATACGCTCACGCAGTGTTCGCACCAACTGACCGAAGAGTTCTGGAACCGAATAGCCCACCGTGTCGGCGATGTTGATGGTGGTGGCGCCCTCGCGAATCACGTCTTCAAGCACCCGGCACAGAAAATCAATATCCGAGCGACTGCCGTCTTCCGGCGAAAACTCCACGTTGTCGGTGAACTTGCGAGCAAAGCGCACAGCAAGCCGCGCCTGTTCGTGCACCTGCTCGGGCGTCATGCGGAGTTTCTTCTCCATGTGCAGCGCAGAGGTGGCAATGAAGGTGTGAATGCGCGCGGATTTAGCGCCCGCCAGCGCTTCGGCCGCCCGCGAAATATCGCGGTCGTTGGCGCGAGAGAGCGAGCACACGGTGGAGTCGCGGATGGTGTTGGCAATGGCCTTGACCGCCTCGAAATCGCCGTTGGAGGACGCCGCAAATCCGGCCTCGATCACATCCACACGGAGCTTCTCGAGCTGGCGGGCGATCCGCAGCTTTTCCTCCTTGGTCATGGATGCGCCAGGGCTCTGCTCGCCATCGCGCAGGGTGGTGTCGAAGATGATCAGTTTGTCGGCCATTTCGGATGCTCCTGGGTCTGCCCTCGCTGGTTCGGGGGGCCTGCACTTCAGATTGTGGGGGATGGGGTATTTAGCGCGCTGGGCGCAGTAGCAGCAGCACGCCAGGAAGGCGTAGCGCTGCCAGGCGACGATCGCGGTGGGCGAGGTCGCAGGCGGACACGGCAATGGAGTGTTCGCTCGGCATGCCCCGGACTATACGGGCAACCCAGCGCTGGTTGCAAGCGGAACCCGATGGAGGCGCGGTCGGCGTTGCACCGAGCGCGCATAGCAGCCCCAGCGATCAGGGGTAAGCTTGCGCCTTGCCAAAGCGATCGCCGACACATCAGGCGGGATGCTCTGCCAGAAGAAACTTTCAAGTGCGGGAATCTGACGATGAAGCTCCTTGTGCTGCATGGCCTTAACCTGAACATGTTCGGCAAACGCGACCCGGCGCAGTACGGCACCACCACGCTCGCAGAGATCGATGCCGCCGTTGAGAAACTGGCCGCCGAGCTCGGCGCAACCGCTCAGTGCTTTCAGACAAATTTCGAAGGGGCGATGGTCGAGCGCATTCATCAGGCGCACAGCGATGGCACCGGTGCGGTCATCATCAATGCCGGCGCCTGGACCCATTACAGCTACGGCATTCGCGATGCGCTTGCGATCCTCAGCTGCCCGATCGTTGAGGTGCACATGTCCAACGTGCATGCCCGCGAGGAATTCCGCCACACCTCGGTGTTCTCGCCGATTGTGCGCGGACAAATCTGCGGCTTCGGCATCGACAGCTACCTGCTGGGGGTACGCGCAGCCGTGTCGGCGCTGCAGGCAAAGTAGTCGGGCGCGAAGGCCGCACATCATGACGAGGAACGATCAATCGCAACGCCCCCCCCTCCGTTGCCATCAGGTCAGGGTGAGCGAGCGCACCACCTGGACCTTTGTCGAGATCAACGATGGCGAGTTCAACGGGCTGGGGGAGGCCACGCTGGAAGGACAGAGCGATGCGATTGAGCGCGCCGTGCAAAGCCTGGGTGAGGCTCTCTTCGAGCCCGGATCGCGTCCCTCGGAAAGTCATCTGAGCCGCCTCGCCGACTGGCTACTGGCCGATCGCTGTGCGCACAGTCTGGTCAACGCCACCGCGCTGAGCGCAATCGAGCAGGCGCTCCACGATCTGCTCGCAAGACGGGCGGGACTGGCCCTGCATGCGCGGCTCGGGCAGGCAAAGCGAAGCCGGATCAGGCTCTACGCGAACATTAACCGGGGAACCGTCCCGCGAACGCCCGAGCGCTTCGCAGCCCGGGCGCTGCGCGCCGCGCTCCAAGGTTTCGGTGCGATCAAGATGGCGCCCTTTGACGGCGTGAGCCCGGATGCCGATGACGCACATGCGCAGCGCGCGCTCATCGATGCAGGCCTTGCCCGCATTGCGGCGGTACGTTCCGCTCTTGATGCGCAGTTCCCCCAATGCGATCTGATGGTCGATTGCCACTGGCGCTTCAACGCCGCCCTGGCCATGCAGATGGCCGACGAACTGGCGCAACTCAAGGTGAGCTGGTACGAATGTCCGGTCGCTGAAGTCCCCGAACAATTCGCCACGCTGCGCCAGATCCGCTCGCGGGCGAACGATCTCGGCATGCAACTGGCGGGCGCCGAAACCATGATCGGCGTAAACGGCTTTCTGCCCCTCCTAAAGGCCGGGCTCTATGACGTAGTCATGCCCGATGTCAAACACGCAGGCGGGCTGACCGAGGTGCTTCGCATTGCTGAGATCGCTGCTGACCACGGGGCGGCCTGCTCGCCGCACAACCCCACCGGTCCTATTTGTCATGCTCACAGCCTGCATGTCTCGGCTGTGTTCAATGATCTACCCGCGCTTGAAGTGCAGTTCGAGGAGAGCGAGCTTTTCTTCGCCCTTGCCGACTCGGACCTGCCGCGCTTCGAGGACGGCATGAGCGCGCTGCCGCCCGGACCGGGTCTGGGCACCCGTTGCCATATCGCCCCCACTGCTGCCCAGGAGGAATGAATGCCCGCTGCCGCTCAGCTCACCCCCCAACCCCGCACCCACACGCGACGAGCCGCGGTGATGGCCATTGCGGCGAGTGCGCTCGCCATGCTGATCGCTGCGCTACCCACCACCGTGGCCGCCCAGCCCTTCCCGACTCGTGCGGTCCGCATCATCGTGCCCAGCCCGCCGGGCGATGGCTCCGACCTGACCGCCCGTGCGCTCGCACAACGACTGTCTGAGAGCTGGGGACATCCGGTGGTCGTTGAAAACCGTCCGGGCGCTGGCGGTCGAATCGGCACCGAGGCCGCAGTGTCGGCCAACCCTGACGGCCATACGCTGCTGATGGGGAACGCTGGTTCCAACGGCATCAACGCCGCGATCTACAAACTGCCCTATGACCTCGAGCGCGGCTTCGATCCCGTCACCCTGGTCATGCGCGCCCCCAACGTGCTGGTGGTCAGCCCGCAATTGGGCGCGAATTCGGTTGTCGAACTGATCCGGCTGCTGAAAGCTCAACCCGGAAAATTCGCCTATGGTTCGGGCGGTGTGGGCAGTTCCGCGCATCTGTCGGCCGAGCTCTTCAAGCTGATGGCGGGCGTCGATTTGCTGCATGTGCCCTACAAGGGCGCAGTCGGCGCACTCAACGCTGTCATCTCAGGCGAGGTGGCGCTCTTTCTTGGCAACCTTCCGCCCGCCATCGGTCATATCCGCAACGGCCGGGTTCGCGCACTGGGCGTCACCACGCTCAGCCGCTCCCCCATGCTGCCAGAGGCGCCCACCCTGGACGAGGCCGGACTGAAGGGGTTCGAAACCGTCGCCTGGTTTGGCCTCTTCGCACCCGCCGGAACACCCGCCGCCACAATCGGTGTGGTTCAGCAGGCGGTTGCGCGCACCCTCGCCGACGGCGAGGTTCGTAAGCTGATCGACACCCTGGGCGGCGAACCGGTGGGCAGCAGCCCTGCCGACTTCCGCGCGCTGGTGGTCTCCGACATCGCAAAGTGGCGTCGCGTGGTGGCCTCGGCCGATATCCGGGCCGAGTAAAGCGCCAAGGTTTGACCGGGGGCGCGCAGGGCCCCCTTGTCACGGCGTCGAAGGCAACTCGCTCAGGCGGCGGGGTTCAGCGCCCCCCATACACGGGCAGCCGTAAACGGCGTGTCCATTGCAGCAACGCCCTGGCGGCGCAGCGCGTTCATCATGGCGTTGGTCAGTGCGGGGATGGAACCCGTGCAACCCGCCTCACCCACGCCCTTTGCTCCCACGCGATTGAGCTCGGTTCGAGCCTGAATCTGCTCGGCTTCGACGGTGGGGATGCAGCCCGCCTTGGGCAATGCGTAGTCCATGAGCGAACCGGTGCTCAGCTGACCACGCTCATCGTAGATGGCATGCTCACAGAACACTTGCCCCCAGCCCTGCACCACGCCACCCTGAAGCTGCCCGATCACAAGCTGCGGGGAAATGACCCGTCCCAGATCGTCAACCGCCACGTAGCGCACAACGTCGGTGATCCCGGTGGTCGGATCGATTTCGATTTCCGCCACATGCGTGCCGTTCGGGAAAGTGGACCCCGACTGCGCCTTGCCCTCGGCGGACAGCCGAGCCCGCCGCCCAGCGTCAAGCTGAGGAATCCAGGTGGCGAGATCGGGCGTGGACCCAGGCGTCCCGCCCGACTCTACCCAGAGCGTCTGCGCCTGCTCGCGGATGCGGGCGCAGAGTTCAACGATGGCGCTGCCGGCTCCATAGAGCGTGCGCGACCCCCCTGTGCCGTTACCCATCAACGCCCGACCGTGATGCCCCGCCGCATAGCGCACGCGCGAGGCGGGTAGCCCTAGCTCCTGTTCAACGATGGTCGCAAACGACGTTTCATGGCCCTGGCCCGATGCACCAGTGACGCCATAAATCGTGAGTTGCCCCTGTTCGTCGAAGTCGCCCTGCACGGTGTCGGCGGGCACCGCGCCCGCACCGGAGGCCTCGAGATAGCAGGCGAGTCCGATGCCGCGCAGCCTACCCTGCCGGGCTGCCGCTTCGCGGCGCGACTCGAATCCTGCCCAGTCTGACAACTCAAGCGCCCGGTCGAGCGTGCGATGGAATTCGCACAGATCATAGAGCGTGCCATTGGCGGTTTTGTAGGGGAACGCCTCGGGCGCAATGAAGTTGATGCGGCGGAGCTGAACCGGGTCAAAGCCGTGTTCATGCGCGGCATGATCAAGCAGCGTTTCGATTGCGAAGGCGATATCGGGTCGGCCCGCCCCCCGATAAGCAGCCATCGGTACGGCGTTGGTGTAGACCAGCTTCGAATTCATGTAGAGCGCGGGAATCCGATAAGACCCGCCCATCGTGACCGATAGGTTGCGCGCGCCAATGAGCGAACTGGGCCCGGCACTGAAAGCCCCCAGATCGATCGTGTCGTCAAAGCGGAGCGCGAGGATCCGCCCGTCACGATCGAGCGCGACCGAGCCCTCCAAGGTGAGCGCGCGGCCCTGGTATTCGCTCACGAACACTTCAGAGCGTGTGCCAGTCCATCCCACTGGACGACCAAGATGGCGGGCCGCCAGCACAACGAGTACGTGCTCGCTGTAGGGATTGGAACGCAGGCCGAATGAACCGCCGACGTCGTAGGTGAGAACCTCGATCTGCTCAGCCGGGATGCCGCTTGCGACGGCAACCGATTTGAGCATGCCGGTCACGCCCTGCGAGGGCGTGAAGAGCCGGGTGATGCCCGTTGCGGCATCGTGCGAGGCAATGACCGCTCGAGGCTCCATCGGAAAGCCAACCAGACGCTGGCTGTGAACGCGATGCCGGCTTTTGAGCGGCGCACGGGCGAACGCCTCGGCTACCGCCTGCTCGTCACCCGACTCGAAATGCAGCGACAAATTGCCCGGCACGTTAGGGTGCAACTGCGGTGCCCCAGGCGCGAGCGCCTGATCGGTGGTCACCAGCGGCTCGAGCTCTTCGTACTCAATGTCGGCGAGCTCGGCCGCGTCCTGCGCCTGTGCGGCGGTATCGGCCACCACCATGGCAACCGGCTGACCCACGAACAGCACCTGCCCGAGCGCGAGCACTGGCATGGTGGCGACCTGCTGGGTCGTGCCGCCCCGGCCCGGGAAGGTGAAGCTATTGGGCAGGCTGCCGCCGCCCTGCTGGATGACTTCCTCAGCGGTCATTACCCAACGAACACCCGGGGCTGCGCGCACCGCCGACAGATCGATGCGCACGATGCCGGCACGCGCATGCGGCGATCGAATCACATGCCCGTGCAGCATCTGATCGGGACGAAGATCATCAGTAAACGCGCCCGTGCCGGTAATCAGGCGATGGTCTTCGCGACGCGCGTAGTGCACGCCCGGCAGGCTGGTTTCCGAAGCGGGGACGGCGCTCATGCAGCACTCCCGGCCATGGCACTCGCTGCCTGCCGAACCGCGGCAATGATGTTCGCGTAACCTGTGCAGCGGCAAAGATTGCCGGCCAGCCCTTCAATGATCTGTTCGTCGGTGGGATTGGGATGACGCGAGAGGAGCGACGTGACCGACATAATCATGCCCGGGGTGCAAAACCCGCACTGGAGCGCGTGGCACTCAGTGAAAGCCACTTGTACCGGGTGGAGCGATGAGCCGCCCAGACCTTCGATGGTGGTGATGCGGCAGCCATCAGCCTGCCCGGCCAGCATGGTGCAAGACTTCACGCCTTGCCCGTCGACCAAGACCGTGCAGCAGCCACACTGACTGGTGTCACAGCCGACATGGGTACCAGTGAGGCCAAGCTGTTCGCGAAGCACCTCAACCAGCAGGGTACGACCTTCAACCTCGAGGCTCTGGGCCTTGCCGTTCACTTCAATGGAGAGTTTCATTCCGGTTCCAGAAAAATCAGAGGGGGGCTCAGGCGAGTTCGCGCAGCGCCTGCTCGCACATCACTTTGGCCAGATGCGCGCGATACCGTGCGGGCGCATGGATGTCTTCAAGCAGATCGGGGTGGTCGAGGGTCGGGACCGTTGAACCACTCGCCCACGCCTGCTCGGCCGCCGTCCAGCGAAAAACGCCGCCACCGGCTCCCGTGACCGTCACCCGCAAACCCGCCGTGCCCAGATCGGCAGCGAACACGCCCGCCATGGCGTAGCCTGAGGCGGGATGCTTGAACTTGGCGTAGGCACTTCGCCTCGGCAGTTTGAAGCGGATGCCGGTGATGAGCTCGCCCGATTCGAGGGCAGTCATGAAAAAGCCCTGGAAAAAATCGGCTGCAGCGAGTTCGCGCCGGTCGGTGACAACCACCGCATCAAGCGCGAGGACCGCCGCCGGGTAGTCGGCCGCCGGATCGTTATTGGCCACTGACCCGCCTATCGTGCCGCGGGCGCGCACCTGAGGGTCGCCAATCAACCCCGCCAGTTGGGCGAGGCCCGACACAACGCGAGCCACCTCGGCGGAATCAGCCACCTGCTGATGGCGGGTGGCGGCACCGATCCAGAGGTGGTCGGCGTGCACCGTAATGCCCTGAAGGTCGGGTAGCCCGCCAATATCGATCAGCTGCGAGACCTGGTTGAGCCGGTGTTTGAGGGAAGGAATCAGCGTCATGCCGCCTGCCAGCGGCCGGGCTTCGTTGTCCTGGGAAAGGGTGCTGGCCGCCTCGCTCAGGCTGGCGGCGCGCCGGTATTCGAATGCATGCATCGGAATTTATGCCGGGAAGTGTAGGAGAAGCCGAAAGTGTATTCGCTCGCGGAAACGATCGCCTCGAAAGGCCCCTGCCGGCGGCACGGCTCGCGAAAGCGCGGGGCGCGTCCGCTGGCCGAGGCTCATCCGGTGAGCCTCTCGGGCCGGCATCATCGCCGATCACCACTGCGGAACTGCACCGTGCCCCCTTCCCCGCTCAGTCGCACCCACCTGCGCCGCCTTCGTCAGATGTTCCGTTCATCCGGATGGCCCTGCCAGGATCCCATCGAGATCGATCTGCTTGGCGCGGGGCTGATCGAGCGTCTGGCATCGCCCGATCCGGGGCTGCGTCCCGATACGATCCGCGTCACCGACGCGGGCATTCAGGCGCTCGCGCTCGCTCAGGCGCAAAACCGCCAGGCGCTGGGCGCGCACGAGGCATTGGTCCGACTCACCGCCCAATGGCTGGTTGCGCAGGGGCGGCTCGCCTGGACCGGGCTCTCGCTACTGTCACCCGAAGCGCCGGCCGGCAGCTGGGGCCCGTGCCGCCCGGATGTTTTTTCGCTACGCATCTCCAGCCTGGAGCACGCACTCGAGCCCACCATCCACGAGATCAAGGTGAGTCGCGCCGACCTGCTGGGCGATCTGCGCCAACCCGGAAAACGCGGCGCCTACTTCGGGCTCGCGCAACGCGTGTGGTACGTCCTTGGCGAATCAGCCAAAGGCGAACCGATCGCTGATCCCGCAGAAATCCCGTCCGAGTGCGGGGTACTGTTCGCCTGCGCAGATACGCTCACCATCGCGCGCGCCGCCCCGGCGCGCGAAGCCCGTCCGATCGCGCTGCCCACTTGGCTTGCGCTTGCCCGGGCGCAGCCGCTCGAGACCGAGGCCAGCAGCCCGCAGCAATCCCTTTGACGGCAGACAAGCCCGGTGCGCATAAGGGGCCTGGTCCAGCGAAAAAACCCGGGTGAAGTCAGCCCTTGAGCTGACGACATCACGCCTCGGCCTTATCCTCGATCACCGAACTTTCCTCACGGACCCGCCATGGATCTGCTGCTGTCGCCCGAAGCCTGGATCGCATTTGCCACGCTCACCGCACTCGAACTCGTCCTGGGTATCGACAACATCATTTTCATTTCGATTCTGGTGGACCGGCTCCCCGCCCATCAGCGCGAACTCGCGCGCCGTATCGGCCTGTTCGCAGCCATGTTCATGCGGATCGGCCTGTTGCTGGTGTTGTCCTGGATCATCGGGCTGGTGGAGCCCCTGTTCACCCTTTTCAGCCAGCCGATTTCGGGTCGCGACCTGATCCTGATCGCGGGCGGCCTCTTCCTCATCTGGAAGAGCACCAGCGAAATCCACCACGCCATCGAAGGTGGCGAAGGCGGGCGCGCCAGCGCGGCGGCCAGTTTTGGCGCCATCATCGCTCAGATCATGATCATTGATCTGGTGTTCTCGCTCGACTCGATCATCACGGCAGTGGGCATGGTGGACCGGGTCGAGGTGATGATCGCCGCGGTGGTGGTGTCCGTTGTGCTGATGATGGTGTTTGCCCGGCCGATCGGAGAGTTCGTCTCCCGTCACCCGACCATCAAAATGCTCGCCCTCAGTTTCCTGGTGGTGGTCGGCATGGTGCTGATCGCCGAAGGGTTCGATCACCACGTGCCCAAGGGCTACATCTACTTCGCGATGGCTTTCTCGGTGGTGGTGGAGTTGCTCAACATTCGGCTGCGCGGTCGACAGCCGGCAAAAAGTTGAAACCGGGGCCTGCGCGGCACGCTGTGCAGCCGGGGCAACAGCATGCATACTCGGGGCACGCATCATGAGATCAACAACCCCAACGGAGACCGACATGCTTGCAGCAGCCCCCTCGTCAGCCCCCCAGTCCCATCGTATGCGCTGCGCTTGTGGCGAACCCCACGCAGGCCGCCGCCGCGCCCTCGGGAGCCTCGCCGCCCTGGGCGGACTATCGCTCGCCTCAGGCTGCGCGACGCTGGGCGCGGGCGGCGCTGCTGCACCGCGAATCGACGTTCATCACCATATCGTGCCGCCCGCTTGGCTTGAGTCGCTTCGGCGCGCCAAACTCGATTCGCCGCCGGTTGTGAAGTGGACCGTTCAGCAGTCGCTTGAGGACATGGACCGCGGGGGGGTCACCACATCCATGACCTCGCCCACGCTTCCTGCCGTGAGTTTTCTGCCCGCCGCTGAAGCCGCGCGCGTGGCACGCGAGTCCAACGAATGGACCCGCAAGCTCGTGGACAGTTCTAAGGGACGATTCCGCATGTTCGCGCTGCTACCCATGCCGCATGTTGATGAGACGCTGCGCGAAATCGCCTACGCGCTCGATGTGCTCAAAGCCGACGGCGTCGCGTTCATGACCAGCTACCAGGGGCGCTATCTGGGCGACAAGGCGTTCGCACCGGTCATGGATGAACTGCATCGGCGGAAGGTGACCGCCTACACTCATCCCGACAACCCGGCCTGCTGCGAGAACGTGGCAAGCGGCGTGCCGCCTGTCATCATCGAGTACGGCACCGACACCACCCGCACCATTGCGAGCCTCATTTTTTCAGGCACGGCGCAGCGTTGTCCGGACATCAATTTCATCTTCTCGCACGCGGGCGGCACCATCGCAGCGCTCACCGACCGGTTCCTGGTTCAGATCGTGTCCATGCCCAACTACAAGCAGCGCGGCTTCACAAGCGAGCGGGTGCTGAAGGAGCTCCGCAGCTTTTATTACGACACCGCGCAAACCTCAAACCCCATGGCGATGGCTGCACTCACGCGGCTGGTTCCGGTCACCCAGATCGTATTCGGCAGCGATTACCCCTACCGTCGCGCCGACGAACACGTGGCCGGGCTCGCAAACATCTTCAACGACGATGAACGGCGGGCCATCGATTACGGTAATGCGCATCGCATGATGCCGCAACTCGCGCAAATTCAGGTCGCGCGCAGCTAAGCCCTCGGGGCCGCGGGCGGTCCGCTCGCGGCGCTGCTGCGGTTCAACCGCCTGCCCAACATCATGACAACCGCTTCCGCCCGCATGCCCACCTGGTTCATCCCCCACGGCGGTGGCCCCTGCTTCTTCATGAACTGGGATCCGCCGCACGAATGGGATCGGATGGGCGCGTTTCTGCGCGGTATCGGCGAGAGCCTGCCCGCCCGCCCCAAAGCAATCGTCGTGATCTCGGCGCACTGGCTGTCATCTGACGTGGCGGTTGCGGCGGTGCGAAGCCCCGACATGATCTTTGATTACTACGGATTTCCGCCGCACACCTACCAGCTGCGTTACCCAGCGCCTGGCGATCCGGCGCTTGCCGCACGGATTCAGTCGCTACTCAACACCGCTGCCATCCCTTGCCACGCCGATTCCGGGCGCGGCTTTGACCATGGCGTATTCGTTCCGCTGCTTCTCATGTTCCCCGGGGCCGATATTCCGGTCATCCCGTTGTCACTGCTTGACTCACTCGACCCGGCAGCACACTTGGCGGTGGGACGTGCACTTGCGCCGCTTCGCGATGAAGGCGTGCTGATTGTGGGAAGCGGCATGAGCTTTCACAACATGCGCGGCTATCGCGACCCGCGCTTTGCGCCAATCTCCGACCGCTTTGACCAGTGGCTGATCGGCGCGGTGGAGTCAGCTCCCGGTGAGCGCGAGCTTGCCCTCTCCCAATGGGATCAGGCCCCGGAAGCGCGGCACTGTCACCCGCCGCGCGCCGAAGAGCACCTGCTACCGCTCATGGTGGCGGCCGGCGCCGCGCAGGGCGACGTCGGTCGTTGCGTATTCAGCGACCGCGTCATGCAGACCACGGTCTCGGCATTTCGCTTCGGCTGAATTGCGGGCGTTTATTTCTTTGTAAAAAGCGGACGAAACCGCGCGGCCACATCGGGGCTTTGCTTGGCTGCAGCAGCCCACGCCACGTCATAAGCGCGCTCGCGGAAGGCGCGCGCCGTGGCATCGTCAAACCGGATCGTCTGAATGCCCGCCTTGGTCTGACGATCGGACTCTTCCGAGGCGTACTGATTCCAGTAGGTATTGCCGGCCTCGAATTCGATGATGCTGCGCGTGAGCAACGCCCGCTGGGCCGGATTCAACTTATTCCAGGATTGCAGGTTCATGATGATTGAAACCTCTGCATCGTAGAAGCCCGGCTCAACTCGGAATTTGGTCTTCTCGTGCCACGCAAGATCAAAAATGCCGCCGATGGGCCAGCCGTAGCCATCGACCACCCCGCGTTCAAGTGCGGTGTAAACCTCGCCCGGCGCAGTGGTGATCACTGTGGC
>CAIPNM010000063.1 GCA_903866395.1 uncultured bacterium
AGAACGAGCCCGGCAGCTCCATGATGCCGGGCAAGGTCAACCCCACGCAGTGCGAAGCGCTGGCGATGGTCTGTATTCAGGTCTTCGGTCATGACGCATCCATCGCCTTCGCTGGCGCCTCGGGTAACTTCGAGCTCAACGTTTGCAAGCCGCTGCTGGCGTTCGACATGCTCAACAGCATCGGGCTGCTGCGTGACGCCGTGATTAGCTTCGACACCCATTGCGCCCGCGGCATCGAGCCGCATCGGGCCCGTATCGCCGAACTGGTGTCTCGCTCACTGATGCTGGTGGCAGCATTGGCACCCCACATCGGCTACGACGAGGCTGCAGTGATCGCCAAGACCGCGCATGCGCAGGGCTTAACGCTACGCGAGGCGGCGCTGGCCTCTGGACTCGTGAGCGCGGCCGACTTCGATCGCTGGATCGACGCCGCAGCAATGCACGGGACAGCCTGATCCGTGCGGGGCAGGCTGGCCCAAGCCATGTGACGGCTCAAGTCGCGGAGTCGGTCTCATGGGACTGGTACGCCCGGCATGGGCCCAGGATTGCGGCAACCACAATGGCGTCCTGCACGGCGCGCCGGCTTCCCAGCAACGAGCGGCGCGAAAAGCGGCGCACGTCGTGGCGCAAAGGTGCCGCAGCCGCGCGTGGCGAGGCCGGAACGGGACGAGTCAGCTTCGGGGCTTCGGGAGCGGCCGGCCCCCAGGTCAGGCCGTCGGGCTCAAGCCCGATCGCGGCGTCGGTCTGCGGCGCCCGCTTGCGCAGGCGCTTGAACAGGAACTGAACCAGCAAGACCGCGCCGAAGATGAGGGCGAAGACCAATTCATAGGGGACTTTGTCCATACGTCGCCCCGCTATTTTTTCCGGCTATCGGCCGGGTCATCGGCAGTGTTCGCGATCTCCTCGCGCATATTCGTATCGGCCTGCAGGTTCTTCATCCGGTAGTAGTCCATGATGCCCAGGTTGCCCTGGCGGAAGGCTTCGGCCATCGCGCGTGGCACTTCAGCTTCTGCCTCGACAACGCGCGCTCGCATTTCCTGCTCCAGCGCTACAGCCATCGCGCGCCGCTCCTCGGCCTTAGCCTGGGCGATCTGCTTGTCGGCGTTGGCTTGGTCAATCTGCAGCTTGGCGCCGATGTTTTCGCCTACGTCGACATCGGCGATATCAATCGACAGGATCTCGTAGGCGGTACCGGCATCCAGCCCCTTGCTGAGGATGTGCTTGGAGATGTGATCGGGGTTCTCGAGTACGTTTTTGTGGCTGACCGCCGAACCGATGGTGCTGACCATGCCTTCGCCTACGCGCGCGATGATCGTCTCCTCGCCGGCGCCGCCGACGAGCCTATCAATGTTGGTGCGCACCGTCACCCGCGAAACCGCGATGAGCTGAATACCGTCCTTGGCCACCGCCGCAATCTTCGGGGTCTCGATCACCTTGGGGATGACCGACATCTGCACCGCCTCAAGAACGTTGCGTCCAGCCAGATCAATGGCCGCGGCGCGCTTGAAGGGCAACGGGATATTCGCCTTGTCCGCCGAGATCATGGCGTTCACAATCCTGACCACGTTGCCGCCCGCCAGAAAATGCGCCTCGAGATCGTTCAGGGAAATATCGAGGCCAGCCTTCACCGCACTGATGCGCGCAGTGACGATGGTGGCCGGCGGTACGCGCCTCAGGCGCATGGCAATGAGGGTGAACAGACCCACGTAGGCCCCGGAGGCCCACGCCGCGATCCATAGGGGGAGGGGCACCAGGTACAGGGCCAGTGCCAGAACCCCCAGTACCCCCACAAGCAGAGCAATGCTTCCAACCAATCCGGTCACCAGTGCGTCCATAGCTCGTTTCTCTCAGTCAACGGTGGGAACTCGCCGCACCACGATTCGGTTGCCGTCCACACGCATCACTTGGATACGCGCTCCGGCCTCGATCATTTCGCCGTCGGAGACGACGTCCACGCGTGCGCCTTCGATCAAGGCGATGCCCGCCGGTCGAAGAACCGACATGGCCTGTCCATGCTTGTCCAGCCAGCGCCGGTCGGCTTCCGGCGCAGACCCGTGTGCGGGCCCAGAGCCCAAATCGGTCTGCAAAATCATCCGGCGCGCCAGCGGCAGGCGCGGCAGGAAGCGCAGAAGCAACAGACCGGCCAGCAGCGCCGCCAGCAACGACAGCACTACGCGCCACACCACGCCGACAATCACCGCCGCCGTATCACCGGCCCCGACCATGCTCAGCGCCAGGCCACCGAGCAGGGCTGCAATCCCCAGCGTCCCGAACATGCCGAAGCCTGGGATGATGAAGATCTCCAAGGCCAGCAGCACCAGCCCGATGCCGACCAGCAGCAACTCCTCCCACCCCGCCAGTTGCACCAGCCAGTGGCCCCAGAAAAACAGTGCCAGACTCCCGACGCCCACGCCGCCGGCGATGCCGAAGCCGGGCGTGCGTAACTCGACCATGATGCCCAGCATGCCCATGCTGATCAGCAGCGAACTCATGACCGGGTGGGTCAGAAAGCGCACCAGCTGCTCGGCCCAGTGCGGGGTAGCCGGACGCACTTGCGCACCCGCCAGGCCCAGATGCGCAAGCAAGGCTTCAAGCGTTTCGGCACGGAAGTCAGCCACCTTGTGCTGCAGGGCCTCGTCAGTGGTCAAAGTCAGCAGTTTGCCCTTTAGGTTGATACCGGGCACTTCCACATCGGCATCGACCATTGCCTCGGCCAGCAGCGGCGGCCGCTTCCGGGCCTCGGCGGTAGCGCGAAACTCCTTGCGCACGTAGGACACAGTCTTCTCTTGCGTCGGTGCAGCGGCGGAGCCGGGCAAACCTACCTGCACCGGCGCCGCCGCCCCGATGGTGCTGCCAGTGGACATCACCAGAGTCTGCGCGGACAGCCCGATCAGCGCGCCCGCCGAGATGGCGCGCTTGTTCACGAACGCGACCGTGGGCACCTTGGCGTTCAACAGCGCGTCGCGGATCTGAACGGCAGCATCCACCCTCCCTCCGAACGTATCGATGTCGAGAATCACCACCGCGGCACCCGCTTGCGTAGCATCTTCGAGCACCCGCACCACAAAGGGCGCCAGCCCGAGGTCGATCACGCCCTCGATGGGTATGACGTAGACCAGCGGTCGCGGTGTTTGGGGTTGTGCTGCAACGAAGGGTGCCAATAGCGCCAGGCCCACCAAGCACAGGCCGATGAACCGGGACGGGACAGTGCGCAAAATCCAGACTCCTCAGGTTGGCACCCGAAGCGGCGCCGCACGCCTTGATGGGCGCGTCGCGCATCGCGGGCGTCTCCCAAAACCTCGAAGGCAACGACGGTGTCCAGAGGTGAAGCTGGAAGACTCAAGAGAATGAAACAAGTTGAGTCTGGTCCGGCCTATGCAACCAGCATAGCGCCTGGACTGGGGGTGGAATTGATTCGGATCAGGTACGACAGTCGAAAATATCGTCGCGAGACATGGGTCTGCAGACCTCGACAAGAGGCCTTTACACCCTTCGCGGATACTGGTCACACAGGTTTCACCTACATCGATAAAGACGACCAGCCGTAACGATTGTGTTGCGGTTGTCTTTCGTCATGAATAGCGGCAGACCGCAGCCGTATAGTGATTCTCAGAGGTCTCTTTTGCCCGGCTTGCGAAATCGACACCGCCGGTGTCGCAATGTTGGACTCGCTGCTGGTGCAGCGCTCACTTTCACAAAGAGAGTGTCATGGTCAATGTATCCAATGTCGCTGTAACCGCTTTGCTGTCCATCGGCTGCTTAGGCGCGATTGCACAACCCGCCCCAGTTGACCATACCCAACATCATCCGACAGGCGCCTCCCCAACGGCGACTATGCCGACACAGACGCCACCGGACACATCGCCGACCACAACGACTCCGCCAGGAAGCGGCCACATGGCGGCGATGGAAAAGCAACTGCAAGCCATGAAGGCAATGCGTGAAAAGCTCGCGGCTGCCAAAACGCCCGAGGAGCGCCGTGCTGTCATGGCTGAACATATGAAAACCATGCACGACAGCATGGCCATGGTGGATATGATGAGATCTCCAACGGGATCGGGCGGCATGGGAATGATGAGCGCCGCTTCAGCACCTGCTGGTGCATCCGCCCCGGCTCAAGCGATGAATCAGGGAATGCCTACAGCCCCGGGGGGCATGATGCCCATGATGGAGGCCATGCACCATCGACACCAAATGATGGAGAAACGCATGGAGATGATGGAATCCATGGTGCGCATGATGATGGATCGCATGTAGTGAGTGACTGGTGATTGCTCCCCGGGGGCGTTCTGTCGCGTAACGGTGCTGCTCGCCTCACCGAACTCGCGGCATCCGGGCGTAAACTTTAGCGATAGGTGCTGAAGACCGACTGCGCGCCATTGCGCTGAATCAGCAACACATCGTAAGGGTCCCTGCGACCGCCGTAGACCGCGCCGTCCATCCCCGGTGATCCGACCGGCATTCCTGGGACGGCGAGACCAAGAGCAGAGGGCCTCTCATCCAACAGTCGCTTCACATCAGCCGCTGGTACATGACCTTCGATGACATAGCCTTGTACCAGCGCCGTGTGACAAGACCCGAACTGCCGGGGCATTCCGAGACGTGCACGAGCCGCGACGTTTCCTTCATCGAATACGATCGGTTCAAAGCCATTTTTTTGCAGATGTTCGACCCAGTCCTGGCAGCATCCGCAGTTCGGGTCTTTCCAGACCTGAACAGACAATTTGCTACGCCCATGTGCCCAGCCAGAACCGCCTGTAAGAACGCCTGCCAACCCAAGCAGAATAAGCCGACGATCAAGTAACCAGCGATTATTGCGTGGTGCGGCGACTTTCATAACGGGTCGGTCCTCGTTGTTGCATCCATTAAATCGTAAGGTCGTATTCCCCGAAATACGCAAAAAACCTCATCGCTGGCTGTGAGCTTTACCGAGGGCGAGAATTTTTACGCGGCCACGGAGAAGGACCTGAACGCGGTGTATCAGGCCCTGCAGGACCACCCGGCCCTCGAGACTCGCGAGACCGAACCGTTTTTTGTTCTGGCTGCCCTGATGATGGGAATTTCGATGATCGCGATGTTCCTGGCCTGGCGGGGCGCTCGGCCCGTGCAGCGGGCTCGCTGGCTGAAGTCCGCGGACCGCGCGGTGGCATCGCCTCGGTGAGGTGAATGCGAAGCATCTGTCCCGCCACCCGCAC
>CAIPNM010000064.1 GCA_903866395.1 uncultured bacterium
GTGCGCGGCGTGCGCGGCCTGCGGGTGGTCGATGCCCGCGTGATGCCGATGATCACCAGCGGCAACACCAACGCGCCCACCTTGATGATTGCGGAGAAGGCCGCTGTCTGGATTTCTCGCGGCGAGTAGGCCCGGATCGTCGGCGCGCGAGCTCCGGGGCTTCCTTGCCGGGATCGATACCTCGGTCCCGAGGGAGGCGGATCGGGTGTGAATCTCGTCGACTCCTCGGCATGGCTCGAATACTTCGCCGCCGCTGCGATCGAGGACACTCGGTCGCTGCGACTCCGCCGGCGGAGTGCGGCCAAATCGACGATGAGTAGAGGTTGCAGAGAGGATCGAGTGGTTCCATAATGCATCCATCGTCTCCATTCCGGAGGCAGTCTTGGGGAGCTGCCATGCCCGTGAACCTGTCCGTGAAGAACGTACCGGACGCACTCGCCCAACGGCTGCGCGAGCGCGCGCACCGTAACCGGCGGTCGTTGCAGCGCGAGCTGTTGACGATCCTCGAAGGGGTGGCCAGCGAGCGCGGCGCGGCGCCGAGCGGCGACGGACCAGCGGCAGGCGCCTTGACGGTGACGCAAGTCAGTGAACGGGCCGCCGCGCTGTTTCCCGGAGGAACCCGCAGTTCCATGGGCTACATCCGCGAACTGCGCGACGGACGTTGAACGTGGCGCTCCCGCGCGCTTCGACGGCGTCGTTGCATGTCGCGGAACCCCACGCGTTCTACTCGAGCCGCCCGCGACTGGTGGTGGACGCCACCGTGGTCGCAGCCCACCTGTTTGCCGAACCCGAGGCACCGCTCGCGGCCGCCGCGCTTCAGGCGCGCGCCCTGCATGCGCCTGACCTGATCGACTACGAGCTGATCAGTGTCGCCCTGAAGAAGATCCGCCGCGAACGGCTTCCGCAGGCGGCCGTCACGTCCGCACTCGCCCTGATCGACGGGATGGCGGTCGAACGCCATCGGCTCGACATGTCCAGCGTCCTGCGGCTGGCGGATCGCTACGCGCTCACTGCATACGACGCGGCCTATCTCAGTCTGGCTGAACTGCTGGGCGCACCGCTGGCCACGTTCGACGAGCAGCTCGCGGCGGCTGCGCGCGAACATCTGGCGCAGCCGCCGCTCCATGGGGAAGGCGACGCCGCATGAAATCGTCGATGCCGCAAGGTGCTCAGGCACCTGGCAAGTGACGGGATGGCCGGCGTCAACTATCCTGAGCTGCGTGTTGCCTCAGGAATGAATGTTACCGGCCACGCATGCCGTGCCGGACACGATCGCAGTCCGGCAGACAGCCCGGCCCCTCTGGCGCCCTCCAGTCGTCCGCAGCATCCGGCGACGAGGATCCGGCGATCGGACGGTTCCTCGAATTCCTCGCGCAGGACATCGCCAGCCACCCAGGGCGCCTGCAGGGCGTGGACGCAGCGCCGAGGGATGTCAACGCCGAAGCAATTCTGACCCACTGGGGGTGCGGTGCGATTTCGGAACCATTCGAGGTTCAGACATTCGTCTCGGAATTTCCCGTTGAAGCTCTCGTCGGCACTATCCTGCCAAGGTTTGCCAGGATCGATCAACGCAGTTTCGATCCCGGTCTCTTTCAGCCACCGCAGGACGGCATTGCTCACGAACTTCGGGCCGTTGTCAGAACGCAGATACATGGGCAGCGCGCCGCTCTTTCAGGCGGTGCCGCGTGAGACTGCAAGGGCTGCACCGACCAGGCCAGCGATGAGCAGGATGAGACAAGGCCCGATACTCAGCAGGAAACCGGGGCCACGCCTGGCCGGATCGGACATGTACGCCTGCTGGTAGACAATGCGCCCGACCACGTAGACCGCACCGCAGGCCGCGACATAGCCAGCAGGCCAGTAGCCGGCTGCGATGTAGAGTGAAGGCAGGAAAAGCATCAGCAACTCGAGGGTGTTCATCTGCACCCGATAGGCGCGCTCGAACATCTCATGTCCGGTGACAGAGGGCGCGTTTACCCCGTACTTGCCGCGTGCGCGCCCGACCAGGCCAGCGAACACGAAAAACTCGAGGAGTGCGAGCAGCGCAACGATGTCGACGAGGGGCATGTTGAGTCCTGAGGCAAGGGGGTGACAGAGCCCTTGAAAGAGCTTGCGCGAATACTACCGTCCCAAATCCCTATTGGTTGCCCGCGGCTGAAGCAGCGGCTTCGCCAGCCTTCATCGCCTCGTCCAGCTTCTTTCTGACTTGTTCTTGCTGAGCTTTGGCCTGTTCGGCCTGCACTGCTTGCAATTTCGCAGCGGTTGCAGCCGTGGTGGCTACTTCGGCACCGCAGCCTGCTACCAGCGCGGCACCGAGGACAAGCAGAATCCTGGCAGTCGTCATCTCAGGGCTCCTCCATTTGCGCAAGCAGCGCTGCGTCGGCAGATATCATCCGATTGGCAACAGCGTACCTCGATCGAAGAGGACGCGCACCTGGACGGGCGCCTGAGTGCCTATTCTGCCTAACGTTCGAGATACTCGGGCGACGACGGCAGGACGCCAGGCCCAGCCTGGTGAAAATGCACCGCGAGCCGCCAGACCGGGCCTGGCGGCCTGCCGTTGGCGCTCCGCTTTAGCGAGGGGTCAGGCATCAGCTAAAGAACTCGATGGCGAAACAGACCCGGTTCCACAGAGTCCAGTCTGCGAGCTAGTTCGGGAAGCTTGCGTGTGGGAACTGCAGGGAACAGATGGTGCTCAGCATGCAGGAACATGTTGTACGTCAAGTCCCCTAGAAGCCAACTTCGCATTGTTCGATTGACAGGTCTCGATTCGGTGCTTCCGTGGTGAACAGTCCACACCGCAAAAAAGGCGGTGAGGCACTGCCCAATCGCCATCGCATAGAAGTGGTATTGGAGCGACGTGAAGTCGAGCACGAGGAACACCAGGGCGAGTACGGCGACATTCGCACTCAGTTCAGCGATTATCAGAAAGCGCTGATTCGGCGTACAGGCTCGAAGCGCGCTGACGTGCAAGATGACGGGGAAAACGGGTCCAATAGCGATCGCCTGCCACCAAGCCATTCGGGCACTCATTGCCTCAACATCGTCCCTTCCAAGGCAGTGCCGATGATGACGAAGATGGTTGACCTGCACCGCATGCATTGAGCCAAGCATCAGGGCGCTCAAAAGCACCATGACGCAGTGCGTCTGGAACTTGCGGATGCCTAACGCGAAGTGGAACGCATTGTGGACCTGCCTTAAGCCGGTAAGGAAGAACATGAACGAGCAGGCAAGCGCAAGTGCATAGGCCTGCAGACTTGCAAGTACCAGTGAACCGAGCAGCCATGGCAACGAGATGAGCAACTCAGCTACTACCTCACCGCGGGTCAGATGAAGGAGATCGTGCCACTGAACGGAAGTTCGTTTCTGCATGTGAGA
>CAIPNM010000065.1 GCA_903866395.1 uncultured bacterium
CAATTTTGGCGCTGACTTCTTTTTCGGTGCTGACTACACGGTCGATAGCCTCAGCGGCCTCGATCTGGTTGATCCCATTGAGAACCTGTCCAGCAGCACGAGCGGATCATCGTCGGCCACGTCGCTACAGGATTGGCGGCAGTCTGTCCCGAAGCCAGTGCTGATGTCCATGCCCACAGTGGGCGATGTCAGACTCGCCAGCGGTGAGTTGGTCAGCTTCCCGTCGCCCGAGTCGGTCGCATTCAGTCTCGACAACATTTCTGCGACGACCGATCCGCAGAGCATTCATGCACGGTTCGTTCGTCTGGGCGGACAGGTTTACCGGGCTTTGGGTTTTGATGAGCTCGCCGGGTTGCAGTTGGTGGCAAGCGGATCCGAAGCGCTCGGTCAGCCCGATGCCGCGCTCTCGTTTCTCGTACGGGACAGCCGGGGTGCGCTGTCGCCCGAATTTGTCGCGAAATTTCAGATCCAGGTGGCAAGTTTGTCGGGTGCAGTCGTCCACGCGGTCTCGGGTTCAGCGATCCCTGGGGTTGAGGTCTCGGTCGCGCGCGCTGGGGCCACGAGCGGAAGCGCGCAGGCTGCGCTCTCAGGCGCGGCTGGCCAGTGGCGGCTCGACGGTCTCGATTTCGATCGCTTCACGGCATCTGCCCGCCTTGCTGCTGCACCTACCGATCTGGATCAGGCGCTTGGGGCGGGCGATGTTCTGGCGGCGCTGAAACTCGCCAAGGGTAGGGGGGCTGCCGATTCACCCGGCTCGGTCAGCGCGGGCCCAACTGTTTCAACCGCCGAGCAGATTGCTCGTCTAGCTGCCGACATCGATCGTGATGGTCAAGTCGAAGTGAGCGATGCCGAGGGCATTCTGTCGTGGGCGGCAGGGCTCGATCGCCCCGCCCCGGACGGCGCATGGCGTTTCATCCTCCAGGGTGCCGACATGCTGCCCGCAGGCGACGCTGGCGGTTTTGCGGTAGATGTCGGCACAGGGCCACCGCTTAACTGGCTGGGCTATCTCCTCGGCGACGTGGACGGGAGTGCTGGCCGTTGACGCGGTTGCGTGACTATCCTCGCCGATCTTCAGAAATTTATATTTGACGGGTACGCACGCCGGTCGGAGGATGCGGCAAAATAGCTGTTTTGCACCGCGGACTCCGCCTCATGCCAACCACCGTGCCACCGCTTACCGCTCCGGCTTCGATCTTCGTACTCGATTGGTCCCAAACGGCCAGCGGAAAATTTGCCCTGGAGGTATGGGTCAAGCGTCTCGAGGGTGACACGCGTGGCGTGATCGAGGCGGCGTTCGAAATTACCATTGACCCTGCCGATGCGACGCTGTCGACCAGCAACGGCAATTACACGTTGCCGACCGGTTGGACAGGGCTGGTGGGCGGCAGCTCTACCGTCATCGTTGCGCTCTTCAACAGCACTGAGTCCACGCCGGGTTCGGGTCAGCAGGTTTTCGTAGACCCGGTCTTCGAAACCTCTGGGAAGCACCAAGGTCAGCAAAAGCTCGTGAGCCTGGTGCTCGACCTCAAGCCGCTAGTGAGCCAGGTTTCGCCCATCAAAGTGGTGGTCGACACCTTCACGGATTCTCTCGGCTACACCTATCCGTCTTCGGTGGGAGGCGCGCCGACCGCTCTGCCGGATTTCACTTTGACGGTCCCCGGGCTTTCTGTCGTCAAGGGTGACGCGGCCGACAACCTCTCACTCGATGCGTCGGGGTCTGCGCAGGCCCTAGTGTTCGGCCTTGCCGGCAACGATACCGCGGTAAATCTCTCTTCGGGTGACGC
>CAIPNM010000066.1 GCA_903866395.1 uncultured bacterium
CTGCCAGCCCACCGTGCCAGCCAGGCTCGCAAGCGGCACCTGCGGCTCAGCCAGCACACCCGGAAGCCGAATGGACGCCCCCGATGATTCGAGTCGGAGTTGGCCCGAGTTGCCCGCAATATCGACGCTACCGCTCAGGTTCGTGAACGCAGGCCAGCGGCTCGCAGGTGCGCCGCGAGGCTCGGTGCGCCGCAAGCTGAGGCGCTCGAAACCGATGCTGACTGAGGGCTGCTCGCCTGCTGCGTCCCAGGCCATCGAGGCCGCGGTGACCCGTCCGCTCACCGCAACTTGCGAGAGCGGCACAAGCCATCGGTCCGGCAGTGGCAGTCGGCGCGCGGCCTCGAGCAGGCGACTCGCATCAAACCCTCGCAAGGACAGCCGGCCTGCAACCGGCAGCAGCGTGTCGGCTGCGAGGGTGATGCGCTGCTCAGCCTGCTCGTCGAGCGTGAACGCGAACCCGGCCGCATCGACGGCGGCAAATTTGCGCGGGTAGAGGGTGATCGGCCCTGCCGGGTCGAGGCGGCCGAACGCCTCGATCGAAAGCGATCGCAAGGCGACCCGACCGCCACCGATCCGCAGATCAATCGATTCAGTGACCGTCTTCAACAGGGTATCGATCACGCGCCCTTCGGAGAACCGCAGCCAGGCCTTCACCGGTCCCCGGCCGCTTTGCACCACCTGCGGCTCGGGTTGCGCGGGCGAGAGCCAGCCGCGGAGCACTCTCACAAGCGGCACAAATTCGACCTCGCGCGCCGAGGCATAGAGTTCACCCCGCCATTTCTTCCAGTCAGCCAGATCCGATGCCGTGGGGGTGCTGAAGTCGGCGGCGAATTCGATGCCGCTCAGCCCCAACCCCATTGACGGTGCGCGCAGAGAAAAATGGTGCCGCACGCCGTCGCTCGTGCTGAGCAGGTCAACGCCTGCAATCACGGCGGGTTCGGAGCCCAGCCGATCGCGCCAATCAACGCGGGCGTTTCTGACCGAGATTGAACGACTGGCAAGCAACCACGCGAGCGCCTCTGACGATCCGGTCCGGTCAAGATCGACCAGCGCACCAGCCACTGCAAACCGGCGCGGTTCCAGGCGCTCAACGCGAATCACGGGTCGCAGCAATTCGAGCGAAGCGAGCCCAGCCTCGCCACGCGCGAGCGCGCTCAGTGACAGAACCGCCGAGACCTCTTCAATCGTGAGCGCTGCGTCGGTACCCGACCCAACCCGGACGGCCCGCGCTCGCAACGATGGCCGGTATCCCTCGAACCCGGACGAGAGTTCGCCCATCGTGACCGGTGTTTCCAGGGCCGCGGACAGCGCCTGCTCGATTCGCGGCCGCCACTGATCCACCCCAGGCCAAAACCAATGGCGAAACAACAGCCACAGGCTTGCGGCGAGCACCAGAAGCGCGAGAAGCAGCCAGCCGCCCCAGGCCGCCACCCGTCGCACCCAAACCGAACCGGGCGAAGACGACTGTGCCACCGAAAGCTGGGCAAGGTCAGCGGGGGCAGGCATGACAGTGTCTCAGGGGAGGCAAGGCGGGGTGTAGCATCGAACCATCAAGAATACCCTGTTCGGGGTTGGGCCCATGCGATTCGTCTCTGAAGACTATTCAGGCTACTTCCGCCGCTCGCTCGCCGCGCTCGAAGCAAAGAGCGCCGACCCGCCATCGATTCGACGCATGCTGAGCGAGCGGGTCTCTACCGCCCTCACTGCCTCAGCGATCGATGCCCTGCTCGACGCGCACGCCGAAGGCAGACCGCTCGAGGCCGACGGCGCGCACGCGGCAAGCGTCCTCAGGCGCCTGCGCCAGTGGGTGATGCTGATTTTGATGGAGCGCGATATCTCCGGTCATGCCGATCTCGACGAGGTCTGTCAGGCAATGACCTATCTCGCACGGCGCACCACCGGTTGTGCAATGCGCGTTGCCGGGTCGGAGCTTGCTCAGCAGTTCGGCGCCGCCCTCGATGGCGAGGGTCGCCCGCAGGACCTGCTCGCCGTTGCCATGGGCAAAGGCGGTGCAGACGAACTCAATGTGTCGTCCGACCTCGATCTGGTGTTTGTGTTTCGCGATGAAGGTCAGAGCGTAGGTGGCGCAAGCGGCCGCGTCATCGCCAGCAGCGAATGGATGCACCGCGCCGCACGCCGCACCATTGAATTGCTTTCGGAGATCACCGCCGATGGCTTTGTGTTTCGCGTCGACACCCGTCTCCGACCCAACGGTGACTCCGGTCCACTGGTCGCCTCGCTGTCCATGCTCGAGCAGTATTTTTATTCCCAGGGGCGCGAGTGGGAGAGATTCGCCTGGCTCAAGTCCAATGTGATCGCAGACACCGCGCAGGCGGGCGAGCAGGCCCTGCGCGACGACACCCATTCGCTCGAACGAATCGTCACCCCCTTTGTATTTCGGCGCTATCTCGACTACGACGCCTTCGCGTCGCTGCGTGATCTGCATCGGTTGATCCGCTCCGAGGTGGCCCGCCGCTCGGCGCGCGACCTGACCGCGCGTGATGTGAAGCTCGGCCGTGGCGGCATCCGCGAGATCGAGTTCACTGCACAACTGTTTCAGATCGTCCGTGGTGGCCGCGACCCCGGCCTGCGCGACCGCCGAACGTTGGCCACACTTGCCACCCTTGCCCGCCGCTCAGTACTCGATGGGGAGGAGTGCGACACCCTCGCACGGGCGTATCAGTTGCTCCGCCGAACGGAACATGCGCTTCAGTTTCGCGAAGATGAGCAAACCCACCGGCTGTCGGGTTCGCCCGATGAACGGGCACACATCGCTGCCATGCTGCGCATGGCGCCCGCCGACTTCGATCAGGCCATCACCGACGCCACCCAGGCAGTGGCCAACATCTTTGAGCGGCTGCTTGCCCCGGACCCCGACGATCGCACGCGCGCATCCGACGAAAGCGCGGGAGAGGCTGCGCCCGCTGCAGACGATCCCGATGTGGTTCGCCGGATCGGGCTCCTGCGCGAGGGCACGCGATATGCTGCCGCGCGACCCGACACGCGGGCGGCAATCGAGCGTCTGTTGAGCGAAGCGATCTCGCAGCGCACCGGGAGTGCGGGCATGATCCGCCTGGTGGAGCTGCTTGAGTCAGTGTGTCGCCGCCCGGCCTATGTGGCGCTCCTCGCACGCTACCCGCTGGTCTTTCGCAGAGTGCTGCGCGTGCTCGACTGGTCTAAGTGGCCAGCCGAGTACCTGATGCGCCACCCGGTGGTGCTTGATGAGCTCCTCGACGGCCAGCTTCTTGAGAGCACCAATTTTTCCGATTGGGCAAGGCAGCTTCGGGAACGCGTGGTCGCAGCGCGAATTGGCGAGACACCCGATGTCGAGCTTCAGATGGATCTGGTTCGCGAGGCCCACCATGCACAGGTGTTTCGCCTGATGGTCCAGGACCTGGAGGGCCGCCACAGCACGGAGCGTATCTCGGACTTTCTGAGTGAGCTCGCCGACCAGGTACTCGGGCTGGTCATCGATCTGGTCTGGTCGCAGCTGCGGCAACGCTATTGCGACCCGCCGCGTTTTGCCGCGATCGCCTACGGCCGGCTGGGTGGCAAGGAACTCGGCTACGCATCCGATCTCGATCTGGTGTTTCTTTACGATAACGACGACGAGCGCGCGACCGAAGCGTATTCATTTCTCGCGCAGCGCCTGGGCGGCTGGTTATCAACGCGCACTGCAGCGGGGCTCCTCTTTGAAACCGATCTGCGGCTTCGTCCCAATGGCCAGGCGGGACTTCTGGTCTCCACGGTCGAGGCCTTTGAACGCTACCAGCGCGAGTCGGCATGGGTGTGGGAACACCAGGCGCTGTCGCGGGCGCGCTTTGCCGCGGGCGACCAGGCCCTTGGTGAACGCTTCGAGCAGGTCCGGCGGTCGGTGCTGTCGATCGCGCGCGATCCGCAGACGCTCGCGAAAGAGGTGATCGCCATGCGGCGAAAGATGCATGACGGCCATCCCAACCGAAGCGAACTCTTCGATTTGAAGCATGACCGCGGCGGCATGGTCGACATCGAATTCATCGTGCAGTACCTGGTGCTCGCACACGCCCGGTTCCATCCTCAACTGCTCGACAACGCCGGCAACATCGCGCTACTGGGGCGCGCTGCGGAGGCGGGACTGATCGATCGCACGCTGGCCGAAGAGGTGGCTAACGCCTACCGCCGCTATCGTCAGCTGCAGCACAAGCTTCGCCTCGATGACACGCAGTACGCGCGCGTGGCGCCTGAGGTCGTGGCTGCGCAGGCAGATTCGGTCGTATCCCTTTGGCGCCAAACCCTGGAGTCGGCCGCGGGCGAGGATCGTTAGCGTATCCGCGCTCTCGTTAGAGCCGAGGCCTGTGGCCCCACCGGGATCCCCGTCAGCGCCCCAGCAACAGAAACACCGCCGAACCCGCCAGGAGCCCATAAAGCGCGTTTCCGGTGAGCCTGACTACCACCAGCAGCACGATCGCTGACAGCAGGCGCGGGTCAACCAGGAGCGCAGGCGAGAAGGCCGATGCCGCGAGCCAGGGCTTGAACACTTCCGGCGCAACCAACGCGGTGAGCGCTGCGAGCGGCGCGTAGCGCAGCGCCCGTTCGAGCAGGCCACGCGGACGCAAGCTCGCCGGCACAAACAGAAACGCGTTCCGGAGCGCGAAAATGATCACCGCGAGCATCCCCGTGGTGATCCAGATATCCAAGGCGGTCATGTTCATGGCGCCGACCGGCGTGACTGTGCACGCGCTTCGAGAATAAGCGGCGTGACCACCCCAACCAACACTGCGAGCAGCATCCCAGCCCGATGCGGCCAGCCGACCCCGATCAGCGCCACCACGGTCGCGGCAATCACCACTGGCCAGGCGAGGCTCACCCGCATGGCCTGGGCAATCAGGGCGAGTACGGCCAGCGTGCCGAGAAACCCCAGGTCGCGCCCAGGCTCCACATACGCCATCACGGCGATACCGAGCAGCGAGCCCACCTGCCAGGCGGCCCAAACGGGCAGATTGAGCCCCATGAAGAGCGCCGTGCGCTGGGCCCGGCGTTCGCGACCGGACAAGGTCTGGTACACCGCGAGGCCCGAATCGGTCGTCATGTAGCCCGCAAACGATCGCAATCCGGGCGGCAGTCGCGACAGATCGCGCGACAGCGATGCGCTATAGATCATGAACCGCAGACTGGTGAGAAACGTGGTGAAACCAATCAGCGCGAACGATGCACCCGATGCCATCAGTGGGAGTGCTGCCAGCTGTGCGGTGCCGGAAAACACAATGAGCGTCATGCCGACAGACTGCCCAACACTCATTCCGGCCTGAATCATGGCAACGCCCGCGATGATGCCCCAGACAAACGTGCCGACCATGCCGGGCACCGAAAGCCTCGCACCCATCGCGAATCGCGCCCGCCGCACGGCGGCGGCCGGGCGCTGTCCTGCGTCTGCCACGGGCCTCAGCAACGCTTGGGAGCCTCAGGGCGAAGCGCGCGCGACACGCCCCAGCCCCCATCCAGTCTGTTTTGCCACCCAGATCGCGCCGACCAGGCACACCAGGACGAAGGGGAGCGACAGCAGGTTGAGCACCGACCAGCCGTTCACAAAGAGAAGTGCCCCCGAGGCGGCCGAACTGGTGATCATCACGCCAAAGACGCTCATGTCCATGAAGCCCTGGACTTTGTTTTTTTCAGCGGGCCGATAGCACCGCGTGAGAAGCGCCGTGCCACTCGTATACATAAAATTCCAGCCCACGCCGAGGAGGAAGAGCGAAACAGAGAAGTGCATGAGCTCAACCCCCGAAAGCGCCACCACCACGCAACCCGCATTGAGCAGCACCCCGATCACCATGATCGGCAGGATGCCGTAGCGGGTGATCAGCACGCCGGTAAAGAGGCCCGGCGCAAACATGCCAATGACGTGCCACTGCAGCACAAACACCGTTTCGTTGAAAGACAGGCTGCAGACTTCCATGGCAAGCGGCGTCGCCACCATGAGCAGGTTCATCACCCCATAAGACAGCGCAGCCGAGGCGATAGCAAGTAGGGCCATCGGTTGGCGAAGAATGACGGAGAGCGGCCGCGCTTCACCTCCCAGCACCGGTCCCGAGGGCAATGTGATCCGGAGGAGCTGAATCAGGCCCAGGGACAACAGGCCGAACACCATCAACACAAGATAGGTGCCGGCAAACTGGTGCGACAAAACCGTTCGCGACCACTTTGAAATCTCTGGACCCAGAATGCCGCCAATCAACCCGCCGGTGAGCACCAGCGAGATCGCCTTGGTCTTGAACGCCGGCTCGTAAGCGTCGGCCGCGTCGGCCGCCGCAAAACGCAGACTCGCGCCAAACGCGTTGTAGATGCCGCAGAGAAAGGTGCCCAGACACAGCAGGGGAAGGCTTCCGATCGTCATGGCCCAGAACGCGACCAGCGCGCTCACCATTGCGGCCACCGAGCCCAGGCTGTAACCCGCGCGCCGGCCGTATCGGCGCATCACCGCCGCTGCCGGCATCGACCAGATGGCGCTACCAATCACGTAGGACGTGACCGGGAGCGACGCAAGCATCTTGTCATTGGACAGTTGCAGTCCGGCCAGCACATTGACTGCGATGAGCGTGGCGTTATTGATCAGAAGAAGCGCCTGCAGGGTCGTAAGTAGACCGACCTGAAACCTGAGGGTGGCGAGCATGGCGAGGCCCTGAGCCAAAGAGAGAACCCTCAGTCTAGCAGCCCGAAACACGGCTCCCTGAACGCTTCAGGACAGAACGAGACCGGCTTCGCTAGAATAACGGCCTCTGCGCAAGTCTTCCGACTGCGTGCCCCAGATACTTCCCAGGAGAACCCCATGTCGATGGCCGACCGTGACGGACTGATCTGGTTCGACGGCAAGATGGTCGACTGGCGTGATGCCAAGATCCACGTGCTCACCCATACGCTGCATTACGGGATGGGTGTCTTTGAAGGCGTTCGCGCCTACGACGCCGTGGGCGGCACCGCCATTTTCCGCCTTGCAGAGCACACCCGCCGATTCTTCAACTCGGCAAAGATCTTCCAGATGGCGCTGCCCTTTGATGAGGCCACGCTCGCCCAGGCGCAAAAAGACGTCGTCCGCGAAAATAAGCTCGCTTCCTGCTACATCCGGCCGATCGCCTGGATCGGCTCGGCCAAGCTCGGCGTCTCCGCGCGCGGCAACACCGTGCATGTTGCGATTGCCGCCTGGCCCTGGGGCGCCTACCTGGGTGAAGACGGCCTGTCGCGCGGCATCCGCGTTAAGGTTTCGTCCTACACCCGTCACCATGTCAACGTGTCCATGGTGCGCGCCAAGGCGAGCGGTTACTACGTCAACTCCATCCTCGCAAACGCCGAGGTCACCGCCCACGGCTACGATGAAGCGCTCCTGCTCGACACCGAAGGCTATGTCTCCGAGGGTGCAGGCGAAAACGTGTTCATCGTCCGCAATGGCGTGATCTACACGCCTGATGTCGCCTCGTGTCTGGATGGCATCACGCGCGACGCCGTCATCACCATCGCCCGCGATCTCGGCATCGAAGTGCGCGAAAAGCGCATGACACGCGACGAGGTTTACTGCGCCGACGAAGCCTTTTTCACCGGCACCGCCGCCGAGATCACCCCCATCCGAGAGGTCGACGACCGCACCATCGGTAGCGGTCGCCGCGGCCCCATCACCGAACAACTCCAGAACGTGTTCTTCGATACGGTCGGTGGCCGCGCGCAGCGTTATGCGAGCTGGCTCACGCCGGTCGCCTGAGCCCGATCCTCCTCACCGGGTCCGTGCCATGACAGCTGCCGCTCCCCCTGCCACGCAAACCGCCGTCGAGCTCGACGGCGCTGCGCTGCCTGCGTTCTGCCCCAACCCGGCCATGCCTGTCTGGTCCGGTCATCCGCGCGTGTTTCTCGACGTCACCACTACCGGCGAAGCCCGCTGCCCGTATTGCGGCACCACCTACCGGCTCAAACCCGGCAGCGCGCCGCACGGTCATCACTGATCAGCCGCGTACCCACACAACCCCTCGCGCAGCTTTCACACCGGATCGTCCCACCCGATCATGCCCCCGTCCATGCAGACGCCGCTTAGTGCCGAGGCCGTCGAAGAGGCTTTCTATGACGCCATGCGGCGAGGCGACCTCACCGCCATGATGGCGCTCTGGGCCGATGATGAAGAGGTGATCTGCGCTCACCCCAACGGTCCACGCCATGTCGGTCTCGAAGCGGTGCGGGCCTCCTGGGAGTCAATCCTGTCCGGTGGAGGGGTGGACGTCGCAATCCGCGCGGTCCGCGGACATGCTGGCGCGGTGCTTGCCGTCCACAGCGTCATCGAGACCATCACGGTACACGGCCAGCGCGCGACCGAAGCCGTCGAATGCGTCGCGACCAATGTGTTCGTCAAGGGTCCGTCGGGCTGGAAAATCCTGATTCACCATGCCTCGCAGTCGGGCGAGGGCGAGCCTGCCGCCACAGCGCCCCAGGGCGCGGTGCTCCACTAGAGCCCGATCCGAGTTGTCAGGCTATATCGCGCCACGCTGGCTGCCGGGCGCTCACCTGCAGACCATCTGGTCAGCGCTCGCTGCGCCCCGTACCACCACGGCGCTGTCCCGCACCCGCTGGATCACCCCCGACGATGATTTCGTCGATATTGACGCGGGACCGGCGCCCCCCTCAGAAGACGCCCCCCTGTGGGTGCTGTTCCATGGTCTCGAAGGCAGTTCTCGCAGCCACTATGCTCAGGCCTTGCTCGCCCACGCCACCCGCATCGGTTGGCAAGGCGCGGTCATTCATTTCCGCGGCTGCAGCGGCACGCCCAATCGCCGACCGCGCGCCTATCACTCGGGCGATTCGGCTGAAATCGACTGGATGCTGCGCCGGCTCCATCGCGAGCACCCCCGGCGCCCGCTGTTTGCCTCAGGGGTATCGCTCGGCGGCAATGCACTCGTCAAGTGGCTGGGCGAACAGGGTGAAGCCGCCCGCTTCGTGCGCGCAGCAGCAGCGATCTGCCCGCCCCAGGACCTTCAGGCGGGCGCCGAGGCCCTGTCACGCGGATTCAACCGCGTCTACTGCGAATATTTCTTGCGGTCCCTGCGACCCAAGACCCTGGCGATGCTCGAGCGATGGCCGGGCTTGGTCGATGCCCAGCGCGTTCGAAGGGCCCGGGATTTTTTCGACTTTGATGACGCGGTGACCGCGCCCCTTCATGGCTTTGCCAGTTGCTATGACTACTGGTCCCGCAGTTCCTGCCGCCAGTTCATGGGCGAAATCCGTGTGCCCACGCTGGTTGTGAATGCGCGCAACGACCCCTTTGTGCCGATCCGCGGGCTGGCATCGCAGGCCGAGGTGAGCCCGCTTGTGACGCTCGACTATCCCGATGCAGGCGGTCACGTTGGCTTTCCGTCGCCGGGCGGCGGAGCGCGCTTCAACTGGATCCCGGCACGACTGGAAGCCTTCTTTCGACTCAAGGGAGCGCTTTGACGTGTCACAGCAGTTTGATCCGCTGGTTATCCGCGCGATGGCGAGATGGCCTGATGTGCCGGCCGTGTTCGGATGGCTACGGCTCGACCCACGAGGCAACTGGCTGCTGATCGACCGGGGCCAGCCCGGTTTCAACGAGCAAGTGCACGGTACCGGCAGCCCAATCACCAGCCCAGCCATCATCGACTTCATCGGTCGAAACTACGCCCACGACAGTCAGGGGCGCTGGTTCTGGCAGAACGGTCCGCAGCGGGTGTTCGTCAAGCTCGACCGCGCTCCCTGGGTGATCCGGGTGATCGGCAGCGGCCCTGAGGCGAAACTCGTCACGCACACCGGAGTCGCCTTCGACGCGGTACAGCGCGCGGCATTCGGTCCCGCGGGCGAGATCCTGCTCGATTCCGACCAAGGCTGCGGCGTCGTTCACGACCTTGACGCATGCTGCCTTCAACTTGACGACGCAGGCGATTCCGAGGTGCCGGTCCTGGTGCTGGGCAAAGTCCGTCTTCCTGTGCAGCGGTGTACAGATCCAGAACGAGAATTCGGGTTTGTGACCCAACCCGCGCCAGCCTGAACCACCCCTGCCCCGCTCTCGGCCTCCAGGCTTTAGGAGCACCTACGTTTCATAGCGGCAATATTTGCACTTGATTCCAGTAGAGAGATCGCGAGATCATCAGTAACCTAATCTGCTTACCTTCTACTTAAGTTGCATGGATACTGAAAAGGCCTGCTCGGCAATCCGCTCACTGATCCGCGTCCGGCAACTGTTGGGCGATGCGCTGTCGCCCAACGGCAGCCTGATACCGATCGACCTCCTGCTCGCCGCGTTCTGCGCAGCGCCCAGAAGCGCTCGAAGCCTCACGGTCAAGCAACTGTTCGCTCAGCTTCAACACAGCGATCGTGCGGTCCGCATGCATTTCAACCGACTGGTGGGCGACGGCATGCTGATCGCCGAAGCCGGAGCCGGCGACCGCCGCACCAAGATTGTTCGCCTGACCTCGCGCGGTGAAAAGCTCCTGATGCGTGCGGCCTCAACGCTCCTGCAAGCGGACGAGCCCGCCACGCCGGCACCACGCGGAAAAAACCAGCCGCTCGCCAAGGCTCGCAAGTCTGCGTCGCGGCGTTAATCGCCCCACCGAGCCTGGGCTGATCGCTCGAGTTCGACCCCTTTCTATAGAATCAGCTGCGAGGTGGGAGGCCGATATCCCCACCCTTTATCCAAGGAGACCATCTTGAACATTCAGCGTCTTTTCGCCGGAGTTCGGCTTGCGGCCGTGAGCGCGGCGTTCGTGCTCGCAGCAGGGTCTGCAAGCGCGGCGCAGCTTCGCTGGGCTGCCCAGAACGACATCCTCACGCTTGACCCGCATTCGCAGAACCACGCCACCACCAACAACATCGTCGGCCACGCCTACGAGGGCTTGGTGCGCTACGACAAGAAATATCAGGTTGAGCCGGCACTCGCCACCAGCTGGCAGGCGACCTCCCCCACTTCCTGGCGCTTCAATCTGCGCAAGGGCATCAAGTTTCATGACGGTTCCGACTTCACCGCCGACGACGTGATCTTTTCGTTCGAGCGAATTCGTCAGCCCCAGGGCACGATGCAGATCTACGTGGCGGGCATCAAGGAAATCCGCAAGGTCGATAGCCACACTATCGATCTGATTCTCGATAAGCCCGTGCCAACGCTCCTCAACAACCTCACGACGTTCTACGTGATGAGTCGTGACTGGTCGGCCAAGAATAAGTCCGAGCGCATTCAGGACTACAAAGCGAAGGAAGAAACCTTTGCCGCGCGCAACACCAACGGCACCGGCCCCTATGTGATCAAGGAGTGGCGGCCCGACCAGCGGATCGTGATGAGTGCGAACCCCGCCTGGTGGGACAAGCTCGAGGGCAACGCCACCGACATCGTCTACACGCCAATCAAGGCTGACGCCACACGTATCGCCGCGCTGCTCGCGGGCGACGTAGACATCGTCACCGACCTGCCCACCCAGGACGTGGCGAAGCTGCGCTCGAACCAAAATCTGTTCGTGCTCGATGGTCCCGAAGTGCGCACCATCTTCATTGCGCTTGATACCCGCAGCGATGAACTCAAGCATGGCCAGAAAGGCGCGAATCCGTTCAAGGATGCGCGCGTGCGTCAGGCGCTCAGCATGGCAATCGACCGGCAGGCGATTCAACGCACCATCATGCGCAACCTCTCCATCCCCGCCGCCATCATGGTTGCACCCGGGGTGAATGGCCATACGGCAGAGCTCGACAAGGTGGCGCCCGCCAATATCGACGGCGCCAAAAAGCTGCTGGCAGAAGCCGGTCACCCTAACGGCATCGAGTTCACACTCGACTGCCCCAACAACCGCTATGTGAACGACGAAGAGGTGTGTCAGGCCGTTGTCGGCATGTGGGCCAAGCTCGGTGTGCGCGCCAAGCTGAACGCCATGCCGTTTGGGCCCTTTGCCCAGAAGTTCCAGAACTGGGACTCAAGCGCCTATCTGCTGGGCTGGGGCGTGGCCACCTACGACGCGCAGTACACGCTACAGTCGCTCATCCGCACCCGCACCAAAGGCGCCGACGGCAACTTCAACTTCTCCGGTGTGAGCAACGCGCGCGTTGATGAGTTGGTTGACGCCATGGGGGTTGAAACCGACAAGGCCAAACGTGACGGCATGATCCGCGAAGCCCTCACCATCACGCGCGACCAGGCACTCCTCGTTCCGCTTCATCATCAGATGCGGCCCTGGGCCATGAAGAAGAATGTGAGCATTGCTCACAATTCGAACGACGCGCCCAAGATGTACTACGCCAACATCAAGTAGGGCTTACGCGCCGCGGCCTGGCCTCGAAATCATCGAGGTCAGGCTCTCGGGTAAGTTTCCAGTAGTCCACCAGCCGGAAGGGCATCGGTCCGAACACGCGGCCGTGCCGGTTGCGATACCAGTTGTTCATGCCCGGATGCGTCCAGACCAGCTCGGCATGTTCGGCGTCCACTTTCTCGATATAGCGGTCATGCACCTCGCGCCTGACCTCCAGCCGGTCGACGCTGCGCTCGATCATGTTGCGCAATAGCGTGGTGATGTAGCGCACCTGGCACTCGATCACAAAAATCAGGCTGCCACCGTGCGCGAGGCCCGTATTGGGGCCGTAGGTCACGAACAGGTTCGGATAGTCTGGGACGGTGATGCCCAGATAGGCGCGCGGGTCATCATCCGCCCAGGCCTCGGCGAGCGTCTGGCCGGATCGGCCGAGCACCGTCATCGAACCCAGCATCTGCGCTGCCTCAAACCCGGTGGCGAGAATGATCGCGTCGACCTCATGCCGCGAACCGTCGGCTGCAATCACCGCATCGGCCTCGATCCGGTCGACGGCCTCGGTCACCAGCTCAACATTTGGGCGCTTGAGCGCCTGGTACCAGCCGTTGTCGATCAGAATCCGCTTGCCGTACGGCGGATAGTCCGGCAGACACTTCGCCACCAGATCGGGACGACCCTCGAGCTGCGCGAGCAGATAGTCGGTCATCTGCTGGCGTTGCCGGTCGTTCCGATAGTTCATGGCGCGATCCGGATGCGGCCATGCCGGATCGCGCCGAACGGTGGGGAGCAGCCCGTCACCAAAGCGCCACATGAGGCCAAAGCGGTACCAGGGGTAGTAATAGGGAATGTTCTCGAGGAGCCAACGCTCACCATGGCTCACGGTGCCGTGATAGTCCTGCGGGGGGCGTGCCCACTGCGGCGAGCGCTGAAACACGGTCACCTTGGCTGCGCGGGCGGCGACGCTCCTCAGGAACTGCATGGCACTCGCGCCCGTTCCCACCACGGCAACGCGCTTGCCTTCAAGCGCTACGTCATGACGCCAGCGTGCGGAATGCCAGGCCGGCCCGGCAAACTGTTCTAGTCCTCGGATGGACGCGGTCTTGGGCTGATTCAGTTGCCCGGTGGCCGAAATCACGGCCTGGTAGCGCCGCTTCGACTCAACGCCGCTTGCATCGCGCAGGCGAACCTCCCAGACGCTCTGTGCATCATCCCAGCGCATCTGCTCGACTTGCACGCCGAACTCGATTTTTTCATGGACGCCAAGCTGATCAGCCACCGCACGCTGATAGGCCACCACCTCGTCGCGCTTGGAGTAGTTGCTGGTCCAGGCCAGGTTGGGCGCAAAGGAATAGGAGTAATAGTGATTGGGCGTATCGACACCGGCTTCCGGATAGTTGTTTTCAAACCAGGTACCCCCTAGCGAGGGGTTTTTGTCGACAATGTCAAAGGCAATTCCGAGCTCGCGCAGGCGCCCGGCCACACACAGGCCGGAAAAACCACAGCCCACCACCAGCACCCGAAACCGCTCAAGCGCAGCGCTTTCGGGCGGCGCGCTCCAGCGCACCTCGCGGCTTGCAAAGCCCATCTCCTCCATCGTCATGTCGGTGTATTCGCGCGGGACATTTTCGCCGACACAGACACTCATCATGCGCGCGAGCTCATCGGCTGCAAGCGGAGGCGGCAACGACCTGCGGCCGTCGGCTAGTTCATCAAGCACCTCGGCAATGGCCTCACGCACCACCTCCTGAGCGGCCTCCGACAGCCCGCCGCTGCGTTCGGCAAAAATGGAGATATCGCGCTTGGGGCGAAAGGGGTCTTCCAGCCAGCGCGGATCGCGCGTGATCTGCGCAAGACACATGAGAAGCGTGGGCACCGAGGCTTCGCGCAGCGCATCGGCACGGGAGGAGGCAGACATGACAGATTCTCCGGGGAGCTCAACAGCCCTTGTCAGGCCAACAGGAACGGGTTGATCACCGATCACCATACACCGGGACGCGCCACACGGCCGCCCGGCTCAGCCAGGATTTGAGACCCGCTCGCGCCCTTGCCGCTAAAGGACAAAACACTGAATTTGCCAGTGGTGGTTCGCGGGAAGACCGTCACGAATGACTCCCGCTACCCACACCATGCCAGCCGCTAAGACTTCTCGCGAAGGTGATCGTGCACAAGGAGCGCCACTCCCACCAAAAGCAGCCCCACGGCAGACGCGATGCCCGCCACCCAGAGCAGCCCCGACTCGGCAAGGAGGCCTGCACCCAAGGGACCAAAGAAGACGCCCGCATCGACAAACGTGCGATGCAGCGACACGCGCAGCGCCGCCGCACGCGGCGATGACGGGCGCCCGAGCAAGCTGATGGGCAGCATCCAGGCTGCGAGCCCGATTCCGAACAGTGCGCAGCCAAACACCGACCAGGCAAAACTTCCGAAGGCCATCGCAGCGATGCCCACAGAGAGCACCAGCAGAATCCACCCGAGCAGACGGGCGCGCGACACCCGATCGGCCAGCCTGCCAAGCGGAAGCAGAAAGCACAGATCAACCACCTGCGGTAACGCGAGCATCATCGCCACACCCATCCTGGACAGCTCGAACTCGCGTGCGGCGCGAAGCGGCAGAATGAATTGGCCCACGGCGGCCCAGGCTACCGCGAGAACGAAGCCGCTCAGCCAGGCGAGCATCGTGAGGCGATTCAGGCTGATGAGTTCATGCCACCGGGGCGCGGGAGCCGGGCCGTCCCCCGCACCCTCAAGGGGCGCCGCAGACGGCGCGGGCTCGCCAGACCCCACGACCCGAAGAAGACCAGGCAGGAGGAAGAGACCCAACAACTGGGGGGCGGACGCAAGCATCAACGCCCGCTGCCAGGGCCAGCCATCGGGCAGCACCGCCACGAGCAGCATCCCGAGCAGCATGCCAAGCATGCCGCTGAACTCGACCACGTTGAGTGAGAACGCATGGCCACTCGATGCGGCAAATCGCGAGACCGTGATCAGCACGCTGAGGAGAAGCGTCGCATGACCTGCACCGTACAGTCCTCGACCCAGCACCAGCATCCAGAGTTCATGCCCGGAAAACAGGAGAAAATTACCTGCGGTGAGTGCGGCAGCACCCAGCAGGATGGCCGCCCTCAGATAGCGTGAAAGAAGCAGGCCCGCTGGCAGATCGCAGAGCAACCGGGCAAAGCCGAAGGC
>CAIPNM010000067.1 GCA_903866395.1 uncultured bacterium
AACACCGGCTCACGCTGGCGGTCGTTGGTTTCGCGCCGCCGTTCGATGCCATCGGTGGCGATCAACGCGTGCACCGCATCCCACTGCGCCTGCGTCACGATGGCCTGATGCTGGCCGGGGAAACTCTGCCCCTTGTGGACGATCTCGCCCAGGTACATCCGGTTGTGCAGCATCTTGTAGATGGTCTGCTTGGTGAAGGGCTTGCCGCCCTTGGTGACCACGCCTTCTGCGCCGTAGGTCTTGGCCATCAGGGTGGCCGAGCGCACGGTCACGAAGTCATCAAAGATGCGGCGGACCAGCGTGGCTTCCGTTTCATTCACGATCAGCAGCCGGCCCCGCACGTCATACCCCAGCGGCAGAGGCCCGCCCATCCACATTCCCTTGGCCTTGCTGGCGGCGATCTTGTCGCGGATGCGCTCGCCGGTGACCTCGCGCTCAAACTGCGCGAAGGACAGCAGGACGTTGAGCATCAGCCGGCCCATCGACGTGGCCGAGTTGATCTGCTGCGTGACGGCGCTGAAGCTGACCCGGTGGCGGTCGAACACATCGACCATCCGCGCGAAATCTGCGAGCGAGCGACTGAGGCGGTCGATCTTGTAGACCACCACGATGTCGACCTTGCCCATCTGAATGTCGGCCATCAGGCGGCGCAGAGCGGGCCGCTCCATGTTGCCGCCAGAGAACCCGCCATCGTCGTAATCATCGGCCACGGCGATCCAGCCCTCGTGGCTCTGGCTCTTGATGAAGGCATGGCCGGCTTCCTTCTGGGCATCGATGGAATTGAAGGACTGGTCGAGCCTTTCGTCGCTGGACACGCGGCAATACACTGCGCAGCGCTTGGGTGGCACGAGCAGGGGTGCGTTCATTGACCATCCCCCTTGCCATCGCGCAGACCAAAGAACTTCGGCCCGTTCCAGCGCGTGCCGGTGATGTGGCGGGCCGCCGCCGACAGGCTCTTGAACACCTGGCCATCCAGGGCATACAGACCATCGGGCGTGACCGTCACGCGGTACTCGCGTTCATCCCATTCCCGGATCAGCGTGGTGCCGGGCATCAACAGGGTCTGCGCGCTGCGGCCGACACTGGTCTTAATCTTGGAATGCTTGGCACCGGCCTCGACCAGCATCTTGCGCACGTTGGTGGGCAATGCGCCGTAGGACATTTCCTGAATACGGTACGCCAATCGGGATTCGACGTAGTTGCGGTTGCGATGGCTGGGCCGCCGAGGGAAGTGCTGATCCCACAGCGCCCAGAGGTCGGGCATTGGCAGGGAGGGCAGCGCCGCCAACTGTGCCGAGATGGTGTGTTGCTGTTCGGCGGCCATCCTCAGTCCTCCCAGATCGAGGTGCCACCGAGCGTGATCCACAGGCGGGCATCGTCAGCGGTCGCCATTTCGCGGGTGGCCACGCCACTGGCGCGGTGGGTGCCGGATTTGCCGGTGAACCAGTAGGTGTGGCCATCGTGCTGTACGCGGTAGGGCCCGAGGTGATCGAAATCGGCCTCGATGGTCATCACGCCGCGCGGGCGCTGGTTGGTGTCGGTAACCTGTACGCACAGGGTTTGGTGGGTGCTCATTGCTTTCTCCGAGAGGGGTTTGCGGACCTCCATGAACGCGCTGTGGCGACCAGAAGCCAAGTCAAACCGCGCTCTGTTCAACGTCATCGACCTGACCTGTCGCTACATCGAAACGCTCGCCCAGCAGGGTCTGCGCACGCCCGGTGCGCTTGTCCTTGACACCCAGGATGTAGACCTCGCCGTTCCAGACCCCGCAGGCCACGGTGGTGTCTTCAGCGTTGGCGGGAAGCAACCAGCCGGTGATGCCCTCGGGCAGTTGCAGCAGATCCTCCGGCGCGTGGATCGGCCAGCGCATCGACTCCTGGTGTCGGTCGGCAAACTGCAGAATCTCTGGCGGTGTGCCGGGGAAGTTGTCTTGGCTGAGGATCGGAATCCAGGCCAACAGCTGCCCGCTGGCAAGCCAGCCGTGCACGCGCTGCGCGACCTCTGGGGCGTAGTGGGCCAGTGGCTGGCCGGGGATGGTGTCGTTGTTGTTGATCGTGGTGGTCATTTCATTTCCTTGAAGGCTGGTAACCCGGCGCATCGCCGGGTGGTAACCGAGGTGGTAACTGGTAACCCCGTTTCGGGGCCTGTCACTGGCGGGGCAGCGCGCTCGCGCCCCCCGTATTGCGTTTTGGCGAGGAAGGACCCAATTCGCCTGTGGGCAGGTCGCGTGACGGTCAAGCCGCTGGCATTTCTGCTGCCAGTGCATCGCCAGCGGCTTCGATCAACGCTCGAGGAATCTCAACCGGGAAGCGACTTTCGTCGTGGTGGTAGTTGATCTGGCGCCGGGCCGCTGAGGCGCGAGCCACTGCGTTCATCACCGGCATCAGCTGTTCGTGCAGCTCGATTTCGGCCATTGCCGCACGGCAGTGGATGAAGTGATCCCTCGCCTTGCGCACGGCATCGGGCAGCCCAGCCAGTTGGCCCTGAATCGCATCACGCTGGCGTTCAAGTTCAGCCTGCGATGCACGGGTGATGCGCTGTTCCACCTCCAGCTTGGTCAGGTTTTCAGGCACCACGAATTCCGCTTCGGTGTCCAGCAGCGCCCGGGATGCCGACTTCGTCTCGACCGCAATCCGCGCTTCGAGGTCCGCCAGCCGCTTGGCGATCTTGGTCAGTTGGCCATCGACCGTCTGCGCCTCAGCGGTGAGCGCCTTACGTTGCGCGATCAGATCGTCAAGTTGCTTGCGGGCCACTGCGAAGCGCTCTGGGGTGGCCAGGACCTGCTGCAGCGGACGCAGTTGGCTCTCCAGGTTGGACACCTTCGACTTGAGCCTTTCCATCCGCTGGTTCGCCTCACACAGGATGGGCCAGTGGGCCTTGGCGGCCGGTGGCGTGTTCATCGACAGAGAGCCAGCGGCATCACGCAGCCGGGTTTGCTTCTCGCGTGCCGCAGCGTGCTCGGCTTCCGCCTCCGCCAATTCGGCTTTGAGGGGCGTGAGCTCCTGGTTGAGCGTGTCGTTCTCAGCGTTGACTTTGTCGAGGTAGGGGTTGGACTTCTTGCTGAACGGATTCAGTTTCATGGTGATGGTCTCCGGGTTTGATCAGGAATGGACGGGGTAATGGGTATCGCCGGGCCGCGCGACGGTGCTGACCCACAGGCCTGGGCCGACCTGCTTCTTGATGCCGACCGGCGCGCCGTGGCGATGACCAGTGGCCTGCCAGTCGTTGCGAGGGCTGGACTGGCCGGTCATAGCCGCGATGGCGGCGGCCAGCGGCGACCGTTGGTTCGCTTCAGGGTTGGAGGGGCTGGTCTGCGGCGCGATGCCAATGACCTTGGCCCAGACGGGATGCAAGTTGGGATTACTCACGGTGAGCTCCATATCGAGTGCCACCCTCGATGCCGGGTGGCGTGGCGGGATTGGGTTGGGAACGGATTTGGGCAATGCGCCAGCGCGCGCCCTCACGGCTGTGGCCGAGATGCGTGATGTCGATGCCCTTGGCGCGGTAGGCCGGGGCGATGCGGCGCAACTGATCCGACAGACCCTTGGGCGAGCGCGGCCAAGTGTTGCGGTCGGGGATGCTGTGGGTGTTCAGCAGGTCGTAGAGCTGACCGGCGGTGCCCTGCCAGTTGATCGGCACGATGCGATCAGCGAGGTACTTGTCCAGTGCCTGCGCGACGGCGTTGCTTTCCAAGGCACGGTCGATGCCAGCGCGCACGAGTTCGGCGTACTGCTGCTGGAATTCACCAGCGGCGAAGCCCAGGGCGCGGGCTACTGCCTCGCCCAACCGTTCGTAATCGGCCATGCGTTGCTTCTGGGTCAGTTTGACCGTCGGCAGAATGGCCAGCGCCGCCGAGAACAGATCCAGCAGACCCGCGAACACCTGGGGTTGATCACGTTCCCAGCCTGCATGGGTGTCGGCATCGTCGCGCCGGGCATCTGCGGGGATGGCGGGCAGATCGACGTGAATCACCCGGTCGATCAAGTCGGGGCGTGTGGCGACCACGGCGATGCCGTTAAGCACCACCGGCCGCTTGGTTTCCATGACGTGCTCTTCGCCATTGGTGTAAAGCTGACGCGACGCAAAGCCGCCGCCCGTGGCCAGGGTGCAAAAGGCATCCTGCTGCTCGGGCGTGAGGCCGGAGAGGTTCTCGTAACTGACCAGCCAGTTGTTGGCGGCGGCGACGAACACGTCCTCCACCGTCTTGGGCCGCCCACGCAGCATCACCTTGTTGGGATCGACCAGGCTGCGCAGCACCGATTGCGTGGTGGACTTGGCCGAGCCTTGTTCCCCCACCAACTCCAGCACTGGGAAAGGCGTGTCAGGACGGAAGCAGTCCAGCAGCCACGCCAGCACCATCACGCGGCAGTGCGCCGGGATGTTGGTGTGCTGCCAGAGCAATCCGACATCACCATGGGTCACCCCCATCGGCACAGGCATCGGCAGCGGGCGCATCGAAGGCGTGCGGGTGAAATACACCGGCGACTCGTTCACTACCCGCCAGCCCTGGGGGGTGACGTGAATGGCCTGCCACTGCTCATCGGCCAGATCGATCAGGTAGCCGTCGTCGCAGCGGGCCGCGCGGA
>CAIPNM010000068.1 GCA_903866395.1 uncultured bacterium
CGGCATCGACCGCTATGTATTCATCGGTGCGCTGGGCGCGAACCGCATGATCGAAAAAGGCGATCAGCCCTCGATCCTCGATTTCTCTGGCTCGCTACCTGCTGAGTTTGCATCGATTGCCGGTCCGGCAGTTGGCGTGCCGACGGTGTCGATCCCCAGCGGATTTACCGCCACGCGCGGAGGCCCGGCGCAGTTACTGCTGCACGGCACACCCTTCCGGTTTGATGGTCCAGCAGACCAACCGCTCACCGTCACGCTTCGCGTGCCGGACGGCGCGATTTCTGCCAGCTCGCAGGACCGAGTCTCGGTTGGCGGCAGGTCTAATGAGCGTACCTTTACTGGTACGGTGGCTGAACTTAACGCGTTCTTTACGAAGCCAGGGCGGGTGACCTACAACTACACCAGCCTGGAACCTACCCGCCCGCTCTCTGTCGAAATTGCGCATGACTCAGTCATCAGCACTGCGCAGGCCACGATCACCGCCACCCTCACCCTCGATCAAGTTCGCGGTTGGCGCGACGTTGCGGTATCGGCAAGCCGGCAAGTGGCGATCGCGTCGCCCACCGCCACATCGTCTGCCAGTACGCCAGGGGGGCTCTGGGTGTCGACCGATGGCGGAGCAACCTGGATCGAGTCCGCCGCACCCAAGGATCGTCAATACTCGGCGGTCGCGGTCTCCGCTGATGGCCAGAAGATCGTTGCCGCAGTCACAGGAGGTGGTCTGCTCGCATCGATCGACGGGGGTACGACCTGGATCGACCCGGGTGCTCCGAGCGACGCCTACACCGATGTGACGATTCTTGCGGATGGGCGCGTTATTGCCGTGGATCGTACGGCGCGCGAGCAGTATATGAACAGCCGCACCGATAAGGGCTGGCGCAACACCACGGGCGTCATGCGACTCTCGGATGCGCAGATGGGCAACTGGACCGAGATCTCGGGGCTGCCCAACGCAAACTGGAGCGAGGTCGCGGCCAGTGCCGATGGTCGCGCGGTGATCGCGGTATCGGGAACAGCGGAATTCGGTTCCACCCCGAGCGCGGTCTGGATTGGACGGGCCGGCGCCGGCGGCGCAGCGCTTTCCTGGACCTTAAGCTCGAGCGGGCTGCCTTCTAACGCCAACTGGTCGGCCGCAGCGATCGATCCGAGCGGTACGCGCGCCTACGTCGCCAGCCGTGGCGGCACCATCTACTCAGCGGATCTGACAAAGTCCACGATCGCCTGGCAGTCCACTGGGTTGGCAGCCGCTGACTGGAGTTCGCTCGCGTTCTCCGCAGACGGCAGGTCGGTCGTCGCTGCCGCGACGGGTTTGGGCAAGAGCGCCCTCTGGCTGCTGGAAGATGGCAGTGGCTGGCGGCAGATCAGCACCGCGGGTTTGTCCCCGGTAGACCGGTTAGGAAAACCGATCGATGTCGAATGGACGGGCGCCGTATTCGACCCGTCCGGTCGTTCAATCATCGCAGTAGCTGCCGGGAACCGCGTATTTACGGCACCTATTCCGACGTCACGTGCGACACCATCCATCACCGCGCCTGCGCGCCTCGAGGCGCCGGCTGGAATGACCAGTGCGCTCACATTTGAATCGAACACGATTGTCGATGCCGATTCGGCCTTGCTTACACTGACCATGGGGTTGAGCAATGCCGCAGTAGGGTCCGTTGTGCTCGATCCGGCCGCAGTGACCGCTGCCGGTCTTAATCTGGGCGGTGATGCTGCGGGTCCAACGCTGAGTGGTTCGCCTGCTGCGCTCTCGTCGTTTCTGACGCGGCCTGGCGCGGTGAGCGTCGCGTTAGCGCAGGGTGCCAAGGATGTCGCGCTGGACATGGTCGTCACGGACGGCGCCGGGACCGCACAGGCTCGTGTGCCGTTGGCTGCAACCTTGCTATTTGCCAGTACGTCCAGCTACAACGGTGGTGCGCTGGAAATTGTCGATATCGGTGGCAGTGACCTGAGGCTGAGTCGCTTCAATCTGTCTCAGACCCGGCTGGGGCCGATGAACGACGAGCTCACCCTCCAACGTCTCATCGAGCCCACGCTCACGCTCACTGCGTCCGGTGGGGCCGACCGCTACGTCTTTGACGCGGGTAGTACGCAGTCCACCACCGTTCGCACCGTACAGCTGAAGGACAGCGCAGCCAAAGCTCTGGCTGATGACTCGCTTGTGATGCGGATGAAATCGCTCCAGTTCTCCACCACCGGCAATGTGCTGCAGTTGGGTGCGGGGCAGGTGCTGAGCGGTGTCGAGCGGGTGACATGGGACGCGGGGTTGGGTGAACTGGTGGTCATCGGCGACGTCGTGACACTCAAGCCCGCCGAGGGGCAGACGAAGGTCGATCTGGGTCAGACCCGCCTGCGTGTCGAGGCAGAGCGTCTCAGCGTTCAGGGCACGATCCAGGCGAAGACCATCACGCTGAACGTGAGCGGTCTGGTCGAACTTGATGGTGCGTTGCTCGATGGCGAGGGTAGGCCAATCAGCGCCGGCGCGGTTCGTATTGCCAAACCGGTGTCACTTGGAACCGGTACGGTCGACTTGGGCTCGCTCGTGACTGCTGGCAGTGGTGCTGGCCTGCAGATCGTGCCTACTGATCCCGCTACGCCTATCAAATTGGGCGCAAGCTCGGGCATCGCCGCGCGCTCCGCGGGCGCCTCGCTTAGCCTCGATCCATCGAGTCTTGCGAGTGCCAACCTGCCAGTACTCGTAATTGGCGCGAGCGGTGGTTCCAATCCCGTTTCAATTGGAAGTGGCGGCTCGTCGCTCGCTCTCAAGACAGACCTGGTGGTGATGGCGCAGGGGGCTGGCGGCCGTGTCGATGTCGGCGGTCAGATGAGCGGCCAGAAGCTCGAGATTTATGGCCCCGGTAACACCACGGTGTTTGCTGAAAACACCGCGGTGTCGATGAGCGACAGCATCCTGATTGATGACTCGGTAAGGTTCGACGGCATGGTGAGCGTGTCGGCCGGCGAGGGGGCGGTGGGGCCGGAAGATCTCACGATCACCGGTCGCATCAACGGCGGCGAGGGGCAGGCGGATACGCTGACGCTACGCAGCAATGGCGGCACCGTTCAGGTATCGGGCCGCGTGGGGCACGGCATCGGTGCGCTCGACATCACTTCCGGAGGGACCGGGTATGTTGACGGCACCTACGCCGACGTTGATCTGATCGGTGGCTCGGGTTCAAGCGCCACCGCGACGGTTGAAGTGCGCGGCGGCCAGGTCGTTTCGGTTGAACTGCATTCCGGCGGCGCGGGCTATCGGGTGGGTGACTCAATCCGGATCGCGCGCTCCAGTCTGGGTGACCTGTCTGGAAAGGCGGGGGGCTTTGCCGGGCGGGTTACCGCGGTGACCGCGCTTGAAAAGCTCACTGTCGCCGGTGCCCGGGACGTGATTTTCGACGAGAGGGTGGTGGTTGATGGCGACCTGGTGATTCAGGCCTCTGGCAGCGTCCAGTTCCTCGACGAGGTGCTGATCACCGGCGGCGGTCGGTTGATCATCGAGGGCGCAGCAGAACTGATCGTTAACAACGGCATGCGTTTCGAGGGCGGCGTTGGCAAGTCGGCTGGAGGCCTGCAGTTTGAAGGTGTGGTGACTGGGGCGACGGCAAGTTTCCCCGCGGGCCTGGCAACGGGCGACGCTAATCGGGTGGTGATGTCTGGCGTTCGGTCGCTAGACCTGATGACTTCGCCCTCGACCGCCACCTTCGATCTCACGCTAAAAGGTGGAGCGGTCTCGTTTGCTGCGCCCATCGGTCAGCCAGAAATGGTGCTGAGCGTCGGCCAGGCACGCCTTGAGGTCGGTACGTTCTCGTTGCCGGCCGACGTCAATTCGCAATTCATCGCTCAGTCGCTGTGGATGCGCGCCAGTGATGACCTTGGAAGCAAGTCGGCGCCGCTTAAGATCGCAAGTCCGACAATCGATATTGAGTCGAGCCAAGGCAATCTGTTTATCGTGACGCCGTCTGATGTGCAGGTGAGCCGGTTCAAGGCGGCGCC
>CAIPNM010000069.1 GCA_903866395.1 uncultured bacterium
GCGAGCTCGAGGGCATGCACGAGGAGCGGCCCCACCCGGGGCGGCCCGTCGCCAAGATTCATCGATGCGACCGGTCGTCCCGGCCGGGCGCTGCGATCGCTCGGCATCACGGGACCGGGGCCACAGGCAAGACGGGTCAGTCGCGGAACCACCTCGGTAAGAAGCACTTCCAGCAATGGCTCGGCAGGTTGATCCAGAACGACGGACTGCACTGATTTCATGGGGACCTCCTTGGGAACACCGGATCGGGCAGGCGAGTGCCAGCCGACAGTGTCCCTGTCTACCGTCGACTTTTGCCGATTCCGGGCGCTGTGTCCAGCGCCGTGTGAATCGCCGAGTAACGGCATCCTCACAGAAGTTCCCCCGTGTTCAACATCTGTCCTCCGCTGTCTTGGACAGCAATCATGGTCCGGTCGGGTTGGTTTGTCAATTGCGGTAGACGTAAATCAAAGTTGACATTTTTTCGGGGCGGTCCTAGAGTCGGTCGGGTCAGCGTTTCGGACGGTCGAAACGTACAAGCCAACCCAGGGAAGACGATGTCGCGCACACTGACCGGGATCATTCAGCCAGCCGGCCCACAGGCGGCGTTGCGCCCGGTTTACACACCGGAGGAGCGCGCGCGCCGCGATGCCACCCGCTGGACGCTGGTGCAGGGCCTGCTCGCCCCGCTCCAGTTCGTGGTGTTCCTGGCAAGCCTCGGCCTCATCGTTCGCTATCTCGCCACGGGCGAAGGCTGGGCCGTTGCGGCGGCCTCCGTCGTCGCCAAAACACTGGTCCTCTATCTGATCATGGTGACCGGGGCCATCTGGGAGAAGGTGGTCTTCGGGCAATACCTGTTTGCCCACTCCTTTTTCTGGGAAGACGTGTTCAGCATGCTGGTGATCGCGCTCCACACGGCCTGTCTGGTGGCGTGGTTTGCAGGCGACACTCTGCTCGATGCCCGAGGCCAAATGCTGCTCGCGCTGGCGGCTTACGCCACTTATGTCATCAACGCCGGCCAGTTTTTGTACAAGCTGCGTCGAGCCCGCCAGGAGCGTTCAAAATGAACGCAAGAATTCCGATTTCTCCGGTTTCTGCACAAGGTTGCGAGCGGCCCGAGCCCGAAGTGCTGCGCGAGCGCGGTCAGCGCGAGGTGTTCTGCGGCCTGACCGGCATCATTTGGCTGCATCGCAAGATCCAGGATGCGTTCTTCCTGGTCGTGGGCTCGCGCACCTGCGCGCACCTGCTGCAGTCGGCGGCTGGCGTCATGATTTTTGCCGAACCGCGCTTTGCCACCGCCATCATCGATGACCGTGATCTCGCTGGCCTGGTTGATGCCAACGAGGAACTCGACCGTGTGGTCGGTCAGTTGCTCGAGCGCCGGCCCGACATTCGCCTCTTGTTCCTGGTGGGCTCGTGCCCCTCGGAGGTGATCAAGCTTGATCTGGCGCGCGCAGCGCAGCGTCTGGATGCCCAGCGTGCGCCGTCGGTGCGCGTGCTGAGTTATTCGGGTAGTGGCATCGAAACCACCTTTACGCAGGGCGAAGACGCGTGCCTCGCAGCGCTCGTGCCGCACATGCCCGTCGCGCAGGCTGCCGAGCCGTCGCTACTGGTGGTGGGTGCACTCGCCGATGTGGTGGAAGATCAGCTGACCGGGTTGCTGCGCGAGTTGGGAATTGCCAAGGTCGACTGCCTGCCGCCGCGACGCTCGCGCGATCTGCCCGCGCTGTCGCCCGGTACCCGGTTCCTGCTGGCGCAGCCCTTCCTGGGCGATACCGCGCGTGCCCTCGAGGCGCGCGGGGCTGTTCATCTTCCCGCGCCATTCCCGCTTGGCGAGCACGGCACCACCGGCTGGCTTGCGGCGGCCGCGCAGGCCTTTGGCATCTCGCAGGAGCGGCTGGATGCTGTCACCGCGCCGGCGCGGGCGCGGGCGCGTCGCAGCCTTGAGCGCTATCGCCCGCAGCTCGAAGGCCGCACCGTCTTTCTGTTTCCCGACTCGCAACTCGAGCCACCGCTTGCGCGCTTTCTTGCGCAGGAGCTCGGCATGCGGCCCACCGAGGTAGGCACACCCTATCTGCATCGGACGCTTCTCGCGCATGAATTGCAGGCGCTGCCCGAGGGCGTGCGACTTTCCGAGGGGCAGGATGTTGAACGCCAGCTCGAGCGTTGTCGCGCTGAGCGCCCCGATCTGGTGGTGTGCGGGCTCGGACTCGCCAATCCGTTAGAGGCCGAGGGCTTCACCACCAAATGGTCGATCGAGCTCGTGTTCAGTCCCATTCAGGGCTATGAACAGGCGGGCGATCTGGCTGAACTGTTTGCTCGACCGTTTGTGCGTCGTGAACGCATCAGCGCCCTGATCAGTGAGGCCCATCGGTGAAACTTGCCCTCTGGACCTATGAAGGCCCGCCGCATGTGGGCGCGATGCGGGTCGCTACCGCCATGCGCGATGTGCACTATGTGCTTCATGCGCCGCAGGGCGATACCTACGCGGATCTGCTGTTCACCATGATCGAGCGGCGCAATCGTCGCCCGCCGGTCACCTACACCACCTTTCAGGCGCGTGACCTGGGTGGCGATACCGCTGAACTATTCAAGCGTGCCGCACACGAGGCGTTCGAGCGCTTCCAGCCGCGCGCCATGATGGTGGGCGCCTCGTGCACGGCAGAACTCATCCAGGACGATCCAGGGGGCCTCGCGCAGACACTTGGGCTGCCCATTCCGGTGGTGCCCCTCGAACTGCCGTCCTATCAGCGCAAAGAAAACTGGGGCGCAGCCGAGACCCTGCTCCAGATGGTGAGGGCGCTTGCCCGGCCGCCTGGCAACGCTGAGCCGGCGCCGGGCGCGCGGCTGCGCTGCAATATCCTCGGCCCGACCGCGCTCGGATTCCGGCACCGCGATGATCTGATCGAGATTCGAAAGCTGCTGGAGGCAATCGGCATTGATGTGAATGCGATTGCGCCCTGGCAGGCGAGTCCAGCCGATCTTGCACGGCTGCCCGAAGCGGGATTCAACGTTGTGTTGTATCCGGAAACCGCCGGCCTCGCTGCCGGGTGGCTACGCCGGCAGTTCAAGCAGCCGCATACGCACACGGTGCCCATAGGCGTGCAGGCCACCGAAGCTTTCATCCGCGAAGTCTGTACCTTCGCAGGTCTTGAGCCTGAGGCCGCGATTGCGCGCTGCCGGCGTGCCTGCCCCGGGCACTCGGCGTGGTATAGCGCATCGGTCGATGCCACCTACCTCACCGGCAAGCGGGTATTCGTGTTCGGCGATGCCACGCATGCACTCGCCGCTGCCCGCTATGCGGCCACTGAGCTCGGATTCAACGTGGTGGGGCTGGGCACCTACAGCCGGGAATTTGCACGCGAAGTGCGTGAGGCGGCAGCGGGCTACGGTGTTGAGCCGCTCATCACTGATGACTACCTCGAGGTAGAGCGTGCCGTTGCCTCGCTGCAACCCGATCTGGTGCTTGGCACCCAGATGGAGCGGCACATTGCCAAGCGACTGGGTCTTCCGTGCGCGGTGATTTCCGCGCCAGTGCATGTGCAGGATTTTCCGGCGCGTCACTCGCCCCAGATGGGCTACGAGGGCGCTAACGTGCTCTTTGACACCTGGGTCCATCCGCTCATGATGGGGCTCGAGGAACATCTGCTCGGCATGTTCCGCGATGACTTCGAGTTTCACGAGGGGGCAGCGCCTTCCCATCTCGGCCGCTCGGGTCATGGGCGCGCCGCAGCGGGCGATACGCTCTCCGATGCTTCACAAGGCGCTACCCCGCAGATTGACGATGCCGGCGCAGCAGCGCCCGTGATCGCCGACGGCAGTACCCCTGCCACGGCCTCCTGGCAGACCACGGGCGGTGCGTCGATTCCTCCTGAGCCACAGGCCATCGTCGTTGGCAGTGCGCCCCAGGTGGCATTCGAAGCAAGAGAACCGGGCGCCTCTGCGCTTGCGTTGCAGGACACCCCACCGGCCACGGCCACCGTAAGGCCTGCGCCCGGCTCGCTGCAATGGGCACCCGAGGCTGAACGCGAACTCGGCAAGATTCCGTTTTTTGTACGCGGCAAAGCGCGTCGCAATACCGAACGCTTTGCCGCCGAGCGCGGCGTGGCGCTCATTACCCGCGATACGCTCTACGAGGCAAAGGCGCACTATGGCCGCTGAGCGCATCCGCAATCGGAGCGGTAGCGGTGCAACCGGCCCGATGCTTCGCATCGTGGTCGTCACCATGGATACGCACCTCGCTTCAGCCACGGTCAGTGCCGCCCGCCGGCTGGCTGCACGGCTTCCGGGCGCAAGCCTCGAGATGCATGCAGCATCCGAATTTTCCGCAAGTGCCGAGCGCCTCGCGCAGTGTCGCGCCGCCATCGAAGCTGCCGATATGCTGGTGGTCACCATGCTCTTCATGGAAGAGCATTTCTTGCCCATCATCGATCTGCTGCAGAAGCGTCGCACCGAGGTGGACGCAATGGTCTGCGCCATGTCGGCACCTGAAGTGGTTCGTCTGACACGGTTAGGCCGGCTCGACATGTCCAAGCCGGCAAGCGGGGCCCTTGCGTTCATCAAGCGCCTGCGCGGCAGCGCCAAGCCTGGTCAGGGCGGGGCCGACTCCGGTGAAAAGCAGATGAAGATGCTTAGGCGCCTGCCTCGCATCCTGCGCTTCATCCCCGGCACTGCTCAGGATCTGCGCGCCTATTTCATCTGTCTGCAGTACTGGCTCGGCGGGTCCGAGGACAATATGGAGGGGCTCGCGGCGAGCCTCATCAATCGCTATGCGAGCGGACCGCGTGAAGGGATGCGAGGCCGTATCGAGGCGGCCGATCCGGTGGAGTATCCCGAGGTCGGTGTCTATCATCCGCGCATGTCGGGCCGCATCAGTGATGACGCGCGTCGGCTACCGCGCGCGCCCGACCCCGCACCGCGCGGCACGGTGGGCGTGCTGATGCTTCGCTCCTATCTTCTGGCGGGTAATGCGGCGCATTACGATGGTGTGATCAACGCTCTCGAGGCACGGGGGCTCGCGGTCATTCCGGCCTTTGCAACCGGACTCGATTCGCGACCTGCGGTCAACACCTTCTTTCGCCGCAACGGCCAGCCGGCGGTTGATGCGATCGTGTCGCTCACCGGGTTCTCGCTGGTCGGTGGGCCGGCCTACAACGATTCCCAGGCCGCCGAGGCCATGCTCGCTGATCTCGATGTGCCCTACCTGGCGGCGCATCCGGTTGAGTTTCAGACGCTTGCCGAATGGGGTGGATCCGACCGAGGTTTGCTGCCGGTGGAATCCACCATCATGGTGGCCATTCCCGAGCTCGATGGCGCCACCTCTCCGATCGTCTTCGGGGGACGACCCGGCGCACCCGGCGCGGTGTGCGCGGGCTGCGACCGTAGTTGCCGCTTCGATGACATTCGCAGCAGCCAGGACATGGTGTCGTGCCCGGAGCGCGCTGACATGCTGGCTGCGCGGGTGGCGCGGCTGGTCGCGCTGCGGAGGAAGCCCGCAACCGATCGTCGCGTGGCGATGGTGCTATTCAACTTCCCACCCAACGGCGGCGCCGTGGGAAGTGCCGCGCATCTGTCGGTCTTCGAATCGGTGCATGGCACGCTGGCTGCCATGCAGAAGGCGGGCTATCGGCTGACCCTGCCCGAATCACCCGAGGCGCTGCGTACCGCGCTCCTCGGCGGCAATGCCTCGCGGCACGGTACCGATGCCAATGTCCTTGCCACCGTGCCGGTTGCCGATCATGTGCGCCAGGAGCGTTGGCTAAGCGATATTGAAAAATGCTGGGGGCCAGCCCCCGGGCGCGTCCTCACCAACGGGCGCGAACTGTTCGTGCTGGGTCTTGACCTGGGCGAGGTTGTGATCGCGGTGCAGCCGGGGTTTGGTTACGAAGGCGACCCGATGCGGCTCCTGTTTGAAAAAGGCCTGGCGCCCACGCATGCTTTCTGCGCCTTCTATCGCTGGCTGCGTGAACAGTTCAGGGCCGATGCCCTGGTGCACTTCGGCACCCATGGCGCGCTCGAATTCATGCCTGGCAAGCAGGTGGGGGCATCGGGGGCGTGCTGGCCCGATCGCCTGATTGCCGATCTCCCTAATTTCTACCTTTACGCAAGCAATAACCCGTCAGAGGGCACCATCGCCAAACGGCGATCGGCCGCCACGCTGGTGAGCTATATGACACCGCCCGTCGCAGAGGCGGGGCTCTACGCAGGGCTGCGCGAACTGCGTCAATCCATTGACCGCTGGCGCGCCACACCGATCGAGTTACCGCAGTCGGTACCGGCCGCCGAGTCCGAGCACGCCGGCCTCCTCGCGCTGATCGAGGAGCAGGCGCTGGCGGTGGAACTCGATACCGCTCTCCTCAAGGGGTCTGCCGTGATGGCTGGGCAGCGCGTTACGCTCGCCGAGTACGACCGCGCGGTGTTGGCCTTGCTCAGGTCGCTCGAGGAGATGGAGCGCACGCTCATTCCTTGCGGTCTGCATGTGTTTGGCGAGCCGTTTTCTCGCGAGGCACGCCGCGATTTTTTGGTGGCTATGGCGCAGGCGCATCAGCCGATGAGTGGCGAGCCGGTGGCGCATGAGCGTGTCCTTGCTGCCGTCGATGCGTTGATCGACGTAGCCACCGAATCGCAGGCCGTGGAGCGCGCGCGGTCTGCGCTTGGGCAGGGCGAGGCTGCGCAGGCGCTTGCTGCGGTGCTCGCACGCGCCAACGTGCAGATGCAGACCAATCATGAAATCGAATCGTTACTCCGCGCCCTCGAAGGCCGGTTTATTCGGCCCGCGCCTGGCGGTGATGTGCTGCGCACTCCCGAAACCATGCCCACGGGCCGAAATCTCCATGGTTTTGATCCGTTTCGCATGCCCAGCCGTTTTGCGGTGATCGATGGTGCGCGTCAGGTCGAGCGTCTGCTTGCCCGGCATGCCGAAGAGGGGCACGGCCTGCCCGAAACGGTGGCCATGGTGCTGTGGGGAACCGATAATCTCAAGACTGAGGGAGGGCCCATCGGGCAGGTGCTGGCGCTTCTGGGCGCGGCGCCGCGCTTTGATTCCTTCGGACGCCTGGCAGGCGCCACCCTCACGCCGCTGGCTGAACTCGGCCGGCCGCGAATCGATGTGGTGGTCACGCTCTCGGGCATCTTCCGCGATCTGCTGCCGCTACAGATTCGCATGCTGGCAGAAGCCACGTTTCTTGCGGCTGCGGCCGACGAACCGCTCGAACTCAATTTCGTTCGCCGCCATGCGCTGGCCTACATGGCCGAGCATGGCTGCGATCTCGAGACCGCTTCGCTTCGGGTGTTCGGCAACGCCGATGGTGCCTATGGCGCGAACGTCAATCAAATGATCGAGCAGGGTGCGTGGCAGGACGAAGATGAACTCGCCGAGGCCTACACCCGCCGCAAGGGCTTTGCCTACGGCCGCGCCGGCAAGCCCCTGCAGCAGCCGGCGCTTCTTCAGTCGGTGCTGCAGGACGTGGGTCTTGCCTATCAGAACCTTGACTCCATCGAAGTGGGCGTCACCACAGTCGACACCTACTTCGACACGCTGGGCGGTGTGACGCGCGCGGTGCGGCGGGCGCAGTCTCAGAAGTCAGCAGCGGGCTCTTCACCGACCCCAGGCACCACTTCGGCTGAGCTTCCGGTCTATATCGGCGACCAGACCACCGGCGCCGGGCGCGTACGTACGCTCTCCGAGCAGGTGGCGCTCGAAACCCGTACCCGCATGCTCAACCCCAAGTGGTACGAAGGCATGCTGGCCCACGGCTATGAAGGCGTGCGGCAGATCGAGGCGCATCTCACCAACACCATGGGCTGGTCGGCCACCACGGGCCAGGTCCAGCCCTGGGTTTATCAGCAACTCACTCGCACGTTCATGCTCGACCCGGCCATGCGCGACCGGCTTGCGCAACTCAACCCGGCAGCATCGGCCAAAGTGGCCAATCGCCTGCTCGAGGCCTCTGAACGTCAGTACTGGACCCCCGATGCGGAACTCCTTGAGGCACTGCGTCGGGCAGGCGAAGAATTCGAAGACCGAATTGAAGGCGTAGCAACAGGAGCAGCTCCATGAATGTCGCAACCGTTCCCGTCACCGAAATACGGCGCAGCCGACCTGTGCCGCCTGACGGCGAGGGAAGCCTTCAGGTTCAACTCGACCCGTCCATGAAGATCGGCAATGCCAAGGTCTTCGCCGTTTATGGCAAGGGTGGTATCGGTAAGAGCACCACCTCGTCGAACCTGTCGGTAGCATTTTCCAAATTGGGCAAGCGCGTGCTGCAGATCGGCTGCGATCCTAAGCACGACTCCACCTTCACGCTCACCAAGCGGCTGGTGCCCACCGTGATCGATGTGCTGGAAACCGTCGACTTCCACCCCGAGGAATTGCGCGTCGAAGACTTTGTCTATGAGGGCTATAACGGCGTGATGTGCGTCGAGGCGGGCGGGCCACCCGCCGGCACCGGCTGCGGCGGTTATGTGGTGGGCCAGACGGTGAAGCTCCTGAAGGAGCACCACTTGCTCGACGAAACCGATGTGGTGATCTTCGATGTGCTGGGCGATGTGGTGTGTGGCGGATTTGCAGCGCCACTCCAGCATGCCGAGCGCGCGCTCATCGTGGCTGCCAATGATTTTGATTCGATCTTTGCCATGAACCGGATCGTCCAGGCGATCAGTGCGAAGGCGAAGAACTACCGCGTGCGACTGGGGGGCGTGATCGCCAATCGCAGCGCGCAGACCGATCAGATTGATCGCTTCGCCGATCGGGTGGGTCTGAACCGTCTCGCACACTTCCCTGACCTGGACGTGATTCGCCGTAGCCGTCTGAAGAAATCGACGCTGTTCGAGATGGATTCTTCACCTGAGCTTGATGCGGTTCAGCAGGAATACCTGCGGCTTGCGGCAAGCCTGTGGGCCGGTACGCCCGGTAGTGCGCCGGCGTCGCTCAAGGACCGCGAGATTTTTGATCTGCTGGGGTTTGATTGATGGGACAAACCAGCTATATCGAGCGCCGCGGTCAGATCGAGGCGTATTTCGACCGCACCGCCGCTGAGGCCTGGGCGCGTCTCACGTCCGACGCCCCGGTAAGCGGCGTGCGCGCCACGGTGCGTGCGGGCCGTGAGCATATGCGTCGACTGCTGGTTGACTGGGTGTCCCGCCCCGATCCAGCCCAACCGCCTTCCGGCTTCCCGCTGGCCGCGCGTACGTTGCTGGATGCCGGTTGCGGTACCGGACTCCTGGCCGTGGACTGCGCACGCCTGGGTGCTTCGGTGACGGGCATCGACCTGTCGCCCACGTTGGTCGATCTGGCGCGAGAGCGCCTGCCGGATGATCTGTCGCCGGGGTCGGTGAGACTTCTCGCGGGTGACATGCTCGATGCTGCGCTCGGCGACTTTGATCACCTGGTGGCGATGGACTCGCTCATCCACTACGCGCCCGAGCAAGCGGTGGCGGCGCTCGTGGCGGTTGCGCCCAGGGTGCGGCGCTCAATCGTTTTCACCTTTGCGCCAGGTAGCCTGCCGCTTCGCATGATGATGATGGCAGGAAGGCTCTTCCCTCGTGGTGATCGCTCGCCCGCCATCGTGCCGGTTGCCCCCGAGCGGATGCACCGCATGCTCGCCGAGGCGCTGGGCCCGCTGGGTTGGCGACTGGCCCGTACCGAGCGTGTGGCCCGCGGCTTTTACACCTCGCAGGCGCAGGAACTCATCCGGCGATGATGCTGCTTGATTTGCTTTCGCCCCGACGCTGGTCACGCATCGACCCGCGCTGGCTCCCGTTTGCCGATCTGGCCACGCCCGATCTGCCGA
>CAIPNM010000070.1 GCA_903866395.1 uncultured bacterium
GAGCACAGGCTCATCGCCCAGCACTTCGCCCCAGTGCATGGTATTGGGGGGTACCCGCAGGAGCCCGCCTGCGCCCAGTTCGGTCACCGCCTCCCCGACATGAAAACGGATCCGTCCAGCGAGGATGTAGACCACCTGCTCATGCGGATGCTGGTGGGGCTTGGGCTCGTGACCGGGCATGAGCCGGTGTAGCGCCAGGGTGCAGCCGGTACCCGAGAAAGACTTTCGATCAACGCCTTCGCGGACCGGTTTCCAGTCGATGGCATTCCAGTCAACCTGGTGCAGATTCATGGACTTGTCTCCAGAGTGGATCAATGGGCTTTGCTCAATGCGCTTTGCCAAACAGACCCTGCGGCCTTGCAAGCAGGAAAATCAGCAGGATCGAGAGTGCTGCAACGTTCTTGAAGCCGGCGCCGAACAGCACAATGGCGAGCGCCTGCGCCACGCCCAGCATGATGCCGCCTGCGAAGGCGCCCGCCGCGTTGCCGAACCCGCCCAGAATGGCGGCGATGAAGCCTGAGATGGCAAACGGAACGCCCACGTTGAACGCTGTGTACTGCGTGGGGGTGATGAGAATGCCGGCCATCGCGCCGAGCGCAGCCGACAGCGCAAAGGACAGGGCGAGCATGCGCGAGACCGGAATACCCTGCAGCGCAGCCGCCTCGCGGTTGATGGCGCAGGCGCGCATCGCGCGCCCGGTGCGGGTACGTGCAAAGAACAATGCGAGCCCGGCCACCAGAACCAGCGATGCGCCTGCGATCCAGACCAGCTGCGGACTGATTGCAACGCCCGAAATTTTCCATGGTGCAGCGGTGGTGAACCCCGAAAAGGTTCGCGGCTGATCGCCTGCGATCATCAGCGTGAGGCGTTCCACCACGATCTGTGCGGCGAGCGTGGCAAGAATCATGACGAACATGGTGGCGTTGCGTCGCCAAAGCGGTTGCACCACCAAGCGGTCAACCGCAATACCAAGCGCAGCAGCGAATACGATGGTGAGCGGAATGGCGAGCGCAAGCGGCAGCCCTGCGTGGGTGAGGAGTGCATGGGTCACCATGCCGCCCAGCATCACGAACATGCCCTGCGCGAAATTGACGATGCCCGAGGCGTTATAGATCACGCAGAAACCGATCCCGATGAGCCCGTAAATGATGCCGGTACCGATTCCCGAAATGACCGTTTGAATGACAAGTGTGATGTCCACGGTTCAGGTCCCTGCGTCCTGAGCGATGGCGGGGGAAAGGTCAGCACCCCCCAGATACGCTTCGAGCACAGCCGGATCCTGCTGGATTTGCTCTGGCGTGCCTTCGGCAATTTTTCTTCCAAAATCCAGCACCACGATATGGCTCGCCACGCGCATCACAAGATTCATGTCGTGTTCGATCAGCAGCACCGTGGTGCCGCGGGCGATGATGCGTCCGATGGTATCGGCGAGCGCATCGGTTTCGATGGCGTTCAGCCCCGCCGCAGGTTCGTCGAGAAGCAGGAGTCGAGGGCCTGCGGCCAGTGCTCGCGCCACCTCGAGTAGCCGCTGCTGACCGTAGGTCAGCGCGCCCGCCTCAGTCTCGGCGCGTGAGTCGAGTCCGACAAAAGCGAGCAGTTCCTGCGCGACCCGAGCCGACTCGGCCAGCTCTTCACGAGCGCGTCGGTGCCGGCTGAGCGCGGCCCACACCCCGCCCCGCCCGCGAAGGTGGCAACCCGCCTCGACGTTCTGACGGGCGGTCAGTTCGCTAAACAGCTGCACGAGCTGGAAGGTGCGGACCAGCCCTTCTGCGGCGATCCGGTGCGGCGCAAGCCCCGTGATGTCACGGCCCTCAAAGTGAATGCTGCCGCCCACTGGACGCTGAAAGCCCGAGATGAGGTTAAAGAGTGTGGTCTTACCCGCTCCGTTGGGACCGATCACCGCACTCACACGACCCGCTGCGATGCCAAAGTTCACCTGGTCGACTGCGGTGAGGCCGCCAAAGCGCTGGGTGAGATCGCGGACCTCGAGGAGCGTCGTCATGGGGTCTCCCGGTCTGGTCGGCGGAGCCGCCATCGGCGGATCAGCGAGGCGAGGCCCCGGGGCGCGTAGATCAGGATCAGGATGAGCGCCGCGCCGTAGGCGAGATCCTGGAATTCCTTGAAGCCGCGAAAGGTTTCAGGAAGAAGGCTGATGATGAGCGCCCCCACCATCGGGCCCGCCACGGTACCGATACCGCCCACATAAAGCATGGTGAAGCCGAGCACCACCATGTGCAGTCCGAAGACCTCGGGGCTCACAAAACCGACAAAGTGCGCGAAGAGTGAGCCCGCAAAAGCGGCATAGATTGCCGCGATCACAAATGCGATCAGTTTGTGACGGGCGACGTCGATGCCAAGCGCCCGTGCAGCGTCTTCAGAACCGGCAATGGCGGCCAGTGCCTGCCCGAGCCGGGAGTGTTTAAGCCGCGATGCCACCCACAGGCACAGCGCTAGCGCGACGAGGAGCGCGGCAAGTTGCCACCGATCGCTCGGGAGTTCATGACCCAAGGCACCGAGCGCTGGAATGGCCGCAATGCCGGTATAGCCCATGGTGACACTGTCCCACTGCACTGCGATTTCCTGAACGATCATGCCGAGGGCGAGCGTGGCCATGGCAAGGTAGTGACCGCGTAGCCTCAATGTGGGAAAGCCCACCAGGAGTGCCAGCAGCGCAGCCGCAGCAACCCCCAGCGCCATGGCAGGAAATACACCCCATCCGAAGGTGGTGGTGAGCACGGCCGAGGTGTAGCCCCCGATTGCCGCGAAGGCGTTCTGCCCGAACGACACCTGGCCGGTGTAGCCCATGAAGAAATTGAGCCCCGACACGAAGATGGCATAAATGGCAGCAAACCCAAGCACGGTGACCAGATAGCCGCCATCAATGAACGCATAGATCACCAACGCTGCGCCGGCCAGCCAGCCGGCCCACTTGAGCGCGCTGCCGATGCGATCAGACGGATTCATGTGAGAAGTAATAGCGGGCCAGGTCATGCGGGGAGGCGATCTCGTCGGGCGTGACCTCGGCGACGATGCGGCCGACGGCCATCAGGTAGGCGCGGCGCGCGATCTTGAGGGCCATGGGCGCGCGTTGCTCCACCAGGAGCACTGGCAGCCCCTGCTGATTGAGTGTGGCCAGCGTGCCGATGATTTCTGCGGCGAGCCGTGGTGCCAGCCCAAGCGAGGGTTCGTCGAGGAGGAGCAGCCTGGGCCCCGCCATCATCGCTCGGCCGATGGCAAGCATCTGCTGCTCGCCACCCGAGAGCGACCCAGCCAGTTGGGTCTGGCGATCGCGCAGTCGCGGCAGCAGCGCAAACACACGGTCGAGCCGTGCAGAGAATTCACCGCTGTTGCGCTTCAGAAGGTAGGCGCCGAGTTCGAGATTTTCGCGTACGGTCATGGGGCCGAACACCCCGCGGCCCTCGGGCACCAGCACCACGCCGCGCTGGGTCACTGCTCGAGGGTCGTTCCGGGGTAAGGGGTTTCCTTCGAACTCGACCCGGCCACTGCCTGGCGTAAGCCCCATCAGCGCGCGCAACAGCGTTGATTTGCCCGCGCCGTTGGGGCCCAGCACCGCCACCAGTTCCCCGCGCTCGAGGTGCAGATCCACTGGGCGCAGCGCAAGCACATTGCCATAGCGCGCGGACAGGCCGCGCACCGTGAGCACGGGTGCGCTCGATTGTGCGGGGGAGGGTGTCATGCGCTGCCTAGCCTTGCCCGTTTACTTGACGATCACGACCTTGCCCGCCCGGATGGTCGCGATCTTGAAGGGGTTCTCGGTGATCCCCTGGTGAACCGCAGGCGAGAAGTTGTAGACGCCGGTGGTGCCCTGAAAACCGGTGATGGTTTCAATGGCGTCGCGCACCTTCGTACCGTCGAAGGAATTGGCTTTCCGAATGGCAGCCACTGTGAGCATGACCGCATCCCAACCGCGGCCGGCCCAGTTCGGGTCGCGCTCGCCATGCTTGGCCTTCCAGGGCGTCATGAAGGCTCCGATGGCATCCTTAAGGGGGCCGGCGGGCAGTGCTTCGGCAATTTGCGAAGGCGCAGCCACAAAGAAGAACTGCGGACCCAGCACTTCGGCTACCGGCCGGAAGACCGCGAGGTCTTCGATCGAAGTGAGCATCAACATGGGCAGACCAAGCTGCTTGATGTTCTTGGCGGCGGTGAGCGTAGTGCCGCCCAGGCCAATCTTGAGCACAGCGCCTGCGCCGTTCGCATTCATCTTGCCGATTTGCACCGACAGGTCGGCATCATCCTGCTTGTATTGATCGACCCCAGCCAGCGTGAGACCGTAATTCGCAGCATTTTTTTCCGCGAATCCCTTCTGCAGGTTCGCGTAGGGCGTGGGGTCGTGCAGCACGCCCACCTTGCGGATCTGGGTGTCTTGCTGGAGGAACTCCATCCGCTTGGCCACCTCGAACCCAGCCGGCGGGAGCGTGGAGAAGGCCCATTTCACGTGGTCTGCGTTTTGCGGCAGGATCGAGCAGAGCATCATCGGGATCTGCGCCTTCGCCACCATGCCAGCAGCAGCCAGATTGCCAGCCGACACGCAGCCCGACAGGAACGCGTCCACCTTGTCGGACGACATCATTTTTTTGTAGACGGTTACGGCCTCTTGGGGCTCGCTGCGGTTGTCTTCAACGATCACTTCCAACCGTCGGCCGTTGACGCCGCCCGCGGCATTCACGACGTCGACCGCCACACGCACGCCATCGGTCCAGGCACGATCAACGGTGGCTGCATAACCGGTGAGCCCGGCCGCTATACCGATTTTGTAGACGCCCTGCGCATGCGCGCTGGCGGCGATCGCGGCGGCTGCCGCGATGAGGCTCAGTTTCACGAATTGCTTCATTGCGAGTCTCCTCCTGCTGGCCGGGTTGAGCCGGTCCGGTTGATTAAACGGATTAAGCCGATGGCGCGCCGTAGCCCGCGCCACCCGGTGTTTCGAGCAGCACGACATCATCGGGCGCGAGGGTGATCTTGCCTGCGGTGCTGATGGATTTGCCGTTCACCGTGAAGTGCCCGCCGGCGCCTGCGCCGCCGCCGTCCAGGCCCTCGGGGCCGTCGCCGAGACGACTGGGCACAGCGTTGAGAACCCAGGGTGCATCAGTGCGCATGCGAAATTGAATCGACTGTCCGTCCCCGCCTGGACTACGGCCAGTGCCACCGCTTCCAGGGCGCAGTTCCTTGCGCTCGAAAACGATGGGCATCGCAGCCTCGAGAATTTCCACAGGTACCGCTGCGACGCCGGTGGGATAACAGGTGGCACCCGGGCCGGGCTTGGTGAGCCGCGCCCCCATGCCGCCCGAGTAATTGAACATTGATGAGGTGAAGGGCGTGCCGTCTGCGCGCTTGCCCTGGATCTGGATGGTCCAGACCGCGCCCGAGCCTTCGGCCACCACACGCTCGGGCATCACGTGATAAAGCGCCTTCAGAATGGGCATCGGCGTATACATGCCGACCACATGTCTTGCGTTGACGGGGGAGGGATATTCGCAGTTGACGATCGACCCAAGCGGCGCCTTCACGATGATGGGTGCGAGTGAGCCGTGATTGTTGGGAAGATCAGGGTTCAGGCAGCTGCGGATCGCGAAGGTGGAATAGGCATGCGTGTAGTTCATCACCACGTTGATGCCGGTTCGGCTGGCGGGCGAACTGCCAGCAAAATCAATCACGATCTCGCCGCGGTCGGTATCAATCGTGACGGCCGATTTGAGCGTGACGATTTCGCCGCCGGGCACGTCAAAGGAGCTTTCACCGTGAAAGGTTCCAGCGCGGAGTTTTCGGATGGCCTCGCGCGTGGCTTCTTCGGAGCGGCGGATGATTTCCTCTGAAAGCTGCTCGATATCGTCAAGGCCGTAGCGCTCGCACATAGCGATCAGGCGGTCGCCGCCTGCCCTACCCGATGACACCTGCGCGGCGAGATCACCGAACACATGGTCGGGTGTGCGCACATTGCGGCGGATCATGGCGTGCAGTGTCTCGTTGGGCCTGCCAGCGTCAAAGAACTTGAGCGGCGGAATCCACAGACCTTCCTCATGCACGTCACGCGCGCCTGCACCGATGCCATAGCCGCTGATATCGGTGTGGTGAATGGTCGAGCCGAGATAGCCAATCAGCCTCGTATCGCGGAAGACCGGCGTGAAAAGGGTGATATCAAAAAAATGCCCGGCCGAGAGCCACGGATCGTTGGTGATCAGCACATCGCCGGGCGCGAGCGTGCCGTTGAACATCCGGTGCAGATGGCCGCCGGCGGCTGCCAGCGAATTAATGTGGCCTGGCGTTCCGGTGTTGGCTTGCGCGACCATTCGGCCTCGTGCGTCAAAGAGCGCGCTCGCGAGATCGCCCGCCTCGCGCACAATGGGCGAGAACGCGATGCGCTGCAGTGCCTTGGCCTGCTCGCTCACGATGCCAATCAGGTTTGACCACAGAATCTCGAGTTCGATACCGTCGAGTTTTCGCGTCATGTCAGGCCTCCACAGGCGTAGCGATAATTGAGGCCGTGCGGTCGATCACCGCACGCCAGCCAGGCGGGATCACGATGGTGGTCTCACGCTCTTCGATGAGCGCGGGCCCGTTGACCGATTGACCGGTGGCAAGCGCACGGCGCTCATACACGGGTACCTCTCGCGCCGATTCCCAAAGCGTAACGGTGCGCTTACCGCGCGGCGTGCCGCTGCTGGTGGCCGGACTGCCCGACGTACGGCGTTCCACATCGGGACCATGTGCGGTGAGTCGCCAGTTCACGATCTCCACCGCCACGTGGGTGGGATTGAAGCCGTACTGCGCGAAATAGGCGCGCTCGAACTCGGCCTGGATCGGGGCTGGATCGCGATCTGCCCGGGGGTCGGCGGCCATCGTGATGCTCACTTCGTTCTGCTGCCCGAAGTAGCGCAGGTCGGCGCCGAAACTGATCCGGATGTCGGGCGCAGTCACGCCTGCTGCTTTGAGCGCGGCGCGCCCCTCGGTTTCCATGTGGTCGATCAACCGGTTGGCGCGCTGCCAGTCGACCGATTTGAGGAGGCCGAGCGCGCTTCGAACCAGGTCAAGTCGAACCGGTGTAACCAGGGTGCCAAACGCGGACAGCACGCTTGCCTGAGGCGGGAAGATGACGGCGCGGCTTTGCAGAAGCGAGCCCACCTCACACGCGTGGACCGGTCCGGCACCGCCAAAGGCAAGGAGTGGAAGGCCGCGGTAATCGACGCCCCGGTCGGTGGCATGCGCGCGCGTGGCCGAGGCCATGGCTTCAGCCACGATTCGGTAAATGCCGCGAGCGGTATCGTCGACGCTGGTGCCGAGTCGGGCACCCAGGCGCTCCATGGCTGCGATCGCCGCAGGCCGATCAAGCTTCATGTCGCCGCCGAGAAAATTCTCTGCATCCAGAAGCCCCAGCACCAGATCGGCGTCGGTGACGCAGGGCTCTGTGCCCCCGCGACCGTAGCAGGCGGGCCCGGGGTCGGCGCCTGCGCTCTCCGGTCCTACCTTGAGGAGTCCCAGCGCATCGACATGGGCGATGCTGCCGCCGCCTGCGCCGATCTCGATCATGTCGATCGATGGGATGGTGACCGGCATGCCGCTTCCTTCCTTGAAGCGGTACTTGCGGTCGGCTTCGAACAACCCGGTGACCAGCGGCCGGCCGTCTTCGATGAGGCACGCTTTGGCGGTGGTGCCGCCCATGTCGAATGACATCAGTCGATCAAGCGAAAGCTGTTCAGCAAAGAAGCTGGCGGCGAGTGCCCCGGCTGCAGGCCCGCTCTCGATCATTCGCACCGGATGCCGACCGGCAATTTCGGCCCCGATGATTCCACCTGAGGAGAGCATGATCAGTGGCTCGTTGGCATAGCCTTCGTCAGCCAACCGGCGACGCAGCGCCTGCAGATAAGGCTGCGATACCGGCATGGTGTAGGCATTGATTGCGGTGGTGGAAGCGCGCGGATACTCCCTCACCTGCGGTGCAATCTCGCTCGAGAGCGAAATGAAGATGTCGGGTAGCGCCTGCCGCAGGTGCGCTGCGATCGCCTGCTCATTGGCGGGGTTGGCGTAGCTGTTCAGAAGGCATACCGCCACCGACCGGACACCCTGCGCACGGAGTGCCTCGATCGCGAGGTCGATGGACGCAAGGTCGGGCGTTTCGGTGACGGTGCCATCGGCGAGCGTGCGTTCCTTTACTCCGAAGGTGAGTTCGCGAGCCACCAGCGGTGGGGCGAATTCGATCTGCGGGTCATACATGTCGTAGCGGTGCTCATTACGGATGGTGAGCAGATCGCGAAAGCCTTCGGTGACCAGCATGGCTGTGGGAGCGCCTTTGCGTTCGATCAGCGAATTGGTCACCACGGTGGTGGCGTGCACGATCACGCCATTGACCTGGGCGGGGCTGATTCCGCGGCGGCGGAGCACCGCATTGACCCCGGTGAAAAAACCTTCCAGCAGATTGCGCGGGGTGGTGAGGGTTTTGTCGACTGTGAGGCTGCCGTCTGCCGCCCGCAGGACGATGTCAGTGAAGGTGCCGCCGATGTCGACGGCCAGTGAATAAACCTCTTTCAAGTCGGTCTCCAGCCCATATGAGAGGAAATGGTCGCCGCTGCCCGCGTGACCTGCTCGATTTGAGCGGCGGAGGGCTTGGCGGGGATGTACTGCACGGAGCCCACAATTGCCACGGCACCCAGGTAGTGGCCGTTTGCGCCGTAGACCGGCGCGGCGAGCGCATTCATGCCAAACATCACTTCGTTGGCGGCAGTGGCCCAACCCTGTTTCTGGATGGCTGAAAGCTGGCGCCCCAATGCTGCAGCGTCTCGCCGGTTGGCGGCGCTGTGACCCTGAGCGGGGCGTAGCGATGTTGGCCCGAACGCCAGAGCGACGCGTCCGTGAGCAGTGCCGGTGAGACGCATTTCGGTACCAGGACGAATACCAAATTCGATCAGGGTGTGGCCCTGCAAGAGATCAACCACGATCACCCTGTCTTCGATCAGTGCCGAGAGTGTGACAGCCTGGCCGCTTGTATCGCGCAGCCGCTGCATGACCTCGCGCGCCGCCCGGCCCAGAGTGAAGCGCTCGCGCAGTCGTTCCCCCAACTGGAATAGTTTGATTCCGGGCTCATAGCGCTGGGTGGAGGCGTGTTGCCGCGCGAAGCCACGCTCAACCAGGGTGCGCAAATGCCGATGGGCCGTGGTCTTGGCGAGGCCAAGTGCCTGGGCCAGTTCGGTGACACCCCTGGGTTCGGGCTCGAGCGCGAGATGCTCGAGCAAGCGCAGGGTGATGTCCGAGGCCTGCATGCTGGCGCCCGACGGATCGGTGGCGGGAATGGCGGTCTCCTGGTGTGCACCCGCGGAACCGCCAAGCCCCTGAGGTGTGTTCCATTCAGCGGAACAGTGTTCCGAAAAGAATAAGCGCCGATCGCCGCCAGGTCAAGCTCTGGCATGTCAATCTGTGGAGGGATGGCTGGACTTCATGTGCGAAGGCCCACCGGCATCTGCTCCGACCCCGCAGAGTGCTGCGACGCATGGCCTGCGCGTGCGCAGGCCTGCTCAGAGGCTCAATCGAATTTGAGCCCTTGGGTTTTCACCAGCCGCGTCCAGATGGCCACTTCATCGGCTACCGCCTTGGCGAGCACCTCGGGCGCGCCGCCCACGGGCTCAACGCCCAGCGAGCGCAGCCGCGTCTGAACTTCGGGGTCGCGAAGCGCCTTGTTCACCTCGGCGTTCAGAAAGTCGACGATGGCCTGCGGCAAGCGGGCGGGCCCCAGCAAGGCGAAGAAGGTGCCGCCACTGACGGCATGCCCCTGCTCGGCGAGCGTGGGCACGTCGGGCATGAGGCTGAATCGTTTGGGGGCCGCTACGCCGAGTACCCGGAACTTTCCGGCCTGAATGTGCGGATTGGCGGTGGCGTAGACATCCATGGAGGATTGCACTTCGCCTGCGAGCAGCGCGGTGATGAGCGGCGCGCCGCCTTTGTAAGGCACATGGACAATCGGAATACGGGTGACGCTGATCAGGAGTTCATAGGCGAGATGGTTGGAACTGCCCAGGCCAAACGAGCCGAAGTTGAGCTTGCCCTTCTGCGCGTTGGCGTAGGCCAGAAACTCGCTCAGGTTGGCGGCAGGGACCGACGGATGGGCGAGCAGCAGATAAGGCGTGCTTGCCATCTGGATGACCGGGGTGAAGTCGGCGATGGGGTCATAGGCGAGATTGGGTTGCGTGGCCGAATTGGTGCCGAACGTGCTGGCCGTACCGAGCACAAAGGTGTAGCCGTCGGGTGCGGACTTCGCCACGTGGGTGGTGCCGATTGCGCCCGCCGCGCCCGCGCGGGTGTCCACCACATAAGGTTGCCCCACGCTCTGCGAGACCTTGGTGAAGACGGTGCGAATCACCTGATCGCCCGAGCCGCCAGCCGGGAAGGTGTTCACGATACGGATGGGGCGTTCTGGGTATTTCGACGCAGCGCCGCCCGCTGCGGCGCTGGTTTGCGCCATGCTGGGCACGGTCCATGAAAGCGCGGCAACCGCGGCAAGGCACGCGGCCAGCGGTTTGAGCCGGGAGCGGATTCTGAAAATTCGGTGGTTCATCGCCTGTCCTTCCTGGCTTGATGCACGATGCGGATTGATTGGGTTTTGATGGTGGGCCACGCGCGCGGCGCGTCGCGATCAACCCGATCGACGATGGATGATTTTTCGAGGCGAGTCAATCGTATGCCTCTCGGATTCAGAAAGGTCTGATTGTGGTGCGCAGTCATTGGTATGAAGAATTCGAAATCGGTTCCGTTCACCGCGTGGGCGAGCGGGTCATCACGCTCGAGGATCACCTCGCGTTCTGCCATCTGGTGGGCTACCGCGTGCCGCTCTTCCTCGACGATGCAGCGGGGCGCAACACCGCCTATGGCGGTCTGATCTGCCCCAGTCATCTGATCATGTCCTTTTCCACCTCCATGACCGGCGCGCTCTTTTCGGAGAGCATTCGCGGGCTTCTTGCGATCGAAGGCGCACGCTTCATGGCGCCGGTCCGTCCGGGTGACACCATCCGTACCGAGGTGGAGGTGGTGGCCAAGCGCACCACCTCCAAGCCCGAAGTTGGTGTGGTGACCTTTCGCGATCATGTCTATAACCAGCATGATCAGGAGGTATTCAGGAACGACAAGATCGCGCTTATTGCCATGAGGCCTCTGTCGTGACTCACCCCAGTGCCACACTCGCGGGCGGGCTCAAACAGCCCGATGCAGTGATCGAGGCCTTTCAGAATGCGCGGCTTCAGGACATGCTCGCGCTCTGCGCACGCGGTCACCCCTATTACCGCGAGCGCTGGTCGCAGGCCGGGGTCGACCCGCACGCCATCCGAACCGTCGGCGATCTTTCGCAACTGCCGCTCACGCCCAAGCAGGCCATGATGGAAGCGCCTGAGCGATTCAGGCTGCAATTGCCCGACCTGCCCCTTCACGAGCGCGTGCTCTGGGAAGTGATCTACACCACGGGTACCAGTGCCGATCCCACCCCGGTCTACAACACCACGCACGACTACCACGCGTATCTGTTCCAGTCTGCCCGGGTCGCCGAGATCTCGGGCATCCGCGCAAGCGATGTGATCGCCAATCTGTTTCCGCTTACGGCGGCTCCCATGGGCGCCTTCGTGCGTTCGGCCACCAACGCTTATGCGGCGGGCGCATCGATTTTTGCGGCGCTTCCCGGGGCGGTGCATGGCGGGTTCGGGGTGCATCGGCCGCTCGACTATGCGGTGCAGGCCATTGCGGCGAATCGCGCCACCATCCTATGGGGTGTACCGAGTTTCATCCGACGCGTACTGCTGCGGGCGATCGAATCAGGTGCCGATTTCAGTCGCGTTCGCATGTGTGCCATCACGGGCGAGGCATCGTCACCCGCATTACGCGAGGATCTGCGCCGCTGCCTCAGAGAGCTCGGCGCGCAGTCCACGATCGTGTTCGATCGCTATGGCTCCACCGAGCTGGGTGCGTTTGCGCAATGTCATGAAGAAGGCCCCTGGCATAACCCCGCACCTGAAATCCAGTTTCACGAGGTGGTCGATCCCGACACCGGGCAGCGCCTGCCCGACGGTGAGCGGGGCGCGCTTGCGGTCACGCATCTCAATCGTCGGGGTACCGTGCTGATCCGGTTCCTGGTGGGCGATATCGTGTCCATCGAGCGCGGGGCCTGTCCGCATTGCGGTCGCTTCGGCGACCGGGTGGTGGGACCGGTGGTGCGAACCCGCGACCTCGTCAAGGTCAAAGGCATGTTGATCAATCCGGCGGCCCTGCTCGAAGTGCTGCAGTCAATCGCCGAGCTCGACGAATTTCAGGTGGTGGTGGGGCGAAGCGACCCGCAGGATCCCTTGTCCATGGATGAGCTGCAGGTCCGCATAGCCACCCGCGCTGAGAACCGGGAGGCGCTCGCCACCACGGTGGCCGAGCGCACGCATCATGTGTCGCGAGTTCGGCCCCGGGTGGTGTTTGCGGCTGCGCAGGAAATCTACGACCCAGGGGCGCAGACCAAGGCCAAACGTTTCGTCGACACGCGCTAGCAGGGAAAGGGCTGGGTGATCTCGCCTGGCCCTGGGGGTCCGCTCAGTTGCTGTCCTGCTTGATGCCGAGCTCGCGTACGAGCTTGCCCTTGGCTTCGTAGTCGTCTCGCAGGCGCCGGGTGAAGGCAGCGCTACCCAGAAACGCTGGGGTTTGACGGAAGCGCGCGGCGGAACTGGTGAAGCTCTCCGACTCGACCGCCGCGCGGCAGGCTTTTTCAATGGCCGCGATCACCGGCTCCGGTGTGCCCTGCGGTGCGAAGACGCCATTGAGCCCCGGTACGCCCGCCGGATAGCCCAGCTCGGCGACCGTCGGTGTGTCGGGGTAGGCGCTGTGCCGCTTGTCAGCAAAGACAGCGAGCGGCTCAAGTCCGCGGCCATACATGCCTGAAATGGAAGAGGCGGCAAAATTGAGTTCGCCCGAGACCATCAGTTGCAGGATCTGCACTTCGCCTTTGAACGGCACGTCCTGAACTTTAAGTGTGGTGGTTTGCAGCAAGCCCGCCATGGACAGATGCGGAACCGATCCCAGACCGGTGTGGCCCCAGGTGAGCTTACCGGGCTGCGCCTGGGCTGCATCGAACAGATCTTTGAGCGAGCGCCAGGGCGACCCTTGCTTCACAAAGATCGCCATCACGTTTTCGAAGGTCTGACAGACCGGCGTGAGCGCATCGAAGGTGTAGGGAACAGACTTGAGCACATGCGGCGCGATCGTGATCGGCGTATTGGGCCCAATCAGCAGGGTGTAGCCATCGGGCTTGGCACGAGCCACAGCCGAGGTGCCGATCGAACCGATCGCGCCTTCGCGATTCATCACGGCGAACGGTTGACCCGTGATTCGGTTGATTTCTGTGGTGAGGACCCTTGCCATGATGTCGATCCCTTGCCCAACGGGGAAGGGTACGATGGCTGTGACCTGCCGGCTGGGCCAGGGCTCCTGGGGTTGCGCAGCCACTGGGCTCGCGAAGGCAATTGTCAGGACAAGCGCCGTGGCGGCGGATCGGATACATGGGTTCATTGGGGCCTCGTTGAAAGCGTGGATCCGACTACCGAAGAAAGCCACTGCGGCCGCTTCCCGATTCCGACAGTGCATCGTTCCTGGGGTCGTCAAGCGCGAGGATACGGCGCATGAGCGGCGACAGCAATGCCTGGGTTTGCGGCCGAAGCAGCCGCTTCTGGTACTGCTGCTGGGGCTTGTCGCCGCGAACATAAAAACCATGTAGCGAGCGCCGGGCATGCGCGCTTCGGTTGGTTGTTCCGCCGTGCCACATGTGCGCATTGGTGAGGATCACATCGCCTGCCTTGCCCAGGGCGATTTGCTGACCGGGGTGCGTGGCGAGCGGATCGCTCAGTGCCTGCTGCGGAAGCTGCCCGGAGCGGTGCGTGCCAGGGACAAAGCGGGTGGGACCGTTCTCGGTTGTGAAATCATCGAGCAGCCAGATCGAATTGAAGACCGCATAGCCCGATTCATCGGCCGCGATCCCCATGTCGCAGTGCAGAGGCTGCAGCCCCTCGCCCGGCAGCGCTGCTCGATAGTTGAGGCTGGAGAGTTTCCAGTCGGGCCCCAGTACTGACTCAGCGGCTTCAAGCAGTAGCGGGTGCGAGACCAGCCGCTGAAAGCACTCGCCCTTGTCGACCAGATTGGCCAGGCGATCCGAACCGGGCTCCTGTCTGAACTCGGAGCCCGCAGAGGCGCCTTCAGCCTTCAATCGTTGCTCGCAGGTATCAAGGGTGGCTTGAAGCCAGTCGGCGTCCATGACATTGCGAAGAACGACAAAGCCCTGTTCGTCAAGCGCTTGCAGGTCGGCTTTATGGAGAACCGGACGATCGGTCATGATCGGAAATGCGTCATGAAGGAAGATGGACGCAGACGATATCTGTTTTTCAGTCAACCGGTGCCTTCCAAAAGACGCCATAACAAGGTTGACAACCCAGGCACCTGAAACTAGTTTCGGGTTTCCACCGCCCGCTTGTGAAGCGTGGCATTGATCTCGTCGTTGCGGGCGTCGCTGCCTGTTCTCGTTCAAACCTTTCCTCGGGAGCCCTGCATGAAATTTTCAGCGCAGCTTGTTGGCCTTGCCCTGGCCGTTGTCGGCGCGCTGGGCGCCCCCCAGCGCTCGCTTGCTCAGGAGTGGCCCGCCCGCCAGGCCATCCGGTTCGTGGTGGTCTATCCCCCGGGCGGTGCATCAGACGTCACCGCGCGGCTGCTCGCCGCCAAGCTCACCGATACGCTGGGGCAGTCCGTGGTGGTCGAAAACCGGCCGGGCGCCAATGGCATCATCGCCACCGATTTTGTGGCGAAAAGTGCCCCCGACGGCTATACGCTCCTGATGGCCAACCTCGGCCCGAATGCGCTCAATCCGGTGGTGTACAAGAAGCTGCCCTACGATGCGCTGAAAGATTTCGCGGGGGTCACGCTCACCACCATCGTGCCGCAGGTGGTGCTGGTGAACCCCAGTCTGCCCATCAAGTCGATTCCCGATCTCATCGCCTACGCCAAAGCCAACCCCGGCAAGGTGAGCTTCGGATCGGCGGGGCAGGGCGCCTCCAACCATCTGTCAGGCGAACTGCTCAATGCGTTGGCGGGTATCCGGATGCAGCATATTCCTTACAAGGGTGATGCGCCCTCGCTCGCTGATCTCATCAGCGGGCAGATCCAGGTGGCCTTACCCACCACCGTGGCGGGGCTGCCCTTCGTCAACAGCGGTAAGCTCCGCGCGATCGGCGTGACAGGGGCGAAACGCCTCGACAACATGCCCGATCTGCCCACGGTTGCCGAGACCTTGCGCGGGTTTGAAGCGGTGTCTTGGGGGGGCGTGATGGTGCCAGCCGGAACGCCCAAGCCCGTGGTTGCGCGCCTTAACGCCGACATCAATCGCATCCTCAAAATGCCTGATGTCGCCGACAAGCTGAAGGCGCTTGGTGCCGTGATCGTGGGTAGCAGCCCCGAGGAATTCGACACCTATGTGAAGGATGAAATCGCAAAGTGGGGCAAGGTGGCACGCGAGAACAACATCGCGCTCGACTGAGTCTTGCTGCAGCGCTCAGGGCCGGGCTCGGTATAGCGCCTGGGCGCGGCTCTCAGGCGCGCCGCTGCCAGGCGCTGAGGTCATCCGGCGTATCGATATCCAGCGCCAGGTCGGCATCACGCCAGAGGCGAACCGGCCTTTCCTCGGTTCCGAACAGCCGC
>CAIPNM010000071.1 GCA_903866395.1 uncultured bacterium
CCGTCCAAAAATGGCATAAAGGCCAGCAAACGCGCTCGCCAGCACACATTTAGCACGCATTCCAGCACTGATCCGACGATTGCATCGATTCATACCGCCTGAGCGGATCGATAACTTGCTTTGTTCAGAGCATCCTTAGGCCGCATACGGCGCTCCATCAAACTTCAATGTCCTAATGAACATACCTCTCGGCAAGTGGTCAGGCAGTGACGCTGTTGAATCCCTTCATGCCAGCATCAAGGAATTCAATGCGCAGTCCAGCAAACAAACAGATCAAATGCTGCGCCTAACTTGGGTAATGGCAGTTCTTACGCTAGTCATGCTGCTTGGTTTGGTAGTTCAAATATACTTAGTCTTCTATCCGCCCGCTGCTCCAACCACTGCACCAGTTAGTCCAAGCATCTCAAAGAACGCGAGTCCAGCCGAAAGTGTAAAGCCTGCGCTCGAAGCTTCCTCTGCTGTCAAGAAGTAAATGGACCACGCTCTGTATATCTAGCCATCACAATTTGAATATTGTGCGCACACAATCATCAATCTTAAGGCTGCAAAAATGCGGCCTAACCATTCGCTCAACCGGACCCATTACGGCATGTGGCTAAGGGCCCAGAATGAAATGGCGGGCCTTTAGCCACATGCCGCAACGGTCCGGTTAGCTCAAACGTTAAGCGTCACAAGCTAGCCAGCTCACGATCGACGCATGAAGACTCCTGTCGAACTTGCACTCCGCCAAGCGCTGCTGGCTCAGCTCGTCGCCGTGCTGCCGCGCGCCTCTTACGTCACACACCCGGAGGGCGAGACGATCGTTACGTTTCCGGCACAGCACCCTGAGGTCGGAGATCTCCTCGTTCGCGATGACGGAGACGAGCTCGTTGTGCACATCGGAAATCTAACGCATAGGCACTTCGGCAACTACGGCGACGACCTGCCGATGGATGCGAAAGCGGAGTACATTGCCGAGCAGGTCGTGGAGTTCATTCGCGGAGTGGTTCGCGAGGAAGTTGAGTTCTTCGGAAATGGTCGTGGAGGCGGCAGCCGCAAACGTGATCTGAATCCGCGCGGACTGCTGTCTCGCTTCCTCCTTGGGCAGCGCACATACATCTGGTCTGGTCCGTTGGGTGGCAAAAGTGACGCCTAACCCTACGTTCGACCGGAACACCGCCATCGTCGCCCCTCGAGCCAGTGCTAGTCTATTCTCTGTCTCGCGGGGCGCCGCTGGCGGCGTCCGTTCAACTCCACGTTAGGCCTCATGGACAGCTCTTCGATTACTCAGCACATCACCCACGCATTTGCTGACATCCATCCTGTATCGGCATGGGGTGAGACTTCGTTCTTCTACAACCCCGGCCGCAAGCTCCCGCGTGGAATCTACTTCACCACGCTCAAGGATAAAGACGGTGACAATGACCGCGCGTCCAACTTGCAGCGCCCGGACGTGTTTCGCTTAAACATCGGCATCAGCAAGCTCACCTATCGCTCGCTGCTCGGGCCACAGCCAGCGCGACCCGCCGCTGGTGGCGTCGTGGACACGGGGCATGATTTCACCGTGTTAGATCAACTTCTACCTCATCCGGTGTACGGCTGGATGTCATGGGTCTCTGTGCTCAATCCCAGTGCTGCCACCTTCGAGACAGTAAAGCCCTTGCTGGTGGAGGCGTATGAGCTGGCCGTCGGCAAGTTTGCCAAGCGTGTGGCGGGCGGATGAGGCCTAACAGTTTATTCAAGCAGACGCCGCTTCGCGGCGCGGCTTAATTCAGACGTTAAACCGCGTCGGCGGCAACGGGCTGTGCCTTGACACGAAGCCATTACTGTAGCTACAGTAATGAATGCGTATCGAGTTCGATCCAGCGAAAGACGCAATCAACCGTGCAAAGCACGGAGTGTCTCTGTCGCTAGCTAACGATCTCGACTGGGAAGCCGCATTGGTCTGGCTTGACGAGCGATTCGATTATTCGGAACTCCGAATGATCGCCCTGGCACCCGAAACAAACATCTTGTACTACGTTGCCTTCGTAGAGCGTGGAGCCGTCCGGCGAGTGATCAGTCTTCGCCGTGCTACTCGGCGCGAGGTGCACCACTATGTCCAAAGTATCTAAGTCCCGTTCGATCGTGATGCCTTCGATTGAAGAAGATCGTGCGCTTGTCGCTGCGGCAAAGGGTGACCCTGATGCGCTACCGTTGACCTCGAAGCAGCTGAAGTCGATGGTTCCACTGACGAGTCTTCGCGGGCGACCAAAGTCAGCCAATCCCAAGCAACTCGTTTCGGTGCGCTACAGCCCTGAGGTCATCGAGTACTTCAGGGCCTCGGGTGACGGGTGGCAATCTCGAATGGACGAAGTCCTCCGAAACTATGTCCTCAAGAACACGCGGCGAGCGTGACGGCGCGGTTTAACCGGTCGTTCGATCGGACCGCCACCAGCGTCGCCCCGCGAGTCGGCGCTCGTTTATTCTCCGTCTCGCGGGGCGCCGCTGGCGTCGTCCGCTCAACTCTGCGTTGAGCATCGCGATACGCTGCCTACGGCACACGACGTGACCATTGCGGCTAGTACGGCATTGCCGTATCATTTGAAGTGTGCGAACAGTCGCGGAAACTCCGATCTTTCAACGGTACGCCGCTGAGGTGTGGAGCGCGACCGAGCGCGAGCATTTCGTTTCTTACATTGCCTCCAATCCCGAGGCAGGCGCATTGATTCGCGGCAGCGGCGGATGTCGAAAAGTGCGTTGGGCCGCTTCTGGCCGCGGAAAGAGCGGTGGGGCCCGAGTTATCTATTTCAACGCGGACGACTCAACGATCTGGTTGCTCATCGTCTATACGAAGGCGAAGTTCGACAACCTTCCGACGACGTTTCTGGCACAACTGAAGCGGGAGATTGAAGATGTCCTCTGAGCTCAACAA
>CAIPNM010000072.1 GCA_903866395.1 uncultured bacterium
ACGTGACGAAGTCGCGAGGGCTTCATTGCGAGGCCTCCACGAGCGCGCGCCAGATGACGGGGTGGGGGGCTGCCATCCAGTGGAACTTGTTCATGAGATCGAGCGCGAGCGCCGGGCGCACCGCGAGCGTCTCCAGATCCTGGCCCCCCAGCCAGTGGGCGAGTATGTGGGTGGGCTCGATCCGCGCGAGCGCCTCGCTTCCCGGGGTGAACAGATCCGGGAACGGACCCATCGCGCAGAACTCCGGATGCTCGAGCAACAGCCACTGGTCATCGAGCGCTGCGGCCTGAAGCTCCATCACCCGCTCAACGGGTAACTCCCGGAGCGCAATTCCGGTGTCATCTTCGCGAAGCTCAACCTCGGCCACGAATACCACCGAGGAACGCGAGACGAGTGAGACCGCCCCGCGGTTTCGGTTTCGAACCCCGAGCGGCTTATCGGTAACGAGTGAGCGCATCGAAGGCTCAAGGTCCACACGGAGCCAATTCTGGTCAGGCTCCGCGGTCACAAAGCGGGCCATCGGGCGCGAGAGCGCCTCGATACGCGGCAGCATCTTCTCGACTTTCGACGGGTCGAGCAGCGCCTCTTTGGGTTCGGTCTCGATACCGCTGCGGTCAATGTAGCGAACCGAGGCACCCCCCCGCTCCGGGGCCGAATGCCGGAAATAGCCACCCGAGACGCGCGTGTCTTCGCCGCGAAGGACCCAGTCAGTGCTGCTGCGAGACATGGCAGCGGCATAGGCGATATCAGCCGCGCTTCGGGAAAAGGGAAGCATCGTATGGTTCATACCAGAGCGCGCGAGATCGATGAACGCGGACATGGCGCCGATCTGCTGCGCCTCTTCATTAAAGCCATCCCCGATACGAGCGTCTTTCGTGAGCCGGTAGGCGACATAGGCACCCATCAGCGACACCGGCACGCGGGCGTGCGCCTCGGTGTCGATACGCCACGCCTCATCCTTCAACGGCAGCCGGGGGCAGTTTGCAGCGTATTCAGCGCGCAGCCGCCCCGAGCCGCGTCGCACACGTTCAAAGTAGAGGGACCTGACGATCGTCATGACGAGATCTCCGTGAAGCTGGTGTCTTCGGCGAACGCGGCTCGGCGAGGTAACGAATGCGCGCGCGGACTGCAGGCGGGGTTTGGCGGTTTCGCGTGAGGGCGCGGATCAGGTCGCGCGGCGCAAGGCGAACCAGTATCTCCAGCGCATCGGGATCGATCGCGACCCAGCGCAGGCAGTGCGCCGCGATCTGCCTCACACGCTGCGCGGGCTCGTTAAGCGCGATCGCGATCGCCTCGCGCATGGCCGGAGCGTCCACAGGCTTTCCGCCCCCCTCCAGCAACATCACAGCCTGTATGACGAGTGGCTGATCGCGCATGGCCTCGTCTCGAACGGCATGCCACTCGGGCGCCCCCACCGCAGACACACAGAACCGACCCCACAGGCCCTTGGGCACAGCGGGCCCGAGGTTCATGCGAAGGCAATACTCGGCCAGGCTCCGTAGATCATGAGCATCACCCTGCGCCATCACCGCAAGCCACGGCCTGGCATCGGGCAAGGCGCGCAGGCGCTCCTTGAGCCGACCAAGCGGTCCGGGTGGATGCGCCCGCAACACCCGCGCGAACTCGCCCAGCGACAGGTGATCCCAGGCAGCCTCTTTCCAGTCGACAAAGATCCCATTACCCGACCGGATCAGGGCAACTTTCTCTTCGTCGGACCAGCCTCGTCGAATCGCGGCGAGATCCTGCGCAAACATGCCATGGCGGCGCCCATCAGGGCGCAGCCGCTTCTGCAGGATG
>CAIPNM010000073.1 GCA_903866395.1 uncultured bacterium
GACGCGCGCTAGCCGCGCGCGGCGCCTCGCCCGCGGCGCTCATGCTCGGTGATGAAGCTGCGCACCTCGGGGTAGATTTTTTCGCGCCAGCGCCGGCCGCTGAAGATGCCGTAGTGACCTGCGCCCTCGGCGGTGAGATGGCGCTGCCAGTTGCGCGGGATTCGGGTGCAGAGGTCGTGCGCAGCCTGGGTCTGGCCGCTGCCGGAGATGTCATCGAGCTCGCCCTCGATCGTGAAGAGCCCCACTGACTTGATCGCCGAAGGGTCCACGAGCAGGGTCTTACCGCCGAACCGCACTTCCCAGGTGCCCAGGGGCAGCGCGTGCTTCTGGAAAACGGTTCGAATGGTGTCGAGGTAGTACTCGGCCGGCAGATCGAGCACAGCGTTGTATTCGTCGTAGAAGCGGCGATGCGCCTCGGCGTCTTCCATGTCGCCGCGCACCAGGTCGAGATAGAAGTCCCAGTGCGAGTTCAGATGCCGATCCGGATTCATGGCCACAAATCCGGCGTGTTGCAGGAATCCCGGATAGACCTGACGACCCGCTCCCGGATACCGGCCAGGGACGCGATAGATCACATTGCGCTCGAACCAGACGTAGCTTCGTCGCTGCGCGAGCGCATTGACCTCGGTGGGATTACGACGCGTGTCGATCGGGCCGCCCATCATCGTCATGCTGAGTGGCAGATGGGGGTCGCGGGTCTGGGCGAGCAGCGAAACCGCGGCCAACACCGGCACGGTGGGCTGACAGACCGACACCAGATGCACCTTCGGACCCAGATGACGGATAAAGTCGGCGGCATAGCCCACATAATCATCGAGGTGGAAAGGGCCCTCGGAGAGCGGCACCATCCGGGCGTCGATCCAGTCGGTAATGAAGACGTTGTGGTGCGGAAGAAGCGCCCGTATCGTGTCGCGCAGCAGCGTGGCATGGTGGCCAGAGAGCGGCGCAAACACCAGCACGGTGGGATCGGACTCGTGGGCGCGCAGTGTTGCGGGCAGCAGCCGCTCGAACTTGACCAGGCGGCAGAAGGGGCGTGCGATTTCGATGCGCTCAACCACGCTCACCGGCTGGTCATCAACCAGGGTTTCGTCGATGTCAAACCCTGGCTTTTCGTATTCTTTGCCGAGGCGGTGCAGCAGTTCTAGACCGGCAGAAACCCGGTTGGCAAACGGCGTGTAGGCAAGCGGGCTATACGGATTGACGTAGAGCTGGCTGACCGAATCAGCCCAGCTTGAAAGCGGCTTTAAAACCGCACGCTGGGCTTCACGGAGGTGGTAGAGCATTCGTCTCTCCCGCTTCGAAACTGATCGATTCTGCCCGAATTTGTGCGACGCGTCAGACGCGACAGCTGCCAGGAGTACCAGCGGACCGTCTCAGGTTTTCGGCGAGCCACGCGGCGCTTTGCTTTTCCTGCAGAGAATTTTGCGTAAGGCGCTGATTCAATGCAGCAAAATCAACCTGATCGAGCGGCTGGTCTTGGTTGAAGCAGGAGAACACATAGGTGATGCGACCGGTTTTCGGATCGCGGTGCGGTTGCAGGCATTGCGCGCACACCTCTTTCATCATGCACTGCATCGGCGAGTTGATCGACCCGAACGCAAGATGGTGGGCGGGCAGCACCTCGGCGAGCGCATCGTGGCGGGCGCGCGCCACCGCAGCCATCATGCGGTCAGAGCCGATGGCAATCAGGCGATCGGCATCGTGCAGGCGAGGCGAACCGGGATCCGGGTTGAGCGCTCCGCTCGACCACGCCTTCATCGCCTCGACGATATTGCCCACGAAGCTGCGGTCCTGCGGACGCGTGGGGGTAAAGCCCGGCGCTTCGTCGCTGCACCACACCACGACATCAGCGGCTGCTTCGATTTCCGCCACCTTGTAGCGATCGATGAGCTTCTTATAGCCCGCAAAATAGAGCACCTTCGAGCCGCGTGCCCGGAAGGCCGCGCCGATTGAAAACAGCACGGCATTGCCGAGCCCGCCGCCGACCAGCGCCACGGTTTCGCCGCCTTCGATCTCGGTGGGGGCGCCAGTTGGGCCCATGAGAACGACCGGCTCACCGGGCTGTAGCAGCGCGCAAAGATTGGAGGACCCGCCCATTTCAAGCACGATGGTGGAGACCAGTCCGCGTTCATGGTCGACCCAGGCGCCGGTGAGGGCGAGACCCTCCATCACCAAACGGGTGCGGCGGCCGTTGATCTCGACCTCCGGGGCCAGGGCCTCGAAATTCTGCAGACGATAAAACTGTCCGGGTTCGAACCGACGAGCGGCAAGTGGCGCGTGCACCACCACCTCGATGATGGTGGGTGTGAGCCGCACCACGCGCTCGACGCGCGCTCGAAGGAGCCCGTTGATGTGGGTGGCAAACGCCTGGGGCGACAGGTCGGAGGCGGGCGCGCGCCCTGCGAGCACGCGCGAGACGACTGGGTACCCCTGTCGCGCCGAGCCCATTGCCTTCACCACGTTACCGAAGTAGCTGGGGTGCAGATCACCGAAGAACGAGACCATGCGGCCGTCTTCGGCGCGCGCGAGCAGCACCCGCGCCTCGGTGGGCTTGCTCGAGGCGAACTCGGGCTTGACGGGTTCACCCTGCTCGTTAATCGCCTGGAAATATTTGCCGTCGAGATGGAAATGGGTGGCGTCCTCGCGCGCGAGCACCGTGTTGGGCTGCGTTCCCGCCGCCACGAAAATAGTGCGGGCGGGCCAGGTGACGGTGGCGTCGTGGCCGGTTGCATCGGACCAGCGCCCGTCCTCAGAACGGCTCTGGCGTGAGAGCGTGATGGCGCGCGCCGCGCCCTGATCGTCAATATCAATCGCGCGCGGATCCACGCACTCGGCAAAGCGAATACCTTCCTCGAGCGCCTTTTCGACCTCTTCGTGGTTGAGCGTGTAGGAGGGGCTGTCGACCATGCGCTTGCGGTAGGCAAGCGTGACGCCGCCCCACTGCTGAAGAAGTTCGACGATGCGCGCTTCACGACCTTCGGCCTGGGCGGCCGAGCGTTCGGCGCGGATCGCGCGCGCGTGGAGAAGAAACTCGTCAGCGAGTTCGCGCTCTGACGGGCTCCATCCCGCGCGCACGGTCGCTTCATCGGCGAGCGCCACCAGCGTCTCATGGCGGGCGAGGAACTTCTCGACCTGCACGGTGTAGTAGGCGAGCGATTCGGTGGCGGTATCCACCGCGGTGAGGCCGCCGCCTATCACCACCACCGGCAGACGGATTTGCATGTTGGCAAGCGAATCGGCCTTGGCGGCGCCGGTGAGCTGCAGCGCCATCAGGAAATCGCTCGCCGTGCGAACGCCGCGCGCAAGTCCGTTGGGAATGTCGAGTACCGTGGGTTTGCCTGCACCCATGGCGAGCGCCACGTGATCAAAGCCCAGCTGCCAGGCATCATCGAGCGTGAGCGTGCCGCCGAAGCGTACGCCGCCCACCAGGGTGAACTGTTCACGACGTTCGAGAAGCAGTCGGATGACCTTGAGGAAGTTTTTATTCCAGCGCACGGTGATGCCGTATTCGGCCACCCCGCCAAAGCCCGCCATCAGTCGATCATCGAGTGATTCCCAGAGGGTTTCAACATGCTCGACCGCTTCGAACGGCACGCGTTCGCCGGGCGAGCCACCCTCATGTCGCACACCGGCGATGTCGGGCGGCAGCGGCTCGATCTTGAGCCCGTCGATGCCCACCACGGTGTGACCGTCATTCATGAGGTGATGGGCGAGCGTGAAGCCGGCTGGCCCCATCCCGGCGACCAGCACCTTGTGGCCGGTGGCAGCGCGCGGCACGGGGCGCGCGAGGTTGAGCGGGTTCCAGCGCGTAAGGAGCGAATAGATCTCGAAGCCCCAGCGGAGCTCGAGCACATCTTTGAGTGAGCGGGTTTCTGCCTGAGGAATATCGACGGGCGTCTGCTTCTGATAGATGCAGGCCTTCATGCAGTCGTTACAGATCCGATGACCGGTTGCCGCTGCCATGGGGTTGTCGATCGTGATCATGGCGAGCGCGCCGATCGAGTGACCCTGGGTCTTCAGAATCTGGAACTCGGAGATGCGCTCTTCGAGCGGGCAGCCGGCGAGCTTCACGCCGAACACAGTGCGCTTGTAAACAATGCTGCCGTCAGCGGCGGGTTTGTCGCGCAGGCCGCGCGAGCAGGAGTCTTTTCCCTGATGGTGGCAACCGATGCAGTAGTTGGCCTGATCGAGGGCACCCCGCAGGTCGGTGCCCTCATCGGTGAGCTGGAAGCCCTGCCGACGTCGGATATGGGCTGGATCGATGGTGTGAACGGTGACTGCCCGCTCGGTAGCCGAATGGGCGTGGGCAAGCAGCGCCCAAGGGTCGACTTTGCCGGGCTGACGAAACAGGATGCCTGCAGCGTGGCGCGCGCGGCCCTCATCGGTGAGCGTGGCCCACGCACTGAATCGCAGCGCAAGGTCAAGATCGTTGGCGCTGGCTTCTCCCTGGTCCTGCCAGGCGAGCACGGCGTTGGCGAAAGCGAGCTCGTCGAACGCGGGAAGGCCGAGCCGTGAGGCAAGCTCGGCTTCGGCAGCCAGCCCGTCAAAGCCGGCCAGATCCTCGATGCTCACCTTCAGCATGGCCTGGCGCTTGACGAATTTCCATTTGACTTTGTAGAGCGGCTCGAGCGCTGCGTGACGCGCGCGCAGATCGGCGAGCTGTTCGGTCACACCGAATAGCTCGCCGATGAAAGCATCGAGCTGTGGAGCGAGATCGAGAAGGAGCGCCGCCTCGTCTTTAGGAGCGAGCCGGGTGCCTGCAGCAACCTGCTCGCGCGCCGCCTGCAGTCGGTTGGCGAGATCGGGGTGGCGGCTGCAGAGCTCGGCTGCGAACTGCGCGTCGATGCGGTTCAGGCCGTCAGCGTGGTACAGGTCTTCGAAGCGCAGATCCCAGGCGAGCTGAACAGTCATTGGAGGACTTCAGCCGCGGTCGAGCTGGTCGAACTTCACCTTGACCTCGCGCCACGCTTCGGCGTCAGCCAACGCTTCCTTGGTGCGTGTGATGCTGGGCCAGCCGCTTGCGAGCTCTGCGTTGAGCGCAATGAAGTGCTGTTGATCGGCTGGCACGTCTTCCTCGGCGCGGATGGCTTCGACCGGGCACTCGGGGATGCAGACCGCGCAATCGATGCACTCGTCGGGGTCGATTACCAGCATGTTGGGGCCTTCGCGAAAGCAGTCGACTGGGCAGACATCAACGCAGTCGGTGAATTTGCAGCGAATGCAGGATTCGGTCACCACATGGGTCATGACGGCAATTCCTGAGAGGAAGAGGGTTGTTAAGCAGATGATCCCCGCCGGTCAGCGAACGCTGGCCGGGGAGTCCGATCCGATTGACGGCGATTTTACCGTGCGATACCTTCGGCGCCAAACTAATGAAGTCGCGGCTTCATAAAGCGTCCGATGCGGCGCTGCGGAAACTGCGCTCATACCCGGAGACCCGTCATGACGGCCCATGCGTCGATTCAACCGCCCCGTTCTCCTGTTCGTCTGGAGGAGGCGCTGGAACTGCTGTCGCAACCCGGCTGGCTGCCGCTTGCCGGCGGCACCGATGTGTTCCCGGCGCATGTCGGCCGGCCCATCGCACAGCCGCTTCTCGATCTCAGCCGAATCGATGGGCTGCGGGGCCAGGGGCGGATGACCGATGCGGCAGGCCGAGCCTGGTGGCGGATCGGCGCTCTTGAGACCTGGTCCGCGGTGCGCGATGCGCCGCTCCCACCTGGGATGGAGGCGCTGGTTCAGGCCGCGCTCGAGGTGGGCGGCCGGCAGATCCAGAACCAGGGCACGCTGGGGGGCAACCTCTGTAACGCTTCGCCAGCCGCCGACGGGGTACCGGTATTGCTCGCACTCGATGCCGAGGTGGAACTCCGGAGCCGGGCGGGCAGCCGGCGTCTGCCGCTTGCAGAGTTCGTGCTCGGCAACCGTCGCACTGCGCTCGCGCCGGGGGAGTTGCTGGTGGCGATCGACCTGCCCTTGGGGAGCCCGCGTGCGCGCTCGCAGTTCCTGAAGCTCGGACACCGCCGCTATCTGGTGATCTCGATCGCCATGGTGGCCGTCTCGGTCGATATCGATGCGCGGGATCGTCTCGCGCGCTGCACGATTGCGGTGGGGGCGTGTTCGGCTGCTGCAAGGCGCCTGCCGCGGCTTGAAGAACAACTGCTCGGACTGCCGCCCTCACAGGCCGCGGGTGCAGCGGCGAGCGCGCTTGCTTCGGGCGAGGCGGTCGCGCTACTTGCGCCTTTGTCGCCGATTGACGACGTACGGGGCACCGCGGGCTATCGGCGGGAGGCAGTCCGCGAGCTGATCGGCCGAGCCATCGCCATGGCCTGCGCGACGCCGGACGGGGCCGCCTGAGCGGCGAGGAGCACCAATGAACAAGCCTTCAGACATGTCCTTCGATCATCCTGCACAGTCGCTTGCGCTCACGGTCAACGGCCAAGCAGTCTCGATCCCGGTGGCGCGCGCCGCGCAGCGCCTCACCGACCTGCTGCGCGATGACTGTGGCCTCACTGGCACCAAAGTGGGGTGCAGCGCGGGCGACTGTGGGGCCTGCACGGTGCTGCTCGACGGCGAGCAGGTCTGTGCCTGCCTGGTGGCAGGCTCGCAGTGCGCGGGGCGACGGGTTGAAACGGTGGAGTCGCTCGCCCCGGACGGCGGGCCGCTGTCGGCGCTTCAGCAGGCGTTTGTCGATCATGGCGCCGCGCAGTGCGGCATCTGCACGCCCGGCATGCTGATGGCGGCTGCCGATACGCTGCGTCGCCACCCCCAGCCCACGGAGCAGCAGGTGCTCGATGGCCTGGGCGGCGTGCTGTGCCGCTGCACGGGCTATCGCAAGATTGTTGAAGCCGTGATGGCTGTCGGTGCGGCCCACTCGCACGCTGCCGCGAGCGGGTCCGTCGACGGGACAGCGCCTTTGGCCACCGCTGGCCTGGCGATTCCTCTGGTCGCGGCCGGTCATGCGGTGGGTGCACGGGTCGAACGTTTTGATGCACGCGCCAAGGTGACCGGCGCTGAGCGCTTCGGTGCTGATCAGGCACCGGTCGATGCGCTGTGGTTGCGAACAATACGCTCGCCGCATCCGCGGGCGCGGTTTTCCATTGGCAATCTCGCTGCCTGGGTGGCCGCGCAGCCCGGTTTGGCGGGCGTGGTGACGAGTGCCGACATTCCGAACAATCGCTTTGCCATCTTTCCTGACCTGCGCGATCAGCCGGCGCTGGCTGAGGGCGAGGTGCGTTTTGCCGGCGAGGCAATCGCGGTCGTGGCGGGCACGCAGGCTGCGATCGAGGCGCTCGACGAGGCATCGTTTCCAGTGGCGTGGGAGGCGCTGCCTCCGGTCTCGGGGATCGCTGCTGGCTTGGCGCCTGGCGCACCGTCCGTGCAGGCGCGCTGGCCCGACAACATTCTTTGCCGGGGCCGGGTGGTGTCGGGTGATGTGGCGGCCGCCGCGGCGGGTGCTGATGAGCAGTTGTCGCTTGCCATGCGCACCCAACATGTGGAGCACGCCTACATCGAACCGGAGGCGGGCTGGGCGCGTTGGGAGGTCGAACCCGATGGGCCGCGCGTCACGATTTTTGCCTGCACCCAGACGCCCTACATGGACCGCGATGAAATCGCCTGGATGTTTGAGGTAGCGCCCGAGCGCGTACGAATCATTCCGTCTGCAGTGGGCGGTGGCTTTGGCGGCAAGCTCGACCTGTCGGTGCAGCCGCTTCTGGTGGCGGCAGCGAGGCGACTGGGGCGGGCTACTCGCATGGTGTATCACCGCCCTGAGTCGATGCGATCGACCACCAAGCGGCACCCGGCAGCCATGGAGGCAAAATTTGCCGCGACTGCCGATGGCCGCTTTGTGTCGTACGACTTTGCGGGCGATTTCAATACGGGCGCCTATGCATCCTGGGGTCCCACCGTAGCCAATCGCGTGCCGATTCACGCGGCGGGCCCCTATCGCTGGGAAGCGGTGCGCGCGCTCACCCGCGCGGTCATCACCAATGATCCGGTGGCGGGCGCTTTTCGCGGCTTTGGTGTGCCGCAGTCAACCCTGCTCTGCGAATCGCTGATTGATGACTATGCAGCCCGGATCGGTGCTGACCCCCTGGATCTTCGCCATGCGAACTCACTGCGTTCTGGCGACCGGACGGCCACCGGCCAGACGCTGACCGCAAGCGTCGGGCTGCAAGCTTGCCTTGAGGCGCTGCGGCCCGCCTGGCATGAAACCCGCGCGCGCGTTGCTGACTGGCGCTTGGCCCCGCCCTCGGCGCGAGAGGCCAGGGTGGCCGCGCCCAGTGATCCGCACGGCCGCGACCCCTCGGCGCTACGACGTGGCGTGGGCGTGGCCTGCATGTGGTACGGCATTGGTAACACCGTGATTGCCAATCCGTCTGA
>CAIPNM010000074.1 GCA_903866395.1 uncultured bacterium
ATCGTCCGCGCCATCCCGGGCGCCGAGCTCGCGGTGCTCGATCCGGCTGCGCATCTGTCAAACTTTGAGCAGTCGCAGGCGTTCAATGATGCGCTCGCGGGTTTCCTCGCACGGGTTGCGCGCTAGCGCGACAATGCGGTTCGGGGTCATCACCCCATCGTTTTCCTCTCTGTTCGGAGTCATCGTGCTGAAGGCCCTGTCCGTCCTTGATCTCGTTCCCGTCCGTCAGGGCGACACGCCGCGTGAAGCCTTGGCCAATGCGGCGAGCCTCATCCGTCATGTCGAGTCCCTGGGGTTCACTCGCTACTGGGTGGCCGAACATCACAACATGACCGGCATCGCGAGTGCGGCCACGTCGGTGGTGATCGGTCATCTAGCTGCCGCCTCAAGCACGATTCGTGTGGGCTCGGGCGGCGTCATGCTGCCCAACCACTCGCCGCTCGTGATTGCCGAGCAGTTCGGCACGCTCGAGTCGCTCTTTCCCGGCCGGATCGATCTCGGGCTGGGCCGCGCGCCCGGCACCGACATGGAAACGCTCTACGCCATGCGGCGTGATGCCAACTCGGCTGACCGCTTCCCCGATGACATCGCCGAACTCGCCCAGTTGCTCGGGCCGCTCGAGCCGGGGCAGCGTGTGCGGGCGGTGCCCGGTATGGATACCCAGGTGCCGCTCTTCATTCTGGGCTCAAGTCTTTATGGCGCACAGGTCGCCGCGTACTTCGGGCTCCCCTATGGCTTTGCTTCGCACTTCGCACCGGCGGCGCTCGATCAGGCACTCTCGGTTTATCGCACCCGCTTCCGACCCTCGGCAAGGCTTTCCCGCCCTTGGGCGATGCCGTGCGTCAATGTGATTGCGGCCGATACCGACGCCGAAGCGCGCAAGCTCTTCACCAGCCAGCAGCAGCGTGTACTCGAAATGATCCGCAACGACCGTGGACAACTGCGGGCCCCCGTTGATGACATGGAGCCGCTCTGGAGCCCCGCTGAAAAAGTGCAGGTGATGCGGATGCTCGAGTGCTCGATTGTGGGCTCGCTTGATACCCTCACCGAGGGGCTCAAGCGCTTCATCGAGCGTACCGGTGCCGATGAAATCATTGCTGCGGGCACCATCTTCGACCACGAGGCACGGCTGCATTCGTACGGGTTGCTTGCGCAGGCCGCCCGGCGGCTTGGGTTGCCCGAGCCCAGCCGCGCACCCACTGCGGCAGAAGGCAACCCCGAGCTCGCAGAAGCCCGCGCGGCGTAAGCCTCAGTCGTGCGTTGAGGGCGGATCGGGCGCGGGGTGTCCCCGTGCCTTCCCTACATGCTGCGCCGGTACTGCCCACCCACCTCAAAAAGCGTGCGCGTGATCTGGCCGAGCGAGCACACGCGCACCGCATCCATCAGCACCTCGAACACATTACCGTCTTCGATCACGGTCTGACGTAGCCGAGCGAGCATGGGCTCGCTCTGGCTTGCGTGCTGCGCATGAAAGTCAGCCAGGCGCTCAAGCTGCGAGCGCTTTTCTTCATCGGTCGATCGGGCGAGCTCAAGCTTTTCGGGAATCGGGTCGCCATGCGGATTGCGAAACGTGTTCACGCCAATCACCGGATACTCACCGGTGTGCTTGAGCATCTCGTAATGCATGCTCTCGTCCTGGATGCGACCGCGCTGATAGCCGGTTTCCATCGCGCCCAGCACGCCGCCCCGCTCGCTGAGTCGCTCGAACTCGGCAAGCACCGCCTCTTCCACCAGTTCGGTGAGCTCATCGATCACGAAGCTGCCCTGGTTGGGATTCTCGTTTTTCGCCAGACCCCACTCGCGATTGATGATGAGCTGAATCGCCATCGCACGGCGCACGCTTTCCTCGGTGGGTGTGGTGATCGCCTCATCGTAGGCATTGGTGTGCAGGCTGTTGGCGTTGTCATAGGTGGCAATGAGCGCCTGCAGCGTGGTGCGGATGTCGTTGAACGCGATTTCCTGCGCGTGCAGCGAACGGCCGCTCGTCTGGCAATGATATTTGAGCTTCTGGCTGCGATCGTTTGCGCCATAGCGCTCGCGCATTGCCACCGCCCAGATCCGGCGCGCCACCCGGCCGAGCACCGTGTATTCCGGGTCCATGCCATTTGAAAAGAAGAACGACAGGTTGGGGGCGAAATCGTCGATCTTCATGCCGCGCGCAAGATACGCCTCCACGAAAGTAAAGCCATTCGAGAGGGTGAAGGCAAGCTGGCTGATCGGGTTCGCACCGGCCTCGGCGATGTGATAGCCCGAGATCGAGACCGAATAGAAATTGCGGACATCGTGACGGACGAAATATTCCTGGATGTCGCCCATCACCTTGAGACTGAACTCGGTGGAGAAGATGCAGGTGTTCTGCCCCTGGTCTTCCTTCAGGATATCGGCCTGCACCGTGCCGCGTACGGTGGCAAGCGTACGGGCACGGAGGGTCGCGGCCTCATCAGAAGAGGGCGCACGGCCCTGCTCTTTTTCGAAGCGCTCGATGTTCTGATCGATCGCGGTGTTCATGAACATCGCAAGGATCGAAGGCGCGGGTCCGTTGATCGTCATGGACACGCTGGTGGAGGGCTCACACAGATCAAAGCCCGAGTAGAGCACCTTCATGTCATCAAGCGTTGCGATCGACACCCCTGAGTTACCGACCTTGCCGTAGATGTCGGGACGCAGATCGGGGTCATGCCCATAGAGCGTGACTGAATCGAACGCGGTTGACAGGCGCTTGGCGGGCATGCCCTCGGAGAGCATCTTGAAGCGGCGATTGGTGCGAAACGGATCGCCTTCGCCTGCGAACATGCGGGTGGGGTCCTCGCCCTCGCGCTTGAACGCAAACACCCCGGCGGTGTAGGGAAACGCGCCCGGAACGTTTTCAAGTAACAGCCAGCGCAGCAACTCGCCATGGTCTTCATAGCGTGGCAGCGACACTTTCGGGATTCGCGTGCCTGAGAGCGACCGGGTGGCGATCGCGGTGCGCTGCTCGCGATCGCGCACCTTCACCACGAACTCGTCGGCGCTATAGGCGCGGAGCGTCTCTGGCCAGCTCGCAAGAAGCTTGAGGCACGCCCCCGGCAGCGTTTCTTCACGCGCCGCCGCCAGCGCTTCGAGCGCCTCGCGGGCCTTGTTTTTGTCGGGGTTGGCTTCGAGCAGCATTCGCTTGGATTCGCGCAGCTGCTGCACTTCGCGGGCGATTCGGCTCTGCGAGAGCGCCTGGGCCTTATAACCTCGTACGGTATCGGCGATGTCAGCGAGATAGCGCACACGCGGGCCCGGCACGATCACCGACTGCCTGGACGAATATCGGATGTTCTGCACCGGCAGTCGCCCGGGCGCGTCGCCCGCGGGTAGCCCAAGTTCGGTGAGCGTGGGCAGCATCGCCTGGTAGAGCGCGGTGACACCATCGTCGTTAAAGCGCGAGGCTTGCGTGCCGTAGACCGGCATCTCTTCGGCGCGTCGGTTCCATTGCTCGCGATTGCGTTGGTACTGCTTGGCGACATCGCGCAGCGCATCCATCGCGCCCTTGCGATCGAATTTATTGATCGCAACAAAGTCGGCAAAGTCGAGCATGTCGATTTTCTCGAGCTGGCTGGCCGCGCCGAACTCGGGCGTCATTACATAGAGCGAGGCATCGACCAGCGGCACGATCGCCGCATCGCCCTGCCCAATGCCGGAGGTTTCCACCACCACCAGATCAAAGCCTGCTACCTTGCAGGCGGCAATTGCATCGGGCAGTGCGCCGCTCACCTCGCTACCCGCCTCGCGCGTGGCAAGCGAGCGCATGAAGATGTTTGGATGGTTGATCGCATTCATCCGGATCCGGTCGCCAAGCAGCGCACCGCCGGACTTACGTCGGGTGGGGTCCACCGAGATGACTGCGATCCGCAGCGCATCGTCGCGATCCAGGCGAAAGCGCCGCACCAGCTCATCGGTGAGCGAGCTCTTGCCCGCGCCGCCCGTGCCGGTGATACCCAGGGTGGGCACCTTGCACGCATCGGCGAGCTTGTGGAGCTCGGCGCGCAGAGGCGCTGGCGCGCGGCCGGCCTCGAGCGCGGTGATGAGCTGCGCGAGCACCCGGGTGTGACCGTGCACCGGCGTGCTGGGATCGGGCGCACGCCGCGCGCAATCGACGAGCGATGCAAGCGAGGCCGGCGCAAACTCGGACAGATCGCGATCGCAGCGACTGATCATGTCGCCGATCATGCCCTGTAGCCCCAGCCGCTGACCGTCTTCAGGCGAGTAGATGCGCGCGACGCCGTAGTCGTGAAGCTCTCGAATTTCGGCGGGCACGATCACCCCGCCGCCGCCCCCAAACAACTTGATATGCGAGGCGCCTTGCGAGGCGAGCAGATCGATCATGTACTTGAAGAACTCAACATGGCCGCCCTGATAAGACGACACCGCGATGC
>CAIPNM010000075.1 GCA_903866395.1 uncultured bacterium
GACTTGATTGAGCCGCATGCCACTCGCGTAAGCGCGCCGAACGGCGCATCGGTCAAAGCGCTTTTCTGGTGTCCTCGCGCCGGGGATCCGATGATTGCTGCATCCAGCGTTGAGGTGATCGCGGGCCAGGGGATCGTCGGAGATCGGTATGCGCTAGGGGTTGGCGCCTACTCCGCCACCGAGCCCGCCAAGCCTCGTCACCTCACGCTCATCGCGCAGGACGCCGTTGACACGGCGCTTGCGTGGCAACTCGCTGCGGGTCTGACGCCTTTCACTGTTGAGCAAACTCGCCGCAACGTGCTGCTTAGGGGGATCACGGCGAGTGAACTCAATCAGCTGATCGGCGTTCGCTTTCGAATTGGTGGTCTGTTATTTGAAGGGTTCGAACTGGCAACGCCGTGCGAGCGACCCTCGGTGCTTAGCGGAATCGAGGGGTTTGCTGAGGCCTTTCATGAGCGCGGCGGTTTACGCGTTCGCAGCCTGGAGAGTGGGCCGCTGTGCTGCGGCGATCCATTGAAATTGAGTTAAGGCTGAACCGGCTGAACCACGCGGCCCTTCACCACTGTCGCGGCGATATTGCGATCGTCGCCCAACACGATCAAAGCGAACAGTCGCGCGTCGTCAGATTCGGCCTGATTCCAGCGGCGAGCCAGAAGGGGCTTAGCCCGAGGGTCGATCACAATCCAGTCAGCGTCGAACCCGGGTTGGATTCGGCCCAGTTGATCGCCCAGGCCTAACGCATCTGCGCTGCCTGTGCTGGCATGCCACCAGAGCGTGGATGGCGAGAGGTACTGGCCACCCAGTCGAGCCACCTCGAACGCAGCCATCATGGTCCTGAAGGGCGAAAGCGAGGAACCTCCACCGATGTCGCTCGCAAGCGTCCAGGGATGATTTGCCGCCGCAAAGTTGAATAGCCCGCTACCGAGGAACAGATTGGAGGTGGGGCACACGGCGGCCACTGCCTGGCGGTCGCGAAGCAGGGCCCGATCATCCGGGTCAAGATGAATGCAGTGCCCCCAGAGCGAGTGCGGTCGGATCAGGCCAAAGCGTTCATAGACCGAGAGATAACTGCGATCGTTGGGAAAGAGTCTTCCTACCCAGGCGATTTCGTCGAGATTCTCGGCAACATGCGATTGCACGGTGACTTCGGGAAAGGCCCTTGCGAGTTCGCCGGCGCCGGCGAGCTGCCGTTCGGTGGAGGTGGGCGCGAAACGCGGTGTGATCGCGTAGCGGAGCCTCCCGCGGCCGTGCCAGCGGCGAATCAATGCTGCCGAGTCGAGGAGCGATCGCTCGGTATCGTCACGCAAGGTCTGCGGCGAGTGTCGATCCTGCAGCACTTTGCCAGCAATCATCGCGAGGCCTCGCTCATCGCTTGCCTGCATGAACGCATCGACCGATTCGGGATGCGCCGTGCAGTACACGGCCGCCGTGGTGACGCCGTGCCTCAGGAGTTCGCCGAGAAACACCTGTGCCACTTCGCCAGCATGATCGCGATCGGCGAACCGAGCCTCCTCAGGAAAAGTATGGTTTTCCAGCCAGGGCAGCAGCCCCTCGGCGGGTGAGCCGATGACATCGAGTTGCGGGAAGTGAACATGGCTGTCGACAAAGCCTGGTGCGATCAGCATGCCCCGGTGGTCATGCTCCACCTGTTCGCCCGGGAGCGGGGCGCGAACGGCGCGCACGATGCCCTGAGCATCGACCTCAATCACCTGGTCGGTGAGGATTCGTGCCTGCTGCGGGGTGTCGAATTGCAGGAGGCTGCCGCGCCAGCGCGTGCGGGAGATTAATGAGGGGTTCGTCATCATTGCGATTATCGGCTCGACCGCCGCGGATGATGAGATTCATGGGTTCCAATCACGGCTACTCGGTTGGCGTGATGGCTTCTCGGTAGACTGCACTGAACACGATTGCGGAGAAGACCGTGCCCCTATCCTGTCCATTACTCAAATGGGTTTTCCCCCTTTGGAGCTTATGTGAGTCGAGCGCTGTTCGAAATGAAGTCGCACGGCGTGGACGCGACGCGGTTACCATCTGCCAAGAAACAGATATGAGGAGACATTGATGGAACCATCCCGTCGCGCGCTAAGCGTCGGACTGTTCGGGTTGGCGGCCGGGGCTGCCGGGTTGCCTGTGCCGGTCCAGGCGCAGGCTTGGCCGCAGCGAACAGTCAGATTTGTCGTACCGTTTCCTGCCGGTAGTTCGCCCGATGTGACCGCCCGTATCATTGCCGGCAAACTGACCGATAGTCTGGGTCAAACGGTCATCATCGAGAACCGAACCGGCGCTGCCGGCATCATTGGTGCTGATCTGGTCGCCAAGGCGCAGCCCGATGGCTACACCCTGCTCTACCCGGTCAACTCGGTGATCTGCGCCAACCCGCATCTGTATTCCAAGCTGCCGTATGACGGCCTCAAAAGCTTTGTACCCGTCACCATGACCGTTCGATTTGGCTACGTGCTGATCGCCCGACCCGATTTCCCCGCCAATGACATCTCCGGTCTGATTGCAGCCGCCAAGGCGCAACCCGGCAAATTCAACTTCGGCTCTGCAGGGGTGGGCGCAGGTAATCACATCGTCATGGAAATGCTGCTCGATGCCACCGGCATGCGCATGGTTCATGTGCCGCATCGCGATAGCGCGCTGTCGGTGGTGACTGGCGAATCAGACCTGTCCATGGTGCCCGCCACCACCGCCGTGCCGCTGGTGGCAAGCGGCAAGGGTAAGCCCCTTGGCGTCACGCTCCCGCAGCGGCTGGCGGCGCTTCCCAATGTTCCCGCGATTGCAGAGACCGTGCCC
>CAIPNM010000076.1 GCA_903866395.1 uncultured bacterium
GAAAACGCCGCGCGGGCGGCATCGCCCGCCTCGCTCACCGCCTTTTTCATGTAGCGCAGATAGGCGCCGCCATGGCGGGCCTCGTCACGCGAAATGAAGTCATAGATGGCGCGAATCACCGGCTCGGTGTGCCACTGGGCAGCACGACGGTACCAGTGGTTGAGGCGGATTTCACCGCAAAAATGGAGCATCAGGGTTTCGAGCGGCGGAGCGGGTTCGAATTCGAAACGGACCGCATGCAGTTCCTCCTCGGTCGGCGCCAGATCGGGCCGGAAGCGCCTGAGGTACTCGATCAGCACCAGGGCATGCTTCTGTTCCTCGTAGAACCAGACCGACATGAAGGCGGAAAAATCGCTGTCATGCCGGTTATCGCGCAGGAACATTTCGGTGGCCGGGAGCGCCGCCCACTCGGTGATCGCGTTCATCTTGATCGTGAGGGCCTGCTCGTCGGTGAGCAGCGCCGGGTCGAACCGGTCCCACGGAATGTCGCGCTCCATGTTCCAGCGCACCGCCTCGAGTGAGGCAAACAATTCGGGATACAGCATTATGGCTTGCCGTCTGTTTGAACGGACGCAGTGTATCAATCTGTCGTGACAGTCGCAGCTGTGACGTTCAGTGTGCGATCCGCCGCCTCAGCCAGCGCATCAGCGCACCCACCACCGGCAGCTTCTCGTAGAGCTCCTCGGCTGCATCCCAATAGTCGCGGTGCAGCGTCACGCGGCCTTCGTGATCGAATTCCAGCCAGCTCGCGCCACGGATCTGCTGCGGTCGACCGCCATCCAGGCGCGGGTTCTGAAAATCGAACACCCACACCAGGCAGGCTCGACGGGCATCACCCACCGCGTCCAGGACACGAAAGCGCGGCGCCTCGAGGTGTTCGAACATGGCTTCAAAGATCCCGGTGATCGGCCCCGTGCCGACGACTTCATTAAACGGGTCCTTGAATCGCGCACTCCCGGCATAGACCTCACCCAACCGCCCAAGTGACGCGCGGCTCAAGGTCTCGTAAAAACTCACTACGCGGGCGATGGGCTCGGCAAGACAATCGTGCGGGGGCATGCGGTCAGCCTCCGGTGATCGCGCGAACCGCACGGAAATACAGGCGCTCGGGCAGGATACGGAGGAGCTTCATCCAGCGAGTAAAGCGCTTGGGGAAATGCATTTCGAAGCCGCCCGATGCAAAGCCCGACACGATCTCGCGTGCGGCGGCTTCAGCGCTGATCAGGGCGGGCATCCGGAAGGCGTTTTGCGCGGTGAGCGGCGTGGCCACAAAACCCGGGTCGATCAGCCACACACCGACCCCGCGCGGCTGCAGATCGAGGTAAAGCGACTCGGCCAGATTGATGAGCCCGGCCTTGCCCGGCCCGTAGGCAAGCGCTTTGGGCAGCCCCCGATAGCCCGCAACGCTTGAGACCAGCGCCAGGCCGCCAGCGCGTTGGCGCTCAAACACCGGGAGCAACACATCGAGACCGTTGTAGACCGCCAGCAAATTGATCTCGACCAGGCGTCTCGCCTCGGCGAGATCGAAACTGTCAACGCGCATCTCCCGGTAGTCACCGGCGAGCCAGATCACCAGATCGATCTCCCCCCAGCTCGCGATGAGTGACCGGCAGGCGACTTCTAGCGACTGCCGATCGGCCACGTCGGCCGGAAGAATGCGCGGCATGGACCCCAGGCGCTGCGCGAGCGCCTCGAGCGTCGGCCCGCGCCTTGCCGAGAGCGCGAGCAGCGCGCCTCGGGCAGCGAGATCGACCGCCAGCGCCTCGCCAATGCCGCTCGAGGCACCGATCAGCCATACCCTGCGCCCGTGCCAGTCGACGATTTTGGGGTTGAGCGCACCCCGGCGATCGGGCGCCCGGGGTCTTACCAGGGCGCCAGCGGCGGGCGGGGCGGATTCAAATTGCATCATGGGGCGAGGTGCTCAGCGTTTGGTAAAGGACAACGTAACCTCGCCCAACCGGATGCCAAACTTGCTCATCACGGCCCGGTTCAGCATCACCTGGTCATCGACCAGGAACATCCAGTCGTCAAAATCGACATGCCAGGTTCTGCCCTCAATCGGCAGGGCCAGCGTGTAGCGCCAGTTGAAGGCATTGCCCGCCACGATACCGACCGCCTCGCCCACGACATCGGCAGCGGTCCCGATATAGCGATCGGGGGCTACGCGGCGCAGCGTCCAGACACGGCGCTCGCGCGTGCCATCGGCATAAAGGAAGTCTTCCTCGAGCGTGCCGGTATCGCCCTCCCAGCGGCAGTTCATCTCCACCGTAAAGCGCTTGACCACCTTGCCGAAACGGTCCTGAAACATGCCCCAGGCATCGAGACGGCCATTGAAATACCGCGACGGGTCAAGCACGGGACGCTCGGCCGCGTAGTGCGCGGGAAGCGGTGCGCTGCAGCCGGCCAGACCCAAAGTGAGCGCGACCACCGCTGCAAGGAGCACGGCCTGCAGCGCGCGCGCGGGGCGTCCCGAATCGAAGGCGCGGACCGGCCATGTCACCGCGCGCCGAACCAATGAAAGACTGAACCCCATCATGCATCCATCCTGTGACTTGGCGGACCAGCGGTGGCGAGGTCCGGGTTGGGAAGGCGCCACAACAGCCACGCGGCAGCGCTCTTGATGAGGCAAGGCAGCGCCGCATAGGCAAGAGACAGCGCCTGCGTGACGGTACCGGCTACGCCCGGCTGATAGCCCAGCAGGCTGATGAGCGGCAGGCCCAGGCCGGCAGCCAGCGCGAGATTGAGCTTGGTGGCAAGCGACCAGACGCCAAAGTAGGCGCCCTCGCGCGCACCGCTTCCGCCGGCCGCGGCAATCGCGGCGGCAAGGAGCGCAGGCGGCATCGCCAGATCGGCGCCGAGTGCAAGACCGGTCACCGCACAAATCACGCCAAAGGCTAGCCAGTCGCCTGGTCCGAGCGCAAACGCCCACGCGAAGGCCAGCACCGAAGCCACCATACCAACGAGCCACGCTGGCTTGGCGCCCACCCGGACACCGAGCCGAATCCAGAGCGGCATGCCCAGCGCAGCGGCTGCGAAATAGATAAGGAGAAAGAGCGGCGCGCGCGAGGCATCGCCCAGCACGTCGGCGACGAAGAAGAGCACCAGGGTGGCGGGTAGCGCGCTTGCCGTGCCGTTTAACATGAACACCGCGAGCAAGCGGGTGAACGCGCGATCGGCGAAGAGTTCGCGCCAGGGCGCGGTGCGGCCCACCGGCGCGGGACCCGAGGAGGTTGGGTGGCTGGGGGCGTCCGGCGACGAAGCGGGCATGGGCGTCGGCGCATGCCTGAGCAGCCAGGCGGCCAGTAGCAGCGCTCCCACGAGGAGTGCCGAGAGCGTGCTCACATGCTGAGGTTCAAGTAAAGCCGCCGAAGCGAGCACCCCGGCCAGCCCACAGGCTTCGCGTACGCCGGTAATGCGAACCCGCGTTGCGCGGTCCGTCCCCAACTCCGCGCCCCACGCCTGATGGGCAATCGTGACGGTCGACCAGGCGAGATAGGTGATCACCGAACCTGCGGCAAGCCAGACTGCGACTCCCGTTGTCGACCATGCCGGCGGATGAAGCATGGCGACAAAGCCGACAGCCAGTGGCACACACCCCGCAATGACCCAGCGACGGTAGTCGGTTGCCCCGCGCGTGCGGTCGATTGCCCGTCCGATCAGCGGATCGGCGAGCGCGTCGATGAGACGGGCGCCAAACAACACGAGCCCGACCAGCGCGAGCGAAAGCCCCGCCTCGCGTCCGTAAAACGCCGGCAGCAGCACGAAGAGTGGCAGTTCAAGCAAAGCAAGCGGCGCGCGCAGAAACCCGTAGGAAAGGAGCGCGCGCATCGGGAGCTCGGGCGCATGCCCGCTTCCGGAGGGGCGGGCGCCTTGCGAAAACAGGGCGGTGCCGGCCACGGCAGGCTCAGCGCGCGGGTGCGCTGACGGGCGCAGCAGCGGCGCGCGCACCGCCTCCAGTGCCCGTTTCAAGCCCGCGCAGAAGCGCTTCTCGCAAGGCCGGCTCACTGGTTCGCGGATCTAGCCAGATGCCAAAAAAGGCGCGCCCGAACGCTGGGTCATCGACCTCGCCGAGGGGCTTGTCGTTCAGCAGAAACCGGGTGGGTCCCCCGGCGCGATAGATGCCGGTGATGCGGTCGCCCGCGCGTACGTCCGGAAAGATGGCGCGCATGCGCGCAAGCCAGTTCGCGCGTTCCACGGCCGAACCCCGGTCGGGCTGTCTGCCAATCTCCTGGTCGCTGCGCTCGGCAATTCGCGCGCCGGGCAGGCTCATCGCATACACCAACTCAAGCGCGAAATCCCGATCGAAGGGCGGTGTGGCTGATTCCGGCGCCTCGGCGCGGGGCGCGCCCGCGGTCCAGAGGATCGCTTCGTAGACGCGCATACCGAGAAACCGGAGCGTGCCGCGACCGACCTCGCGCGGCTCGGCAAGCGAGGCGCGAAGAAGCCCGGGGGCGCCTTCGCCCGTAGCCGGGCCGGTCGCGCTTGCGGGCCCGGCCGCGAGGCTCGATCCGACACCGATCACGAGCGCGGCGGCGAAGACCGCTACGGCACGCAGCGCCCCTCGGTCATCACGGCCAAGTCGTATTCCCATCACGGCCGCACGAGCGTGAACTGAACGACATCGGTGTTGCCGTGCTCGAAGGCCGCCTCGCAGTAAGCGAGATAAAACTCCCAGGTGCGAATAAAGCGGTCATCAAAGCCCAACGCCCGCACCTGGTCGAGTACCGACATGAAACGCTCGCGCCAAAGTTTCAGCGTGAGCGCGTAGTCGGGTCCGAATGAGTGTTGCGCAAGCACCTGCAGTCCCGCCTCGCGGGCAAGCGCAGCAAATCCGCTTCGGGTGGGGAGCATGCCGCCCGGAAAAACGTACTGCTGAATAAAGTCGGTGCCACGCCGATATCGCTCAAAGAGCGCTTCATCAATCGTGATGGTCTGGATCGCGGCCCGCCCACCGGGGCGCAGGCAACGCGCAACGCTCTGAAACCACGCCTGCCAATAGCGCTCGCCCACTGCCTCAAACATTTCCACCGAGGCAATGCCATCGTAGACCCCAGTCTCGTCGCGGTAGTCACGGAGCACAAAGCGCGCCTGTCCGTGCGCGGTGAGCGAGAGTCGTTCGCGCGCATAGGCAAGCTGCTCGGTCGAGAGCGTGAGCCCCGTGACATGAAGCCCGCGCGCGGCGGCCGCGTCGGCAAACCCGCCCCAGCCACAGCCGATCTCGAGCACCGACGCGCCGGAAGGCAGCGCGAGCTCATCAAGCAGTCGCCGATTCTTGGCGTATTGAGCGTCTTCGAGCGAGCGGGTGGAGTCGCCCTCAAAGAGCGCGCTCGAGTAGGTCATGCTCGGGTCGAGCCACAGCTGATAAAAGGCGTTCCCGAGGTCATAGTGCGCGTGAATATTGCGACGGGATCCAGCACGCGTGTTGGCGCGCAGCAGATGCCGCAGGCGGTCAAAGAGTTGCCCCCACCAGGTGCCGTAGACCGCCGACTCAAGCTCGCGCCGGTTAATCACCAAGATCGACAACAGCCGCGACAGCGAGTCGGTTGACCAGCGACCATCGATCCAGCCTTCGGCAAAGCCCACATCGCCACGGCGCAGCGCGTCCTCAAACACGGTCCAGTCGCGCACGCTGATCGACGCCGAGGGCTCGCCACGGCCCACATTGCGGCGACTGCCATCGGGCAGATCGAGCGCGAGCGACCCCGTCTCAAGGCGCTCAAGAAGGCGCAGGATCATGGCCGCCTGGCGCGGCACGGCTGCGTTCGTCTGTCGGGCGATTGCTTCGGAAGGATTCGATGAATGCGTGGTAGCGGTGATGGTCATGGCGAACCCCGGGTGAGAATGGTGTCGGGCGCGGCGGGTTTTCGGTGAAACGGCACGCGCGCCAACCACAGCCGAAGCGCGTGCCAGTGAATGCGGGCGATCACCCCGGCGCTAAAAAGCGGAAATCCGAGCAGCGCGCGAAGCCGCTGCGCGCGGCCCGCCTCTTCAAGTACGCCGCTGAGACTGGTGAGCAGCAACGGGCCGTCACCGTCGTCATAGTCGATTCGGGCCACAGCCCGGTCGGGTCGGTTGATGAAACGGAACCGATAGCTTCCCTGCACCGCACAGAACGGCGATACATGGAAAGCCTTCACCGCATGGAGCTCAGCGCCGGATTTGAGCGGATTTGCCTGCTCATCGGCGAGCAAATAAACATGGCGCTCGCCGAACGTGTTGTGCACCTCAGCCACGACGGCGATCAGCGCTCCATCCGCCCGGTGACAAAACCAGAAACTCACCGGCTTGAACGCATAGCCACACACGCGCGCAAAGGCGTGAAGCCAGATCTCACCCTCAGCGCGCAGCCCCGCAGAGTCGAGCAGGCGGGTAATCCAGGCGCGCGGCGAGCCCCCATCGCCATGATCGGCAGCATGAAGGGACAGAAGCGACCGCCGGTTGATCCCGAACAGCCAGTTGCCGCCGCACGCCTCGAGTGCCGCCAGAGGTGCGCGGACAAACCAGGCGCTGTAACGAAACGCATGATCACGCGGCCGCAGCCGGCGATGTCGAACCTCGCCGAACGCAAACTGAACCTGCTTGAAGGGCTCGCTCATGGCGCCCTGCTCAGGCCGCACGCGACAAGGGTTCGTTGAGCTGGGCGATCGCCTGCGCGACCTCGAACCCCGAGCGCAGGCCATCTTCATGAAAGCCATAGCCGGTCCAGGCGCCGGCATACCAGGTCTGCTGCCGACCCTGGATGGCACGCAGCCGCCGCTGTGCGCGCCCTGCGGCCAGATCGAAGATCGGGTGGGCGTAATGGATCTCGCGGATCAGCGTTGACGGTGCGGGCTCGCTCAGCGGGTTCAGGCTGACAAACACAGGCGAGCGAAACGGCAGTGGCTGCAGTCGGTTCAGCCAATAGGTGACCGACACCGACGGCGCACCCGGTCGGCCATCGCTCAGATAGTTCCAGGCCGCCCAGGCGCGGCGGCGCGCAGGCATGAGCGCGGGATCGGTATGGAGAAGCGCGCGATTGGGCTGATAGCGGATCGCAGTAAGCACCGCGTGCTCGTCCTCGCTGGGGTCGGCGAGTAGCGCAAGCGCCTGATCGCTGTGGCAGGCGAACACCACCTGATCGAAATGCTCTGTGGCATGTGCCGACCGAACAGTCACTGGAGGAGCGCCGCCTCCAGCGCGGCGGGTCACCGCTTCCACCGGCTCGGACAGCCGCACATCGCGAAGCTTCGCGATGATTCGCGAAACGTATTCGCGCGAGCCCCCCTCGACGGTCATCCAGCGCGGGCGGCCCTCGATCTGCAGCAGTCCGTGGTTATGGAAAAAACGCACGAAACTCCCAAGCGGAAAACGGGTCATGGTTGCAGTTGAACATGACCAGATTGCAGCGGCCATGGGCAGCAGGTAGGCGTCGCGGAATTCCGCGCTATAGCCCTCACGCTCCAGATACCGCTCGAGAGGCTCATCGAGCCGCGCCTGCGCCTGTTCATCGATCGCCAGCGCAGTCGCTTCGCGATTAAAGCGCACGATGTCGCGCAGCATCCGCCAGAATCCGGGGCGTAGCAGATTGGTCGGCTGTGCAAACACCGAGCGGATGTTGGATCCACACCACTCCAACCGGTGGGGTCCGATGGAGGCGGCAAACGACATATCGGTCGGTGCCTCGCGCACGCCCAGTTCCTTGAAGAGCGCGATCAGGAGCGGATAGGTGCGTTCGTTGTAGACCAGAAAGCCGGTATCGACCGGTGCGCACAGGCCATCGAGCGACACATCGACGGTGTGAGCATGCCCCCCCGGGCGCGCGTCGCTCTCGTAGAGCGTGACCTCGTGCCGCGCCTGCAGGCGCAGCGCTGCCGACAACCCGGAAATGCCTGATCCGATGACCGCTATGCGCATCGTGACGTGTCCTTGGCGCAACCGCGACGGGCAAGCGCCGGGTCCGAAGAAGGTTGAGGAGGAGTTTGTTTTTGTGACTGCTCGGTCATGATATGACCAAACGGTGTCCAGTACAGAAGTTGTCAAGCGGGCTCCATGGGATTTCCAATGGGCTATGCAGGGCCAGCCGACAGGGGTAAGATGCGGGCCACACTGCGAGGACGAGGTGTTTTGTCCAAGACAAAGCCGCCGTCCGGCTCCGTTGTTCCCCACTACAACCGGTCGAAGAACCGGACAGGCACGCAAGGCCGGCGACCATGAATGACCGTTCAGTTACATCTGGCATTGCGCTCAGCATTGCCGCGGTCGAACGCGACACGGGTCTCGCGAAGGACACCCTGCGCGTATGGGAACGCCGCTACGGATTTCCCAGCCCGGGGCGGGATGCCTTCGGCGAGCGCAGCTACCCGATCGAACAGGTTGACAAGCTTCGGGTCATCCGCCGTCTGATGGACAGCGGCCATCGGCCAGGTCGGATCATTTCCTTGTCGCTCGAGGACCTGCACGCGCTCGCCGCGCAATCGGTGGAGGCGCCCCGCAGCGCGAGCGACCTGCGCATCGACCGCGATGACCTGCAACGGTTCATCGAACTCACCAAAGCCCACGACGTTGACGGGCTGCGCAGCGCCCTGTCGCAGGCAACGGTCCGCATGGGGGTCGACCGCTTTGTGGTGGAGGTCGCAGCGCCCCTCAACCGAATGGTGGGCGAGGCCTGGGCGCGCGGCTACTTCGAGGTGTTCGAAGAACATCTCTACACCGAATCCATGCAGATCGTGCTTCGTAACGCGATCAGCACCATCCCGCGCACCGGCAATCGGCCGCGTGTTCTGCTCACCACCTTTCCCAACGAGAGCCACGGACTGGGCCTGTTGATGGTCGAGGCGATCCTGTCGCTTGAAGGCTGTGGCTGTCTGTCGCTCGGCGTTCAGACACCGGTCTGGGACATCGTGCTCGCCGCCACGGCGCATAACGCCGATATCGTCGCGCTGTCGTTTACCGCATCGCTGGGCGTCAATGCGGTGGCTGACGGATTGGCCGAGTTACGCGCAAAGCTTCCGCGCGCAACCGAGCTCTGGGCAGGCGGACAGAATCCTGCGCTTGCGCGTCGGGCGCCGCCAGGCGTTCAGGTGTTTCGCGAACTCACCGAAATTGCGCCTTCAGTGGCGCGTTGGCGCGGTCGCCGCGTCTGAGCGGAACGGCTGCCCGCGGCGGCCTCAACCGAGGGCCTGCCCGCGGAACCAGCCGGGGGCCCGGCCACAGGACTAACCGCGCGCCATCACCGGTCGCGCGAGCCCGTCCAGTCGGCTGAAGGCCGCCTGATATTCGCGAGTCAATCGGTCGACTAGATCGCCTGTGCTCAGCACCGATTTGACCGCGCCGATGCCCTGACCGCTGCCCCAGATGTCTTTCCAGGCCTTGACCGGCCGGTCGGAACCGAAGTTCATGGCGCTGGGATCGCTCTGCGGCAGATTCTCGGGATCGAGCCCCGCAGCCACCACCGAAGCGCGCAGGTAATTGCCGTGCACGCCGGTAAACAGATTGGTGTAGATAATGTCCTCGGCACTGCCCGCTACGATCGCCTGCTTGTAGGCCTCGGTTGCCCGGGCCTCGCGGGTAGCAATGAAGGCCGATCCCACGTAGGCGAGGTCTGCCCCCATCGCCTGTGCGGCAAGCACCGCCGCACCATTGGCAATGGCCCCCGAGAGCAGTAGCGGCCCTTGGAACCACTCGCGAATTTCCTGAATCAGGGCAAACGCCGACAGCGTGCCGGCATGACCGCCCGCGCCGGCTGCCACCGCGATCAGGCCATCGGCACCTTTCTCGATCGCCTTGCGCGCAAAGCGGTTATTGATGATGTCATGCAACACCACGCCGCCATAGCTATGGACCGCATCGTTGACCTCGGGGCGCGCGCCCAGCGAGGTGATGACGATAGGCACTCGATGCCGCACACACATCTCGAGATCGTGTTCGAGGCGATCGTTGGAGCGGTGCACGATCTGATTGACGGCAAACGGTGCGCTTGGCCGATCGGGGTGCGCACGATCATGCGCATCGAGCGTCTCGCGGATCTGGGTGAGCCAGTCATCGAGTTGCTCTTTCGGCCGCGCATTGAGCGCCGGAAACGAACCCACCACGCCCGCCTTGCACTGAGCGATGACCAGTTCGGGGGTGGAGATGATGAACATCGGCGAGGCCACCACCGGCAGGCGGAGGCGCTCGCTCAGAATGGGCGGGAGCGCCATGGCGCTAGCGGGACTCGCTCTGGCCTTTGAGAATTCGAGCGAGTTCTTCGTCGCTCACGATCTCGAAGACGGCAACCACTTTCTGAACCCCACGCACCCGGCTGGCCACGTGCGCCACGCGATCGGCTTCCTTGCGCGACGCAATGCCCATCAGATAGACCACGCCCGACTCGGTTACCACCTTGACTGCCGTGGCTTGGGTTTCGGAGTTTTCGAGAAGTGCCGCCTTCACGCCCGCGCTCACCGTGGCATCGGAGGCGGAGGCCGTCAGCGCCGGCTGCCCGGCAACCTGGAGTGCGTTCTCCACCGAGCGGACGTTGTCGATTTTGGAGACGATCTGCTCGGCCATACGGCGATCTTCGGCGTTACCCACCTGACCGGTGAGCAACACCTTTCGGTTGTAACTGGTGACCGAAATGCCGCCGGGGAACCGCATGGCATCACGCAGGCGCGAGCCCGCCTTGAATTCGATGCTGGTGTCCTCGGTTTGCGCGCCAAGCGTGCGGCGGTCATTGGCGGCGAGCGCACCGGCAACGAGTCCGGTGGCGGCAAGCGGCAAACAGCCGGAGAGCATCAGTGCCGAGCCTGCGATGGCCGCGGCCCCGATCAGAATCATCAGTCGCTTCATGTTTTCACCCGTTAGCAGCAGAGGAAATTCTATCGTCAGAAGGCATTGCGTATCCAATCGATGCGCCCGCCATCGATGGCACAGACATCGAACCGGCAAGCCGGCCATCGATCACCGTACTGCTTCTGCAACCACAGTTCGGCGCTGCGGCGCAGCTTACCCTGCTTGGCCGCTCCGATGCTATCGGCAGCCGATCCATAATCGCTGCGGCTGCGGCGGCGCACTTCGACGAACACCAGATCGTCACGCTCGCGCATGATCAGATCGATTTCGCCAAAACGTCCCGCCACCTGCCGCGCCACCAGCGACAGCCCGGCGCGCTCAAGGTAAGCGAGTGCAAGGTCTTCGCCTGCATCGCCCAGACGCTGCGTGGGCGAGCGCGTCACGGCGAAGGCCCACAGCGGCCAACAGCGGTTGGCGTGAAGCGATGGGTCAGTGATCGCACCGGACGCGCGGCCAAGCCCAGCACAGGCTGAAACGTTCGCGGCCGAAACAGCGCAAAATCGGGGCAGTGCGAGCACTTCCGCGTGGCGCGGACGCCGCCTCTTTTCCCCGTAACCCGACCTATCGGCCAATGAGCGGACACGACACCATCCCAGCGGTTGAGCCCGGCGCATTATATGTAGTTGCCACACCCATCGGCCACTTGGGCGACCTGAGTGCGCGCGCCGCACGGGTGCTCGCCGAGGTTGACATCGTGGCGGCAGAAGACACGCGAGTCACGGCGCCGCTCCTTGCTCGCGTGGCAAGCCGCGCGCGGCTCCTCGCCGCGCATCAGCACAACGAGGCAGCCATCGCAGAGCGGATCGTTGCGATGCTGGGTGAGGCGAAGTCGGTGGCGCTGGTGACCGACGCCGGTACCCCCGGCGTGAGCGACCCGGGCGCCCGCATTGTCTCGGCGGTACTCGCATCGGGCAGGCGGGTGGTTCCGGTCCCCGGGCCCTCAGCACTCACCGCGTTGGCGAGCGCAGGCGGCCTCATCGAGGGCGCGTTCAGGTTTGAGGGGTTCCTGCCTGCCCGCCCGCGTGCCCGCGCCGATCGGCTGCGGGCGCTCGCCGATCTCGATTGCCCGGTGGTGCTGTTCGAGTCGCCCCACCGGATCGAGGCAACGATTGCCGCGATCGTTGAGCAGCTCGGCGCTGAGCGCTGGGTCGTGCTGGGGCGCGAGCTCACCAAGAAGTTCGAGGAAATTCATCGCTGCCTGAGTGGCGAAGCGCCCGCCTGGCTGCTCGCCAACCCGATGCGGTTGAAAGGCGAATATGGCCTGATCATCGCCCCGGCGGAATTCCGGTTGCCCGGCACGCGGCGCGAAGACGGTCACGAATCGGCGGCCCCCCAGTCAGCCGATCCCACCACCGAGGCGGTGACGCTCACGCTAGACCTGGATCAGCTGCTGGGCGCATTGGTGCGTGAAATGGGCGCGAGTCGCGCCACCCGGATCGTTGAACGTCTGGCTGGCCGGCCGCATCGCGAGGTCTACGCGCGGGCGCTTCGACTAGCGCAACAGGACGAAAGCCTCGATGCCGGTGGCAGCGCGTAGCCGCCGCTGCGCAGCCTGCGCATCCGTGGTCTGGGGATAGGGCCCGGCAACCAGCTTGTGGAGCGCGCCATCCCGGCGGACCGAAACCGGCTCGGGCAATCCACTCGCGCGCAGTCGGGCAAGCGCAGCGTCTGCGCCTTCACGGCTCTGGTAGGCGCCGAGTTGTACATAGCGGCCTGGGAGCAGCACATCGGATGCCGATGACGGGGCTGCAGCCGACGCTTCGGGGGCAGCCGCCATGACGGGTACCGCGGGCACGGTCGCTGCGGTCGGCGTGACTGCGGGCGCCCGCGGCGCCTCCTCGACACGTAGCGGCGGCAGGCTGGCCGAGGACGCCGGCGCAACCTGAACTGCCTGCGCAACCGGCACGCCGACCGGGCTGGGATCGGCCCGCGGGGGCGAAGACGCCCTGACAGCCGGGGCCGCATCAAACTCGGTGATCAGCTCCACCTCGACCTCAGCGCTTCCTGGAAGCGCCGCCGCGAGTTTGGCCGCCGCTGCGTACGACAGGTCGATCACCCTACCGTGGAGGAATGGTCCACGATCATTCACCCGCACGATCACGCTGCGTCCGGTTCGAACGTTGGTCACCCGGGCGTAGCTGGGCAGCGGCAAGGTGGGGTGAGCGGCCGTCATGCCGTACATGTCATAGATCTCGCCGATCGAGGTGGGTCGGCCGTGATAACGGCGCCCGTACCAGGTGGCGATACCGCGTTCGCGAAACGGTTCCATTCGCGTCATGGGCTCGTACTGTCGGCCGAATATCACATAGGGTCGATTGGCTCGCGAATGCAGCGGCTCGGCGCGTGGCACTGCATCTGGCACTTTCTGAAGCTCGGCAAGCGGTCGATCGCCAGGGCCATCGTCAAGGTAAAACCGACCGCGCCCAGACGACGCGGTGCCGGCCGCTGGCGGCGGCGTGCCCGCCTCCGGTGCAGGCGCGGGCCCGCCAGGCACGGAAGGCGCGGCAGGCGGCGCACTCGAGCATGCGGCGAGGAACCCCAGCATGACGGCAGCCGCGAGCATGCAGCCGGCGCGTGCGAGGCGCGCCTCGCCCGGCCCGCCTACCAACGGCGTCTGCCGAGGTGAGGTTCGCCCCGATAGCCGTCCCGCCAGCCGCTCCTCGTGCCGCTCCTCCAGCCGCATCTCAAGCCGGCGTCGATACGCGTGCAGATACCGCAAGCCCTCGATCGCGCGCGGCCCGTACCAGGACGTCATTTCGCCATCGATGCCCAGCACGGGCACCCGCGCAGCCGCGCCGGAGACAAGCGCTGCGCGAAGCTCGCGGCGGTCCGCCGGACGAAACCGGCACGGTTCGGACGACAGCAGTACCGCATCGGCACCCAACGAGCCGATTGCATCCAGCGACAGCGACGGGTAGCGCGCATCACCCGGCGGCACGCACACCTCGATCCCAACACTTGCCAGCATCTTCGCGATAAAGGTCTCGGCGGACACCGTCATCCAGGGATCATTCCAGATCAGATAAAGAACGCGAAGCGTGGCGCGCGGCGCCGACTGCGTCAACTTGAGTGCGCTCTCCAGCTCTGCGCACAATTGAACGGCGCGGGCCTCGGCATCGAACAGGCGGCCAAACCGCCGATAGAGCTCGAAGTTGTCGTTGATGGCAATCGGATGCGTGACCACCACATTGGGGATGAATTCGGACAAGGCCTCGACAGTGGGCTTTTCATTTTCATCGACATTGACGATCAGATGAGTGGGCGCGAGCCTCCGGATCTTCTCGATGTTGACCGTCTTGGTCCCGCCCACTTTCGGCACCTGGGCCAATGCCTCGCTCGGATGCACACAGAACCCGGTACGGCCCACCAGCCAGTCGCCGCGCCCCAGCGCACACACCAGCTCGGTGAGACTCGGGACCAGTGAAACGATCCGTGGCGCGCTCATGAGGAATCGCCTGCGATCCGCGCCTTGCGCGGCGCGCGCGCAAAGAGCGCGTCATAGAGCCAGTTAGGCAGCGCGCGCAGCATGAGCGCGACCGCACGCATGGGCCGCGGGATCACGACAAAGGACCGACCGGCAGCAATTGCGTCGACCGCACGGTGCGCAAACGCATCGGCCGGCATCAGAAAGGGCATGCGGTAGTGGTTGACCGCTGTCATCGGCGTACGAATGTAGCCGGGCGCGATCGTCACCACGCGAATGCCGTGTTCGCGCTCCTCCAGTCGCAGCGACTCGAGGTAGGTGATTGCAGCCGACTTGCTCGCGCTGTAGGCGCCCGCCCCGGGCAAACCGCGGATGCCGGCCACGCTCGCAATCCCTACCAGCGTGCCGCGGCGCTCGGCACGTATCGCGGGCAGAAACGCGGCGAATGTATCGAAGAGCGCCACCACATTCACATCGATGATCCGGCGAAACACCGGCGCATCGGCTCGCTCGGCGGTGAGGGTGCCTGCGCTGATGCCAGCATTGGCAATCACGATATCGGGGGCGCCAAACTCGGCAACAAACCGCTCGGCCGCATCGTTGAGCGCGTCCCGATCGGTGATGTCGATGGCAAACGTCCGGACGGTGGCCGGTGCAAGCCGAGCAGCGACCTGGGCGAGAAGATCATGTCGCCGCGCCACCAGTGCGAACACCGCCTGCGGATGGCGCCGGGCGTATTCGAGCGCAAGTGCCTCGCCCAGTCCGCTTGATGCGCCCGTGATGACTACCCGTGGGCCTGCGGCTTGGGCAGGTGACGGGCCGCCAGCGTCCGGTTCGGCCATTGCGCCGGTCCTGGGGCGAGCGCGCGCGCCTAACCGCGCGAGCCAGCGGATTTGCGCTCGCGCGCGGCCAGCCAGTCGACCACCCGCAGCGCCGCGGTGTTCGAACCCGCCATCGAGGGCGCGGTGAGGTACTTGCCCGCCACCGCGAACGACGGCACGCCATCGATGGCATAAGCCTCGGAAATTTGCGTGCCGCGACGGGCGCGGGTGCGCACCGAAAACGAGTCATAGACCTCGGCGAAGGATTTGGGATCGAGCCCCAGCACCTCGGCCATTTTCTGCGGGGTTTCCAGCCGCACCTTGTCGACATGGATGGCGTGAAAGACGCGCGGCGAAAGTTCATCGGCTTTACCGAGCGCCACCAGCGCATAGTGCAGTTGCTGAATCCGGGTTTCGCGAAAGCTCACATGCTCCCGACGGAACACGATTTCTGGGGGCTGGCGCTTGCGCCAGTCATTGAGCTCGGCCTCGAGCGAGGCGCAGTGCGGGCACCAGTAGGCAAAGAACTCGAGCACCTCGACGCGGCCCGCGGGCGCTTCGACCGCCTGCGCCGGATTCACGGCGCGGAAATCGCGACCGGCGACTGGCTCGCCCTGCGCCAGGGACGGACTCGCCGACACAACGGCGCCGCCGGCGGCAAGCGCTTGAATACAGAGTCTGCGGGTGGGGTTCATGGGTTCTCCTGTCGAATCAGCGCTGTCGCACCACCGACGATTCAATGCCGTTTTCTTCAAGCCGGGCCCGCGCCCGGTTCAGATCGTCAAGGTTGACGTACGGTCCGATGCGAACGCGAAACACGCGCTGACCGTTGACCTCGGCGGGCTGCACACGTGCTTCGAGTCCGATTAGTGCGAGCTTGGCCTTCATGTTGTCGGCATCATCGGCGAGCCTGAAGGCGCCAGCTTGCAGCACATAGAGCATGCGCTCGGCGGCGGGTTCGGCCCCATCGCCTGCGGGCGCGGCGCCCGCGCTTGCCGATGGCGCGCGATCGGGCATAGCCGCCGGGGCGGATGCGCTGGCAGCCGGCGTTTCACCGGCGCTCCGGGCGGCGGGTGCCGGTGCATCGGCAGGGCGCTGTCGAGCAGCCGACGGACGGTTGGGATCGGGGGCATCGGCTGGCGTACGCGGCTCGACGATACGATCTCCGCTACGCACCACCTTGTTCACGAACGGCAGCGGCGCGCGGGTAACGAACACGGCAACCGCCACCGCAACCGCGAGGCCGATGACGATACCCAACATCATGCCAAGCGCCACACTGCCGCGCTGAAGGGCACCCATTGCCGCGTGACCGCCACGAACCCGCATTACATTTTTTCCGGCGCTGAAACACCCAGGAGCGCGAGACCGTTACGAAGCACCTGCCGCACAGCAAGAAGCAGTGCGAGCCGCGCTTCGCGAAGGCCGACATCGTCCACCAGAAATCGTTCGGAATTATAGTAAGCGTGTAGGTCGGCAGCGAGTTCCTTGAGGAAAAACGCGAGCGCATGCGGCGCGAGCTCTTCGGCCGACTGCGCAACCAGTTCGGGAAACTCGGCAAGCCGGGCCATGAGCAGCGCCTCACGCGGTGCGTCCAGCCGCTCGGTGAAGGCTGGCGAGGACAGCGCCTGCGCGCCGATTCGCGCTTCAAGCGCCGCTTGCGCTTCGCCCGACTGACGGCTTGCCTGCTCAAACACGGAGCAGATGCGGGCGTGCGCGTACTGCACGTAATAGACCGGGTTGTCATCGCTCTGGGAAAGCGCGAGGTCGATATCGAACACGAATTCGGAATCGGCCTTGCGCGAGACGAGAAAAAACCGTACCGCATCACGCCCGCGACGCTCGGCGAGCTCGGCATCGGCCGAGCCCGGCGCGTCGGTCGTGCCGCGTTCACCGCTCCAGGTGATGAGATCGCGCAACGTGACGTAGGCGCCCGCGCGCTTAGAGATTTTTACCTCTTCGCCACCGCGCATCACGGTGACCATCTTGTGGAGCACATATTGCGGATAGCCCGCCGGAATGCCCACCGAGAGCGCCTGAAGGCCTGCGCGCACGCGCGCGATCGTGCCGTGATGGTCTGAGCCCTGAATGTTGACCGCGCGTTCAAAGCCGCGCTGCCACTTGGTGACGTGGTAGGCAACGTCAGGCACGAAGTAGGTGTAGCCCCCCTCGCTCTTACGCATGACGCGGTCCTTGTCGTCACCGAATTGCGTGCTTCGAAGCCAAAGCGCGCCTTCATGCTCGAAGGTGACGCCAGCGGCGGCAAGCGCATTGACGGTTTGGTCGACCCGGCCATCGGTGTAGAGCGAGGACTCGAGATAGTAGGTGTCGAAACGCACACCGAACGCACGCAGATCGTTGTCCTGCTCGCGGCGCAGATAGGCCACGGCAAAACGCCGGATCGCCTCTAAGTCATCGGGGTCGGCTGCAGCGGTTTCGGGAGCGACCCGCTCGGCCGCCACCGTCTTGCCCGCCAGGTAATCGGCCGCGATTTCGCGGATGTAATCGCCTCGATACCCGTCGGCAGGAAAGCGCGGATCATCGGTCTCGAGGCCGCGCACCCGCGCCTGCACCGAGGCTGCGAGATTGGCAATTTGCGCGCCCGCATCGTTGTAGTAAAACTCGCGACTCACCCGCCAGCCGCTCGCGCCAAGAAGCGCGCAGAGGGCATCACCCAGCGCAGCCTGTCGGCCATGGCCGACGTGAAGCGGTCCGGTGGGGTTGGCCGAGACAAATTCGACCACCACGCTGCGGCCGGCGCCCTGCGTGCCACAGCCAAAGGTCTCGGCTTTTTCGAGCACGCGCGCCACCACCGCCCGGCGCGCCGCCGGCGCGAGCCGCAGGTTGATGAAACCGGGGCCCGCCACGTCGACCGCAGCAAGAAGCGGTTGGGGGCTCGCTGCATCAGCCACCTGCACGGCCTGGGCGAGCGCCTCGGCAATTTTCCGCGGCGGCTGCTTGAGCGGACGGGCGAGCTGCATGGCGAGATTGCAGGCGAGATCGCCATGATCAGCCTGTCGCGGCCGGTCGAGCTCGACCACGGGAAGCGATTCGGGAGCGAGCACGCCCGCGGAAAGCGTGCGGGCGGCCTCAGAAAAGAGCGCCGCAAGTGCGAGTTTTTGTTCGGAGAGCATGGGCGCGAATTGTACCCGCCGGTCCGTCTCAGCCCACGATCGCGCTGGCCGACTTGACCTGGGCGCGAAGCAGGTGTTTCTGGATCTTCCCGGTGGAGGTCTTGGGAACCTCGGCAAAGCGCACTTCGCGCGGACACTTGAAGCGGGCGAGCAAGCCCTTGCAGTGTTCAATGAGTTCGGCCTCGGTTACGCTCGCGCCCGGCCGCAGTTCAACGAATGCGAGCGGGGTTTCGCCCCACTTCGGATCGGGTTTGGCGACCACCGCGCAGGCCATCACCGCAGGATGACGGTAAAGCGCATCTTCGACCTCAATCGAGGAAATGTTCTCGCCGCCGGAAATGATGATGTCCTTTGCGCGGTCCTTGAGCTTCACATACCCGTCGGGATGAAGCACCCCGAGGTCGCCGGTATGAAACCAGCCGTCGCGAAACGCCTCGCTGGTGGCCTGCTCGTTCTTCAGGTAACCCTTCATCACGATGTTGCCGCGGAACATCACCTCGCCCATGGTCTCACCATCGCGCGGGACCTCGGTCATGGTCTGCGGATCCATCACGGTGAGGCCCTGCTGCAACTGATAGCGCACCCCCTGCCGGCCGTGCCGGTCGACCTGATCGCCCACGGCGAGCGTGGCCCAGTCCTCGTGCGGCATGCACACCGCAGCCGGCCCGTAGACCTCGGTGAGTCCATACACATGGGTGAGCTTGAAGCCGAGGGTCTGCATGCCGGCGATCATGGCGGCGGGCGGGGCGGCGCCTGCCACCATGCACTGCACCTCATGATCGATCCCGCGGCGCAGTTCCTCAGGGGCTGCGATCAGGGTCGAATGAACGATCGGCGCGCCACAGTAGTGCGTGACACGGTGCTCGCGGATCAGTTCGAAGATGAGCTTCGCGTCGACCTTACGCAGACACACATGAGTGCCAGCCACGGCTGCCAACGTCCAGGGAAAGCACCAGCCGTTGCAGTGGAACAGGGGTAGCGTCCACAAGTAGATAGGGTGCCGCGGAAGCGCCCAGGCCATCGCATTGGCCACCGCATTCATGTAGGCGCCGCGGTGGTGCACCACCACGCCCTTGGGGTTACCGGTGGTGCCCGAGGTGTAGTTGAGACCGATCGCATCCCACTCGTCCTCAGGCAATGACCCCGCGTAGGCCGGATCGCCTTCGGCGAGGAGCGCCTCATAACCCATGTCGCCCACCGCCTGCCCGGGGCCGTCATAGAGCACGTCATCGACATCGATCACCATCGGCCGGCGCCCGCCCGCACCGGCCACGATCGCGAGCGCCTCGGCCATCACCCCGGAAAACTCTCGGTCGACCAGCACCACCTTGGAATCGGAATGCTGGAGGATAAAGGCCACGGTTGCCGCATCCAGGCGCGTGTTGATGCTGTTCAGCACTGCGCGGGTGAGCGGCACACCATAGTGCGCTTCGACCATGGGCGGGGTGTTGGGCAGCATCACCGCCACCGTGTCGCCCTCGCCGATATCGCGCGCGGCAAGCGCCGAGGCGAGCCTGCGGGCGCGCTCGCGCAACTGCGCCCAACTGAGCCGAAGCCCGCCATGAATGAGCGCGAGCCGATCGGGAAAGACGTCGGCCGCCCAGTCCACCAGACTGATGGGTGAGAGCGGGACATGGTTGGCGGCGTTACGCGACAGTCCCTGGCGATAGGGGTTCGGGTGGGTTGGCATGGGTCTCCTTCGTCGAATCTGAACGGCGCGCGTCGGTCGCGCGCTTGCAATTCGGGCCTGAGCGCGCAATATACCGTTCGAACCCGGCGCAGACCCTCGGCGCGCCGGGGCCAACCGGTACGGCACGCCCTGCAGGTCACCCGCACCGCCCGGTTGACGCCCTCCGAGGCCACCCACTCAGGAACCATGATGTCCGTCTCCGATCTCACCACCGAACAGTTCGACGCCACCGTCGGCGGCAACGACATCGTTGTTGCCGATTTTTGGGCGCCGTGGTGCGGCCCGTGCCGCGGCTTTGCGCCGGTCTTCGAAAAAGTCGCCGGTGAAAATGCTGACGTCAAATTTGTGAAGATCAATACCGACGAGGAGCAGGAGCTCGCGATGCACTTCAGCATCCGCTCGATTCCCACGCTCATGATCTTTCGCGAGCAGGTGATCGTGTTTCAGCAGCCGGGTGCGCTCTCGAAGGGGGCGCTAGAGGACATCCTTAGGCAGGTGCGAGAGCTCGACATGGCAGAGGTGAAGCGCGGCGCAACGCAGCACCAGGCGGGCGGCGCCAGTCACTGATCACGGTGCGGGAGCGATGGCTGGGAGGGCGGTCGCGCGCGGTCTAGCCGGCGGCGACCGCCTGGCGCATCGCAGCAAACCCGTCGGCAAGATCGGCGATCAGGTCGGCCGGATCCTCGAGCCCCACGTGCAGGCGGATGAGTGCGCCCCCGTCCCAGGGGCGGACCGTGCGAATACCCGATAGACGACCAGGCATGACGAGGCTTTCAAAGCCTCCCCACGAGTAGCCGATTCCGAAGAAGCGCCGACCCTCGCTGAACGCGGCCGTGGCGGCGTTAAAGCCAGCGCCCAGGCCCCCGGTGGCAGCGGGGTCGATCTCAAACGAAAACAATCCGCTTGACCCGGAAAAGTCACGCTGCCAAAGCGCATGCTGTGGGTGCGAGGCAAGCCCAGGGTGCAGAACGCGCCTGACCTCGGGGCGGGTTTCCAGCCAGCGCGCCACGGCGAGCGCATTGTCCTGATGCCGCCGCATTCGCACATCCGCTGTGCGCAAGCCGCGAAGCACCAGAAAGGCGTCGTCGCCACCCACACAGACACCCATCTGCTTGACGACCGACCACAGCTGCGGCCAGAGCGCTTCCCGCACCACGATCGCGCCCATCAGTACATCGGAATGACCGCTCCAGTATTTGGTGAGCGGCAGCACCGACGCATCGACCCCCCAGTCGAATGGACAGGCGAAGACGGGTGATGCCCAGGCATTGTCGACCGCGGTGAGAATGCCCCGCGCCCGCGCCAGTGCACAGATGGCGGGCACATCCTGCACCTCGAACGTGTAACTGCCCGGGCTCTCGAGATAAATCATGCGCGTGCGCTCACGCAGCTTCGGTGACAACTCTTCGGCCGAAGTCGCGGGGTCGTAGTACTCCACCACCACCCCCATGCGGGTCATGAGGCCATCGCAGACCGCCCGGGTGGGCCCGTAGGCTGAGTCAGGCACCAGCAGGTGGTCTCCGGGCTGGAGCAGAGCGAGGAACAGCGTGCTGATCGCACTGAGCCCAGAGGGCATCAGCGCAGCGCGGCAGTCATGGCCGGCGCCTTCGATCTCGCACAGCGCGTCGGTCAGGGCCATCGTGCCGGGCGTGCCGCCCACGCCGTAGGAAGTGACGTGGCGAACGCCTTGGGCGCCCCTGCGGCCGGCGGATTCCGCCTCGGACAGCGAGTCAAACAGCACGGTGGAGGCGCGATAGACCGGTATGTTGGCGATGGCGACCGGCGCGTCGACATGGCGCCCGGAACCAACGATCCGTGACGCGGGCTGCGCAGCGGTGCGCGGTGACGGGCCTGGCTCCGGGGAGGCGGACGGCGCGGAAGCGGGCTGCGAAGAGGCGGGCTGCGAAGA
>CAIPNM010000077.1 GCA_903866395.1 uncultured bacterium
GCCGCGCCCCTTCTTGCGGATGGATGCCATGAGGCAGCTCCTGTGAGCAGCTCAACGACCAGGCAATGCGACCACCGGTGGGAAAACGGTGGGAACTCCGGAGGGAAATGACGCCGCAAAAACAAAAGGGCTGCACGCTCTCACATGCAACCCCTTGTTCTTACAGCACTTGTTTTGGCTCCCCGACCTGGGCTCGAACCAGGGACCTACGGATTAACAGTCCGGCGCTCTACCGACTGAGCTATCGGGGATTTGCCTTCCAGCAAAGCCCTCGATTATAGAGGGCTACGCGCGCGCCGGCAAGCCGAGGGCAGCCGGCGCGTGGCGGCCTAGTGCGTCACGACGTCTGAACCACCCTTCGCCTTCTCGGCTTCGGGCGGAACGCTTGCCGCGGCGGCAGGCTCATCATCCGGCAGCGGCTCGGGCATGCGCTCAAGCGCGAGCTCAAGCACACGGTCGATCCATTTGACCGGCACGATTTCGAGACGGTTCTTAACGTTGTCGGGAATGTCGGCGAGATCTTTCACGTTTTCCTCGGGGATCAGCACCGTCTTGATCCCACCGCGATGGGCCGCGAGCAGCTTTTCCTTCAATCCGCCGATCGCCAGCACCTCACCCCGCAACGTGACTTCGCCGGTCATCGCCACATCCGCCCGAACCGGAATATCAGTGAGCACCGAGACCAGTGCGGTGGTCATGGCAATACCGGCGCTGGGCCCGTCCTTGGGCGTTGCGCCTTCAGGCACGTGAATATGAATATCCCGCTTCTCATGAAAGCCCGGCTTGATACCAAGACGACGGGCACGGCGCCGAACCACAGTCATGGCCGCCTTGATCGACTCCTGCATCACATCGCCCAGTTTGCCAGTGAAGGTGGCCGTTCCTTTGCCATCGACCGCAACCGCCTCGATGGTAAGCAGTTCGCCACCCACTTCGGTCCAGGCCAAGCCAGTGACCTGCCCGACCTGATTCTCCTTTTCTGCAACCCCGAAACTGAAGCGCCGAACCCCGCAAAACTTATCCAGGTTCTTGCCAGTCACCTGAACCTTGCGCTCCTGCTTCTTGAGCAGCAGCATCTTGACCACCTTGCGACAGATTTTGCTGATCTCGCGCTCAAGCGATCGCACACCCGCCTCGCGGGTGTAGTAGCGAATGATGTCCCGGATGGCACTCTCACTCACCACGATCTCGGTGGCCTTCAGCCCAGTGTTCTTCATCTGCTTTGCCAGCAGATAGCGCTGGGCGATACTGACCTTTTCGTCTTCGGTGTAGCCTGACAAGCGAATCACCTCGAGACGATCGAGCAGCGCCGGCGGGATATTGAGACTGTTTGCGGTCGCCACAAACATCACATCCGACAGGTCGTACTCAACCTCGACGTAGTGATCAACGAAGGTGGAGTTCTGCTCGGGATCGAGCACCTCCAACAACGCCGAAGCCGGATCACCTCGGAAATCCATGCCCATCTTGTCGACCTCATCGAGCAAGAAGAGAGGATTACGCACCCCTACCCGGCTGAGGCTCTGCAGAATCTTGCCGGGCATGGACCCGATGTAAGTGCGGCGATGACCACGAATCTCAGCCTCATCACGCACGCCTCCAAGTGCCATGCGGATGAACTTGCGATTGGTTGCCCGGGCGATTGACTGCCCAAGCGAGGTCTTGCCCACCCCGGGCGGCCCCACCAGACAAAGGATAGGAGCTTTCAGGCGATCGACCCGCTGCTGTACCGCGAGATATTCGAGGATGCGCTCCTTGACCTTGTCGAGACCGAAATGGTCATCATCAAGCACCTTTTGGGCGTTGCTCAGATCGTTGTTGATCTTGCTCTTCTTGCGCCAGGGGAGATTCACCAGAGTGTCGATGTAATTACGCACCACGGTCGCCTCGGCTGACATGGGCGACATGAGCTTGAGCTTTCGAAACTCAGTTTCCGCCTTTTTAAGCGCTTCCTTGGGCATCTTGGCTGCGCGGATTTTCTTGTCGAGCTCCTCGAGATCGGCGCCCTCTTCGCCCTCGCCAAGCTCTTTCTGGATGGCCTTAACCTGCTCGTTGAGGTAATACTCGCGCTGGCTCTTCTCCATCTGACGCTTCACGCGACCGCGAATGCGCTTTTCCACCTGCAGGATGTCGAGCTCGGTTTCAATCTGCGCGAGAAGCTTTTCCAGGCGCTCGGGCACACCAATGATTTCAAGAATGCCCTGCTTCTGTTCGATCTTGATTGGCAGGTGCGCTGCGATGGTGTCGGCCAGACGACCCGGATCGTCAATACCAGAAAGCGAAGCCAGAATTTCAGGCGGCACCTTCTTGTTCAATTTCACGTACTGGTCGAACTGCGCGAGGATGGCGCGACGCAAGGCTTCAACCTCAGGCGCCGGTCCGGAGGGTTGCTCGATGGGGGTGACCTCGCACACGAAGTGCGCGCCGTTGTCCTGTACCGATTCGATTCGACCGCGCCGCGTGCCCTCCACCAGCACCTTCACCGTGCCATCGGGAAGTTTCAGCATCTGAAGAATGCCCGACAGACAGCCGATCTCGTGGATGTCAGTTGCCGTGGGCTCGTCTTTCGAGGCGTTTTTCTGGGCAACCAACATGATGCTCTTGCCACCCTCCATGGCCGCCTCGAGCGCCTTGATTGACTTTGGCCGCCCCACAAACAAGGGGATCACCATGTGAGGGAAGACCACCACGTCGCGCAGGGGCAGCAGCGGCAGCACCTGAGCGATAGACGGCTGGGGATCAGACATGGCGGACTCCAATTAGGCGTAAGCGTGGCAGATGCGTGCGACCCGGCCTGATTTCAAGCCGGGCGCGCACATTTGCGCGATGAATGGTGAGTGGGGGCGGGGACCCTCCCCCGCGCGGCGCTCGGAACTGAGCATACCGCGAATGACGCCGCTTCCGCGGCAATCAGCTTGCAGCGACTCGGGGTGCATCCGAGTAGATGAGCAACGGCTTACCGTCTCCGTTGATCGAAGCGTCGTCGACCACGACTTTTTGAACGTTCTGTGAGCCAGGTAGCTCGAACATGGTGTCGAGCAACACATGTTCGAGAATGGAGCGAAGACCGCGTGCACCCGTTTTTCTGCGGAGTGCCTTCTGCGCAATGGCCGCTAGCGCCGAGGGCCGTACCTCGAGGTCGACCCCTTCCATTTCGAAGAGCCGTTGGTACTGCTTAATGAGCGCATTGCGGGGTTGAACCAGGATATCGATGAGCGCGGCCTCGCCGAGTTCGTCGAGCGTGGCCACCACCGGCAGGCGCCCAACCAGCTCGGGAATGAGCCCGAACTTGATGAGGTCTTCAGGCTCGACTTCACGAAGCACATCGCCCACCGAGCGCTCGCTTGCGCTCCGCACTTCCGCGCCGAAACCAATGCCACTGCGCTCTGAGCGGTTACGGATGACTTTTTCCAACCCGTCGAAAGCCCCGCCACAGATGAACAGGATGTTGGTGGTGTCGATCTGAACGAAGTCCTGGTTGGGGTGCTTGCGTCCCCCTTGAGGCGGCACCGACGCAACCGTGCCCTCAACCAACTTCAGGAGGGCCTGCTGCACGCCCTCGCCCGAAACGTCACGCGTGATGGAGGGGTTATCAGACTTGCGAGAGATCTTGTCGATTTCGTCGATGTAGACGATGCCGTTTTGGGCCTTTTCGACGTCGTAGTTGCAGTTTTGCAGAAGCTTCTGAATGATGTTTTCGACGTCTTCGCCCACGTAGCCCGCTTCGGTGAGCGTCGTGGCATCGGCAATGACGAACGGGACATTGAGAAGCCGTGCGAGCGTTTGCGCAAGCAGCGTCTTTCCGGAACCAGTGGGACCCACCAGCAGGATGTTGCTCTTGGAGAGCTCGATCTCGTCTTTCTTGCCCTTGTTGCGCAAGCGCTTGTAGTGGTTGTAGACCGCCACCGCAAGAATGCGCTTAGCCTTCTGCTGGCCAATCACGTATTGATCAAGGATGGATGCGATTTCGGACGGCGTGGGCAAGCCGCTTCGGGCAGCGCCCTCGGCAGGCGTGTCGGCCTGGACCTCGTCGCGGATGATGTCGTTACAGAGCTCGATGCACTCGTCGCAGATGAAAACCGACGGACCGGCGATCAGCTTGCGGACTTCGTGCTGGCTCTTCCCGCAAAACGAGCAGTAGAGCGGCTTTTCGCCTGAGGCCTTCTTTTCGGACATTGCTACCCCGAGTGGGCGCCGAGCACCGCCTTAAGCGGCTTCGGCACGGCTCGACAGAACCTTATCAATCAACCCGTAGCTTACCGCATCTTCCGCGGACATGAAGGTGTCACGGTCGGTGTCGCGTTCGATACGGTCAACAGGCTGGCCGGTTTTCTCAGCCAGAATGCCATTCAGACGCTGGCGCAGATACAGGATTTCTTTGGCCTGGATTTCAATGTCGCTCGCCTGGCCCTGCGCACCACCCGAAGGCTGGTGGATCATGACGCGCGCATTGGGCAAAGCGAAGCGCTTGCCCTTTGCTCCCGCGGCAAGCAGGAACGCCCCCATGCTGGCGGCGATCCCCATGCAGAGCGTGGACACGGCGGGCTTGATGAACTGCATGGTGTCGTAGATGGCAAGCCCCGCCGACACCGACCCGCCCGGTGAATTGATGTAGAACGAAATGTCCTTGTCAGGATTTTCGGACTCGAGAAAAAGCATCTGCGCGACCACCAAATTGGCGGTGCTGTCCATCACCGGCCCCACCAGGAACACCACCCGCTCACGAAGCAGTCGCGAGTAGATATCGTAGGCACGCTCGCCACGGCCGCTGGTCTCGATCACGATGGGGACGAGGCCCAACCCCTGCGGCTCCTGACGCTGCGCAAGGTGAGCGTTGACAAGGTCTTCTACGAGCGTGTTACGAACCATGGCGACGATACTCCGGGAAAAAGGGTCAGCCCTGCTGCGACATCAGTTCGTCAAATGCGATCGGCTGATCCTGAACCTTTGCCTTTTCAAGAAGCCAGTCCACCACGTTTTGTTCGACCACCAGCGATTCAACCTGCGCGAGCAGGTCGCGGTTGCTGAAGTAGTGACGAACCACCTCGGGCGGATTTTCGTAGGCGCGCGAAAGCTCCTCGATGTGCTTGCGGATCTGATCCGGCTTGGCTTGCAGCTTTTCGCGCCGCACAATTTCAGCCACCAGCAGCCCCAGACGAACCCGCTTCTCAGCCTGATCGCGGAAGGCCTCAGGCGGAACCGGGATATTGCGGACATCCATCCCGCGCGCCTTGAGGTCGGCTTTCATACGTTCGGCAAGCGCACCGCTTTCCGATTCCACCAGGGATTTGGGGAGCTCAAAGCTGGCAAGCGCAGGTAACGCTTCCATCACGCCAGTTTTGTTGCGCATCCGCAAACGCTCGGAGACTTCGCGCTCGAGGTTGGCACGCAATTCACCACGCATGCGCGCCACGTCACCGTCGGCGATGCCCAGCTGACGGGCGAACTCGGCATCGACCTCCGGAAGCTGGGGCGACTCGAGCTTCTTGAGCGTGACCGAGAACTCTGCCGTCTTGCCAGCGAGGTCTTTCGAGCCGTAGTCATCGGGGAACTTCACCGGAAACTGACGGGCTTCGCCCACCCCAAGACCGCGAACGCCCGTCTCAAAGTCGGGAAGCATCCGGCCCTCGCCCAACACGAACGGGAAGTCCGAGGCCGTTCCGCCGTCAAAGGCGACACCCTCTAGCGTGCCCACGAAATCGATGGTCGCCCGCTGACCGTCGGCGGCCGCACCGGAAGCTTCGTTCCATGATGCGCGCTGTTTTCTGAGAATCTCGACGGTCTTGTCGACCTCGGCGTCGGTCACCTCGCAACCATAGCGGGGGACTTCGCACGTCGCAGCGTCAGCCACCTCAAACTCGGGATAGACCTCAAACGTGGCGGTAAACGAAATTGCGCCCTCAGGAGCCCCTTGCGCAGGCTCAATGCGGGGTTCGCCAGCCACTCGCAGCTTGTGCTCAGTGACAGCGGCGTTAAACGCCTTGCCGACCAGATCACCCAACACCTCGGCCTGCACCGACGCGCCGTATGAGCGCTCAACGACGCTCATCGGGACTTTACCTGGCCGAAAGCCCGACATTTTGACGGTCTTGGACAGCTGGCGAAGGCGATCGCCGACCTGCTTGGCCAGGTCGGCGCTGGCTACGTCCATCTTGAGGCGGCGCTCGAGAGCGCCTGTGTTTTCAATCACGGTTGTCATGAAAAGTTTCCGGAAATAAACAGCCTGCAGGCTGCAAACCAAAGCAGCGAGTCACGAGACTGGTGCGGCCGAAAGGACTCGAACCTTCACGCCTCGCAGCGCCAGGACCTAAACCTGGTGCGTCTACCAATTCCGCCACGGCCGCGTCAAAAGCTTGCGATTCTATCTGATCAACCGCAACCGCCATCCATTGCCTCTACAATCGACCGCCATGCACCCCCCAGCCTGGTCGTCGGTCGACCATTATGAGAACTTCCCGGTGGCATCAGTTTTGATGCCTGCACCGCTTCGTCCGGCGGTCATCGCGCTCTATCGATTCGCCCGATTCGCCGACGATCTGGCCGATGAAGGAACGCTCACAGACGGTGAACGGCTCGATGCGCTCGCTCAGCTTGATCGCGCGCTTTGCGAGCCCTCGCCTCAGGCTCCAGCCGTCGTTCTGCATCTTTACCCGCTGATTGAACAGCACGCGCTTCCGATGGACCAGCTGCGCGCACTGCTCGATGCCTTCGCACAGGACGTTCGCGTTCACCGCTACCGCGATCGCGAGCAGCTCCTCGACTACTGCCGCCGGTCGGCCAACCCGGTGGGGCGGCTGGTCTTGCGGCTTTTCAACGCCGACAGCAGCGAGTGCGTTCAGCTTTCCGATCACATTTGTTCCGCGCTTCAGCTCATCAATTTTCTGCAGGACGTGTCGGTCGACTGGCGCAAGGGGCGGGTCTATCTGCCTCAGGACGCGCTTCACATGACAGGTAGCGGCGACCATGACATCGAGCAGGCGGCAGCCGGCGCGCCACTACCGCCTGCACTGCAGCGCGCGATACGGGGCGAGCTCGAGTTCGCCCGGCAGATGCTCGCGGCCGGCGCGCCGCTGATTCGTCGCGTGCCCTGGCGGCTTTCGCTCGAACTGCGCGCGATCATCGCAGGCGGCCAACGCATCATCGACCGGATCGCGCGTGCGCAGCATGATGTGTTTAGACACCGCCCGACACTCGGTTGGCGTGATGCGCCCGCCCTCCTGGGACTCGCAATCGTGCCACCCCGCTTTCGCCCGTCGGGGCCGCCCGCACCATGACCCCTGACGCCTACTGCCAGGAACGCGCTTCGCGCAGCGGATCGAGCTTCTACTACAGCTTCATGTTCCTGCCCCCCGAGCGGCGTCGCGCGATCACCGCGCTCTATGCGTTTTGTCGCGAAGTCGATGATGTGGTTGACGAAATCCGCGAGGCGTCGGTGGCTCGCGCGAAGCTGGCCTGGTGGCGCGATGAAGTGAACCGACTCGAGGCTGGAGCCCCTCAGCATCCGGTCACGCTTGCGCTTGCACCGCACATGCGGCCCTATTCCATCAGCTGCGCGCGGCTTCGCGACATCATCGACGGTATGCAGATGGATCTGGAGCAGAACCGATATCTCGACTTTGAGTCGCTCGGACTTTACTGCCATCGGGTGGCGGGTGTGGTGGGAATTCTCGCGGCTTCGATCTTTGGCGTGACGCATCCCGACACGCTGCGCTACGCAGCCAAACTCGGTCTCGCGTTTCAACTGACCAACATCATCCGCGACGTTCGCGAAGACGCAAAGATGGGTCGGATCTATCTGCCCCTGGCTGAATTGCAACGCTTCGGCGTGACGGTTCCCGATCTGCTGGCCGTCCGCCCCTCAGACAATTTCATCGCACTCATGCGTTTTCAACATGCGCGTGCAGTCGAAACCTATCGCGAAGCACTCGCGCTGTTGCCTGAAGCAGACCGACGAAGCCAACGACCCGGACTGGTGATGGCATCCATTTACGCCACCCTGCTTGCCGAAATCGAACGCGATGGCCTGAGGGTTCTTACGCACCGCACGTCGCTTCCTCCGGTTCGCAAACTCTGGCTCGCGTGGCGCACCTGGCGTAGCGGACAGGTGCGCGGCCTCTGACTGCGGCCATGGCTCACGACCAGCAAACCGCGGCGGTGGATGTCTGTGTGATCGGCGGAGGCTGGGCCGGCATCGCTGCCGCCATCGAAGCCTGCGCGGCGGGTGGCAGCGTCAGCCTGATCGAGGCCGCGCCGCAGCTGGGGGGACGCGCCCGCACCGTCGAAATCGACATGGGCTTTGGCCCGGTGCGACTCGATAACGGTCAACACCTCATGATGGGCGCTTACCGCGAGACTCTCGCACTGATCAACCGAGTCGCTCCAGACGCTGGCCAGCGCCTGCGTCGCGAACCGCTTGCTTTACGCGATCCCGATGGCTTTGCCCTTCAGGCGGCGAGGCTGCCCGCGCCCCTGCATCTGGCGGTCGCATTCGCGCGCGCCCGCGGCCTAGGACTTACCGGACGGGTTGCGTGCGTGCGCCTGATGCTGAATCTCTGGCGCAACGCCTGGCGGGTGCCCGATGGTGAGACCGTTGCGCAACTGCTTGAGCGCACCGGACAGCCGTCCTGGCTGATTGACAGGCTATGGCACCCGTTATGTGTGTCCGCACTCAACACGCCGACCGGTGTCGCATGCGCGCGCACCTTTGCGGCTGTGTTGCGCGACACGCTGGGCGCAGCACGCGCAGCAAGCGACTTCATCTTGCCCGCAGGTACGCTTGGCGATTGCCTGCCTGAGCCCGCCACCGCCTGGCTCACCGAGCGCGGCGCCCGGATCCTGCTCAGAACCCCTGCCCGCTCGATCGAGCGCAGGGGATCCGAATGGCACATCGCGCTGCCCGATCGCGTGCTCAGGGCCCGGGCGGTGGTGCTAGCCGTTCCGCTCGCCAACAGCGCACGGCTGATGGCTTCGGCTGCAGGCTCGAATGACGTTCCGGAGATCCATGCGCTATGCCACGATCTGTCGTCATTTCGTTCGATCCCGATTGCCACCACCTACCTTGCATGGCCTGAGACCGGCGTCAGCCCCCTACCCAGTTGGACCATGTTGGGGGTACGCGGGCCGCAGGCAACCGCTGCGCCCCGGGGTGACTGGCTCTTTGACCGGGGAGTTCAGCGGGGCCATCGCATTGCGTCGGTCGTGGTGAGCAACGCCGCCGCGACTGAGGGATCGCTGGCAGCGCTAACCGAGGCGGTGAGCGCATCGACCACGCAGGCGCTGCAACTGCCCGCGCCCGCGCATGCCTTCACCATTTTCGAACGCCGTGCGACTTTTGCCTGTGTTCCCGAGCGGCCGGTTATCAATCAGCCTATCGGCGGCAACCTGCCAGGGCTCTGGCTCGCGGGCGATTACACCGAGCATGACTATCCCGCTACGATCGAGTCGGCCGTGCGAAGCGGACTACGAGCGGGCGCACTCGCCGCCCGGCTGGGGGCCCCAGACCGTTTGCCAGCTCAGCCCCCCGCGTAGGCGCCTCCGAAGATGCTTAATCAGGACCAGGCGACCGACAGCGCCTGATCGATCGACTCCACCGCGAGTGGCTCCAGCCCCTCAAGAGGCCGCTTGGGCGCGTTAGCCTGCGGAATGAGCATCCGTGGAAAGCCCAGCTTCCCCGCTTCGCGGAGCCGCTCCTGGCCGCGCGGCGCAGGTCGAATTTCACCCGCCAGACCAACCTCGCCGAACACCGCGAGCTGCTCGGGCAGGGCCCGGTCGCGTAACGACGAAACAATAGCGAGCAGCACGGCCAGGTCGGCGGCCGGCTCTGAAATTCGAACCCCGCCCACCACATTGACGAATACGTCCTGGTCATAGCAGGCGATGCCCGCGTGTCGATGCAGGACCGCAAGAAGCATCGCCAGACGATTGCCTTCCAGGCCCACCGACAGCCGCCGCGGATTGGGCACATGCGCCGTATCAACCAGCGCCTGCACCTCGACCAGCAGCGGCCGGCTTCCCTCGAGCGACACCAGCACACACGAGCCGGCCACCCGCCTGCCGCGCTGAGAAAGAAAAATGGCGGAGGGGTTGGACACCGCGCGCAGACCGCGATCGGTCATCGCAAAGACACCGAGCTCATTGACCGCTCCGAACCGGTTCTTGAAGGCCCGCACCATCCGGTAGGTGGAGTGCTGCTCGCCTTCGAAGTAGAGCACCGTGTCGACGATGTGTTCGAGCACACGCGGACCGGCGAGCGTGCCTTCCTTGGTCACGTGGCCGATCATGACCAACGCAATACCCAGCTGCTTCGCAACGCGGGTCAGCTGCGCGGCGCACTCGCGCACCTGAGCCACCGATCCCGGCGCCGACTGCAACTGAGTCGAGACCATGGTCTGAATCGAATCAATCACCACCACGGTCGGGCGACTGCGCTCAATTTCGTGACAGATGCGCTCAAGCTCGATCTCGGCCAGCACCGGCAGCGCCAGTTCGCCCAGCCCCAAACGTCGGGCCCTTAGCGCAATTTGCCCGACAGACTCCTCACCACTCACATAAAGCGCACTCGATTCCCCGCATACATGGGCAAGGGTCTGAAGCAGGAGCGTTGACTTGCCGATCCCGGGGTCGCCGCCGATCAGCACCACAGACCCTGTCACCAGGCCGCCCCCCAGCACTCGATCAAATTCATCGCTACCGGTGGGCAACCGACGTACGGTTTCCAGCGGAACCGAATCGAGCCGCTGAACCGCCTGCGCCTCCACCAGCCCGCGGTGACGTCCCGCTGCGGCGGGCTCGACCACGGTTTCCACCAGCGTATTCCAGCGCTCGCACTGCGGGCACTGGCCAGCCCACTTGGGGGTACTCCCCCCGCACTCGGTGCAGAGGTAATGGGATTTAGCGCGCGCCATCATCAAACACCTGGCGGAGAACCCTCGGCGCAATCGCGCAGGTGAGCTCGTAGCCGATCGTGCCCGCACTCGCTGCAACCTCATCAACCGGCACCTGCTCTCCCCACAGCTCAACCGGGCTACCCACAACGGCCTGCGGTACCGGCTCGAGATCGACTGCAAGCATGTCCATTGACACCCGGCCTACGGTGCGTGTGCGAACGCCGCAAACGGCAATCGGCGAGCCCGTGGGCGCATGGCGCGGGTAGCCGTCAGCATAGCCACAGGCCACGATGCCAATCGACATTGGCCGGTCTGCAAAAAAGGCGGAGCCATAGCCCACTGCATCACCTGCCGCAAGCTGCTGCCGCCCGATCAGTCGGCTCTCAAATTGCATGACGGGCATCAGATCGAGGCTGGCGGCGCTCCGGGATCCAAAAGGCGAAGCGCCGTACAACATGATGCCGGGGCGCACCCAGTCGTGATGCGCGCCCGGCCAGTCGATGATTGCCGCCGAGTTGGCGAGCGAGCGCTCCCCCTCCAACCCCTGGGTAACGTGACTGAACGTGGCGAGCGCCTGCGTCGCCCCACCGGCAAGGTCGGCATTGGCGAAATGGGTCATCAAGGTGATCCCTGCCACCGATTGCAGGGTCCGCAAACGCTCCCAGGCAGCCCGGTAGTCAAATGCTGCGAATCCCAGCCGATTCATCCCGCTATTGAGCTTCAGGTGGATGCCGAGCCGGCTGCTGGACGCGAGGCCCGACAGCCAGTCAATCTGCCGAGGTTCATGCACGGTCAGCGACAAGCCTAGGCGAGCGGCAAGTTCGACATCGGCCGGTTCGAACGCCCCTTCAAGCATCAGGATGGGCTTACTCCAGCCGCGCTCGCGCAACCATTGCGCACGGTCGAATTCAACCAGGGCCAAGCCGTCCGCCGCATCGAGCGCGGGGAGCAGCGCCTCGAGCCCATGCCCATAGGCATCGGCCTTGACGACCGCCCAGGCCCTTGCAGTGGGCGCCAAGGCGCGAACGCGCTGCAGATTGTGCCGCAGGGCAGGCAGTGAAATGGTGATCCGGGCGGCTCGGGGCATGGCGATAGACGAACATGATTCGCCGCGCACTATAGCCTGCCCGGCCGGTCGCGGGCATACCCTCACAGAAACCTGGATATCAGCGTGCTATAAACGCGCCTTCACCGCAGGTTTGCTTTGGATCATCATTCACGCAATCCCGCACCCGACTGCAGGTCAGCTTGCCTCCGGACTCAGAGACTCTCCGATGAAGCGCGGCTTTTACACCATCATGGCGGCGCAGTTTTTTTCGTCGCTCGCCGATAACGCACTGCTGATCGCAGCCATTGCGTTGCTTATCGAAATGCACGCGCCGGACTGGATGAAACCGCTTCTCAAGCTGTTTTTTACTGTCTCGTACGTCGTGCTTGCGCCTTTCGTCGGCGCCTTCGCCGATTCAATGCCCAAGGGCAAGGTCATGTTTGTCACCAACCTGATCAAGGTGGTGGGCTGTGCTCTGATGTTCTTTACCATCCATCCACTTCTCGCCTATGCGGTGGTGGGCTTTGGCGCGGCCGCCTACTCGCCCGCCAAATACGGCATCCTCACCGAACTGCTGCCGCCCGAAAAGCTGGTGGCCGCCAATGGTTGGATCGAAGGCACGACCGTGGGCTCGATCATTTTGGGGACGGTGCTGGGGGGCGCGCTGATCAGCCCCAAAGTTGCAGCCTTCCTGCTGGGCTTTGATGTTCCCCACATTGACACCGGCATCGATACGCCTGCGGAAAGCGCGATCATTGTGATCGGGGTGGTCTACCTGATTGCGGCCGCGTTCAACCTGCGAATTCCCGACACCGGGGCACGCTATCCCCGGCAAAAGCGTAACCCGATTCATCTGGTGCAGGAGTTTGCCCACTGTTGTCGGGTTCTCTGGCTGGATAAGCTGGGTCAGATCTCGCTCGCTGTCACCACGCTGTTCTGGGGTGCAGGCGCCACGCTGCAGTTCATCGTGCTTGATTGGGCAAAGAGCGCCCTGGGCATGCCGCTCAATCGTGCGGCCATCCTTCAGGGCGTGGTGGCGGTGGGCATTGCGGTGGGTGCTGTGGTGGCAGCTCGGGCGCTTGGCCTGCGCGATTCAGTAAAGGTGCTGCCAGTGGGCGTCGCCATGGGCCTGGTGGTGCCGCTCATGACGCTGGTGTCATCGGAGGTCGCGGCATTTCCGCTGCTGATCCTGATTGGAGGCCTGGCGGGATTCTTCGTGGTGCCCATGAATGCGTTGCTGCAGCACCGGGGTCACGTTCTGATGAGTGCCGGGCACTCCATCGCTGTGCAGAACTTCAACGAAAACGTGAACATCCTGCTGATGTTGGGACTTTACGCTGGCCTGATCCGGGTCGGGCTACACGTCAACACCGTCATTATTCTGTTCGGTGGTTTTGTGGCGCTCACCATGGCGATGGTGATTCGCCTGCATCGGGCGAATCAGCGGAAGTTTGATTCGGTTGCTCTGATTGGCGAAGGGCGTCACTGAGGGTGCTTCGCGCCAGACACCAATCGGCCCATGCAAGCCGTTTATCGGCCGGGTTACGCAGCAGATAGGCCGGGTGATAGCTCACCACTGCGGGGATGTTCAGTCCGCCGACGTCGGCCTGGTGAATCCGGCCACGCAGGCTGGCGATTGAGGCATCGGTTCCGAGGAGCGTCTGCGCGGCAAATCGTCCCATCAGAACCAGTAGCGTGGGCTTGACGAGTTCAACCTGCTCTCTCAGATGCGGCGAACACCGCGCCACCTCGATGGGTTCTGGGTTACGGTTTCCCGGCGGTCGACACTTCAGCACGTTGGCGATATACACATCACGGCTGCGATCGAGCCCCGCAGCCGTGAGCATGGCATCGAGCAGCGAGCCGGCCCGGCCGACAAACGGCTCGCCAAGGCGGTCTTCTTCGGCGCCAGGCGCCTCCCCGATCAGCATCCAGCGCGCCGTCTGACTGCCTGCTCCAAACACCGCGTGCTGGCGCGAGTGGCCAAGCGGACAGGCACGGCAGGCGTCGACGCGCACGACGAGTTCCTGCCAGCGGACCGCAGGATCAACGACGGGCGCATCCGGCATGGCACCGGCGAAGGAGTCAGTCTCAACCGGTTCGAGGGCGGTCGCCCCGGCGGTCGGCGAATGCGTCCGGGAGCGCCAGGCCGGGCCGATACCCAGCGCCCGAAACGCTCGCAATCGGGTGGAATCAAGCATCGAACACGCGACGCATGACGATAGCGTCCTCGCGGGTGTTGTTGAAGGAGGGATAGTAGCGGCGACGCAGCCCGATGGGGGTAAATCCTAAAGAACGGTAAAGCCCCTGCCCCGCCGCGTTCGAGGGGCGGACCTCGAGCAGCATTGACGATAGCCCTTGCGCCTGAGCTTCCTCCAGCAGATTGAGCATCATCCAACGACCCAGCCCCTTGCGCTGCCAAGACGCGGCCACGCTGAGGTTGAGCAGATGGAGTTCATCCGGAATTTGCATGGATACGGCGTATGCAAGCAGCCGCTCACCCGACATCAGGACCCGCAGGTCGTAGCCCGCGCCCAGGGAATCGAGGAAATTGCCTGGGGTCCAGGGAAACGGATAGAGCTCGAGTTCGACCGTATGGACCGCATCAATGTCCTGGGGGCGCATGCCTCGCAGCTCGGCACCGCTCACGGGACAGACGCCCGCCCGAAAGCAAAACGCCGCGCTCATGCCCTGCTCGCCTGGGCCGCGCGCGCCTTGGCGGCTGCCTGCTCGGATACGTCTAAAGCGACTTTGTTTCGCACATAGCGAGGCGCGACCGCTTCAAGCGATGCTGCCCCTGCCCGGAATAAGCCCACCCGGAGCACAGCGTCGGCACGCAGAACCGTCGCACCCGCTGGCCACTCGACCCGCCATCCCGCATCGGTCGCCTCCCCGGCCAACCGCTCTCTGAACCCTGGGACCAGAGAGAATGCGTTGCCGGCGATCAGCAGGCACGCGCCCCCTTCAAGAGCGCGCCCCGGCCCCGCCAGCCCCCAGATTTGATCAGGCGGCCCCACTGCGCAGGCGCCGGATTCGACGACCTGCTGAAGGGCACCGTCGTGCGCGATTTCGATCTCTACCGTGGCGGCGTAGACCTCGCCCATGCGCGCGTCGACCGCAACCAGTACACGATACCGCCCGGGATCACGTCCCGCCACGGCTTGCAGCGCGAGAGCTTCAGTCGACCACACCTCGACGCAGGGCACGCTCATGGCAAGGCTGATGCCCTGCGTCACCGAGCAGGTCATGCGAAGCGCCGTGAACGGGCCGGGTCCCACCTCCGCACAAAGGAGACGCAGGGTAGAGGGCTCAACCCCGTTGGCGCGAAGCAGCCCGTCAACGGCTGCGAGGAGCGCGTCGGACCGTCCCGCGGTATCGGGCTCATGCCAGCACTCAATCACTGGACGCCCGCCGGCGCCGGAGGTAGCGAGCGCGACCGACACACCTTGCGCGGAGCAACTAAGCGCCAGCGCCGGAAATACCGCAGCGAATGAATCGGAATACGCTGTCATTACTCTATCGGCCCCCGGTTAGGGAGCTGCGATGGCTGGCTAGCGCGCCGACCAGCACGCTGCTCGCGCAGTTGCCGCCTCAGTTGCTCTCGTTCTTCATCGGTGAGCGTGAACCGCCCCGGTTGCGGTCCGGCGTGGTCGTAGGGGGGCCAGCTTCCATCCGCTCGACGCCTGGGCCAGGAGGCTTCCGGCGGATGAACGGATGATGCACCCCGACCTGAACGGCCAGGTTCATGGTGCGGCGGAAGCGGCGTTGCAGGCTCGGAAGCCCCGCCCTCTGCGCCGGCTGCGCGCATGCGTTCGCGGTGCGCCTGACGGAGTTCGCGACGCAGCCGCATGCGCTCGTCTGGATCGAGCAGGGACGGATCGGCTGGGGGGCCGGCCCAACTCGACGGCAGAAGCAATAACGCAGGCAACCCAAGCAGAATCGAGCGACGAAGACCGCCCTCGCCGTGGCGATGGGGAGGGGGCGGCGGGCGCGAATCGTCGGGAAGGCAGTTGAAGCGCATCGCCCTATTTTAGGCGCGCCCGCGACTCAGACGGTGTTGAGCCGGGTGCCACCGTGTAACAGTCGGTAAGCGTACCGAGACGGGTGTGCACGTCTGACGGACCCGCTATCATCATCGGATGAATGCCAGAGCCAAGAAAATACTGGTGGTCGATGACGACCCACGACTGCGCGAATTGCTTCGTCGCTACTTGGGTGAGAACCAATTTGAAGTCGGTCTCGCCCATGATGGTCCTTCCATGTGGCGGCTGATGCAACGAGAGGCCTTCGACCTTGTGGTGCTTGACCTCATGCTGCCGGGCGAAGATGGCTTGTCGCTGCTGCGCCGCATGCGCGGCCAGAGCGATCGCACGCCGGTCGTGATGCTCACTGCCAAGGGCGATGAGGTGGACCGAATCATCGGTCTCGAGGTGGGTGCCGATGACTACCTGCCCAAACCATTCAATCCGCGGGAGTTGCTCGCGCGAATTCATGCTGTGCTTCGACGCACTCCCGCCCCCGAACTGCCTGGCGCGCCGGGCGGCGCCGATGAGGAAGTTCGGTTCGGGCCCTTTCTGTTGAATCTGGGCACGCGTCAGTTGCGCCGGGATGACCAGCCCATCCCTCTTACCACCAGCGAATTCTCAGTGCTCAAGGTGCTGGCTCAGCACGCCCGTCAGCCGCTTTCGCGCGACAAGCTCATGACGCTCGCACGCGGCCGCGAATACGGCGCCTTCGACCGCAGCCTCGACGTACAGGTGTCGCGGCTGCGCAAGCTGATCGAAATCGACCCGCAGCAGCCTCGCTACCTCCAAACGGTCTGGGGTGTCGGCTACGTGTTCATTCCGGATGGCGAGTAAGCGCCTCGCCGCGAACGAAGGTTCGCCACAGGAAGGACGGCTCGACGCGCTTCGGCAAATCGCCCGTTCTGGCCTTTTCTGGCGCACCTTTCTTCTCCTCGCCGGGCTGGCGATTGCGAGCGTCATCTCGGTGTTCGCAGCCTACCGGCTACTTGAGCGGGCCCCGCCCGAGCAACGGCTCGCCTGGGAAATCACATCAATCATCAATCTCACACGGACTGCGCTGCTCGGCTCGGACCCCCAGCGGCGCATGCGCATGCTTGAAGAACTGGTGCGAGAGGAGGAGGTTCGCGTACTGCCGCTCGAGCCCAGCGATCGCATCGACAGCAGCAAAATGACGCCTTCCCTTCGAGCACTGGAGTCGCGGCTACGTCTTTTGCTGAGCGAATCGACCAGCGTGGCGGCGCGGGTAAACGATGAGGACGGCCTGTGGGTCACCTTCGATCTGTCAGGTGACAGCTACTGGCTACTGTTGCCGGCACGCCGAGCAGAGCGGCAGATCGACCCGGCGCTAGGATTCATCGCCCTGGTCGCCGCACTGCTCGCAAGCGGCGGCGCGTTCGCGATCGCATGGTTCATCGACCGCCCGCTCGCGCAACTGGCGCAGGCGATCAGCGCGGTCAGCCGGAGCGAATCCCCGCCCAAGCTCCGCGAGGACGGGCCGCCCCAACTGGGCCGTGTGAATCGGCAATTCAACCGAATGGCGCGTGACCTGGCCGATCTCGAACACGACCGAACGCTTGCACTCGCAGGGATCTCCCATGACCTGAGAAGTCCCCTCACCCGCCTGCGGATGGAGGTCGAACTGGCCCCCATTGACGTCGCACAGCGCGAGGCAATGGTGGAGGACATTGGCCGGATCGATGCAATCGTCGGTCAGTTCATTGACTACGCGCGCAGCAATCAGCCCCCGCGCGCGCAGCGGGTCGACGCGTCCGAACTGGTTGCACTCCTGGTCGACCGCTATTCCAACGACGTGCGATCCGGAGGCCTGGTCATCCAGACCCGTCTCGCGCCCGGGGTGAGTTGGCAGGGGGACCCGATTGACCTGCAGCGCATCGTCGTCAACCTGATCGACAACGCGCTGCGTCACGGCCGCCACCCTGGCGCGCCCCAGGCCATTGTCGATATCGCTCTCACCCGCCCCGACAAGGTCTTGGAGATCGATATCCGTGACCGTGGCCCGGGTATCCCCGAAACGCGACACGAGGAAGCCCTTCGGCCATTCGCGAGGCTGGACGCCGCTCGCAGCGACCCGGGCGGCACGCAGGCGAGCACTGGCCTTGGCCTGGCGATCGTTGCGCGTATCGTCCGGCGCTACGGCGGCAGCCTCGCGCTCGCCAACGCGCAAGGGGGCGGACTGCGAATCAGCGTTCAGCTACCCGACTGGTCCGAACCGGCCTGATCCTGAGCAAGCGCAGCGGGCAGCGCCACGCTCAATAGCCAGGTTCAATCAATTGGATTTGTATTGTCAATTGGAAGGGGTAATCGCTGGCTGCTAGAGTTCGCACCGGCTCCGCGATGGGCGATCGCCCGTCAGGCCCTACCTTCTCAATGATTCATCCAGGAGATTGATATGCCCAGCCTCAAGGGTACGAAAACCCATCAGAACCTGAAGGACGCGTTTGCTGGTGAAAGCCAGGCAAACCGCCGCTACCTCTACTTCGCAAACAAGGCTGACGTTGAAGGCCATCCGGAAGTCGCCACGCTGTTCCGCTCCACCGCTGAAGGTGAGACCGGCCACGCGCACGGCCACCTCGACTATCTGGCCGAAGTGGGCGATCCGGCCACCGATCTGCCGATCGGCCCGTCCGCCAGCAACCTGAAAGCGGCTGTCGCCGGCGAAACGCACGAGTACACCGACATGTACCCAGGCATGGCCAAGACCGCCCGCGACGAAGGCTTTGACGAAATCGCCGACTGGTTCGAGACGCTGGCCAAAGCCGAGCGTTCGCACGCGAACAAGTTTGCCAAGGCCCTCGAAGCACTGGTCTGAGTTCCGCCCGAGGCAAGCGGGCGCGCACGTACGCGCCTGCTGCCACCGGTCAAGGGGGGAGCAGTGCTCCCCCTTTGCATTGGATGTTTGATTCCCTCCTCTTCATCAAGCTGGCCGTTGTCCCCAGGAGAACCCGATGACCGTTCGAGAAGGCTCCCTCGAGGCGCCCACCCGTCACCCGCTCGACTGGTTGAATCCCCAGTTTTACGACGAATCCGCTGCGCTCACCGAAATGGAGCGCGTGTTTGACATCTGCCACGGCTGCCGCCGCTGCGTGAGCCTGTGCAACGCATTTCCCACGTTGTTTGATCTGGTCGATGAAAGCAGCACCGGAGAGGTTGACGGCGTAAACAAGGCCGACTACTGGAAGGTGGTCGATCAATGCTATCTGTGCGATGTGTGTTACCTCACGAAGTGCCCGTATGTGCCGCCGCACCCCTGGAATCTTGATTTCCCGCACCTCATGCTGCGGGGCAAGGCGATTCAGTTCAAGCAGGGAAGCCCTACCCGTTTTCGTGATGTGCAGCTCGCCTCAACCGATCGTAACGGCAAGCTCGCAGGCATTCCAGTGGTGGTCAAAATCGTTAACAGCGTGTCCAAAAACGAGACCGTGCGCGGGCTACTTGACGAGCATCTCGGTGTGCACAAAGACGCGTGGTTGCCCGACTTTTCGGCCGAGCCATTCCGCAAAAATATTGCGCCCTCCAAACCACATTCAGTCCGCGACGGTCAACGTACCCCGGGCAAGGTCGCGATCTTCTCGACCTGCTATGTGAACTACAACGAGCCCGGCATCGGTCATGATCTGGTGAAGGTGCTGGACCACAACGAGATTCCGTTTGTGATCGCCGAAAAGGAGGCATGCTGCGGCATGCCCAAGCTCGAACTGGGCGACCTGGAAGGTGTTAAGGCCCTCAAGGAAATCAACATCCCGATGCTCGCAAAGCTTGCGCGCGCGGGCTACGCAATTCTTGCGCCCATCCCGTCGTGCGGCCTCATGTTCAAGCAGGAATTGCCGCTGATGTTCCCGGATGACGCCGATGTGCAAGCTGTGCGGGCGGCCATGTTTGACCCCTTTGAATATCTGGTGGCGCGTTCGAAAGATAGCTTGCTGAAGACCGATTTCCAGGCCTCACTCGGTAACGTCTCCTACCACATCGCCTGTCACCTTCGCGTGCAGAACGTCGGCCAAAAAACCCGCGAGGTCCTGCAGATGATCCCCGACACCCAGGTCAACACCGTTGAGCGCTGTTCGGGCCACGCTGGGACCTGGGGGGTGAAGAGCGAATACCACGAGGTCGCGATGAAAATCGGCCGCCCGGTCTTTCGCCAGATCGGCGATCACCCGAAGGGCGAGATGGACTGGTTCGCTTCCGACTGCCAGCTTGCGGGACATCATATTGAGCAGGGTCTGCAGGCGGCCGGCCGCGAAACCGAGGGCAAGCTCGCCCATCCGATCACGCTGCTGCGCATTGCCTACGGCCTTGCCTGACTCCCGGTTCCTCCACCCACACTTTCAAGCCACACCCGATATGAGTATCACCATGCCGCAACTCACCCGTGATTCACTGATGACGCTCGAGGCCTACTCGCGTATCCGCCCGGATTTTCGTCGCCAGGTCATTGAGCACAAGAAGCCGCGCAAGGTTCATCTGGGCGAACACGTGACAATTCTGTTCGAAGATGAAATGACGGTTCGCTACCAGGTTCAGGAGATGCTTCGCATCGAGCGGATCTTCGAAGAAGAAGGTATCCAGCATGAGCTCGACGCCTACAATCCGCTGATCCCCGACGGTCGCAATTTCAAGGCCACCATGCTGATCGAGTTCGTTGACGGCGCCACGCGTCGCCAGGAACTATCACGCCTGATCGGTATTGAAGACCGGGTCTGGGTTCAGGTCGAGGGCTCGCCGCGGGTCTACGCCATCGCCGACGAAGATCTCGACCGCGAAAACGATGAGAAAACCTCGTCCGTTCATTTCTTGCGTTTTGAGCTCACCAACGACATGGCAGCGGCACTGAAATACGGCGTATCGCTCGCGATGGGGGTTGATCACCCCAACTACACCGCGGCCCTGTCGCCGGTATCGGCCGACACTCGCGCGTCGCTCGCGGCTGACCTGGCCTGACCGCCTCGCCCGACCCGGCCGCACGCCGGGTCGGACAGCAGCGCACTCGCCATCGCTCAGGGCGATCGAGGTCGGGTCCGGACGCCTTGTCGTTGCGGTAAACGATCCGCAGGCGCCCGTCTTGCTGCGCGAAAAGGTTGCACCGGCCCGATTCTGCTGCTAGCTTCCCCAGAGAACACGGGTGCTGCCTCGCCTTGGCGGACCCGGTGACCACCCCCTGCGCTCCATCAACGATCGGGCACGGCAGGGCATCAACAGGGAGACTACGATGCAGCGCACCCGCCGTTCGGTTCTTCTCGCCCTTGGTTCCTCGGCCCTGGCCGGCCCCGGTCTCAGCGTCGCTCAGGCAACCACCGATCTGAAGTTCGGTGCCATGCCGCTCGGTTCAATCTGGTATGTGTTTGCAGCCAGTTTTTCCAAGCACCTTCAGCCCGCGCTGCCCGCAGGCTCAAAGGTTGACATCATTGCGCGCGGCGGTGGCATCGGTAATCCGATTCTGGTGAACGAGGGCAAGGCTGATGTGGCGTTTGCCAACGTCATCACCTCAGTCTGGGCGATGAATGGCGAAGAGGAAATCTACAAGGGCAAAAAATATCCCAACATCCGAGCCCTGCTAGGCGGCCTGAATGAGGTCTGGATCGCTGGCATGCTCACCGAGGATTACATCAAGCGAACCGGTCACGACACCCTTGAGAAAGCCCTGCTGTCGAAGGAGCCGCCGCGGGTGATCATGAAGCCGGCGGGTAGCACCGTACCCCCCTCGGTTCGCATTATTTTTGAGTCGCTGGGCCTTACCTTCGACAAATATCGAGCGGGTGGCGGCCAGATCATTCAGATTGATGTCAGCCAGATTCCGAACATGATGCGAAACGGCCGTGCCGACCTGTACTTCGAAAGTGTGTCGCCCGGCCACCCCGCCACCCAGGAGGTTTCGCTCACGGTGCCATTGCGCTTTCTCGATCTGCCTGAGAAGTCTCTCAAGGCGCTCGGCCAGAACGGCCTCAAAGTGCATCCGCTTCCGCCCTCATTCAAGGGACAGAACGGCCCCACCAAGGCGGCAGACTTCGGCACCAACCTGATCGTGCACAAGGACATGCCCGATGCCACCGCCTATGCAATCACCAAAGCCGTGATTGAGAACCGCGATGCCATTGTGTCCGAGAACAAGGCCATGGAGGGTTTCGTGGCAAAAGATGCGTGGCGGCCCGAGAACGTGGGTATTCCCCTGCACCCAGGCGCAGTGCGCTACTACCGCGAGCGCGGCTGGATGTGAGCTTGCCCGCAGCCAGGTTGCTGAGCCCGAGGTTTCTACTCGCGTTGGTGTTCCTGCTGTTCCAGCTCTACCTGCTGGTCGAGCCTGTGCAGAACGCCATCGCCATCCCGGTTCATATCGGGCTGTCGCTCCTGTCCGTGTTTGCCTGGATGCCCTCGGGTTCTCAAGTGCGACATCGGGCGATCGATGCGCTGCTCGTTGCCGCCAGCGCAGGCGTGCTTGCCTATTACGTGGTTGAGCTGCCCCGGCTCTCGGATCGAATGGAGAACATCGACGATGTCCTCACCATCGACCTGATTTTTGGCTCACTCCTTCTCATCGTCCTCATGGAGGCCGTGCGTCGGGTGGTGGGATGGAGCCTGATCTGGGTGATCGTCGCTTTCGTGGCCTATTGTTTCCTGGGCCCGTGGGCGCCTGGTTGGCTCAGCTTTCAGGGCTTCGAGTTCTCGCTCTTCATCGAAATCATGACGATGGCCTCGCACGGCGTGCTTGGCGTCACCACGCAGACCTCGCTTGATTTCGTCTGGTACTTCATTTTATTTGGGGTGGTGTACTCGGCCACTGGCGGTGGGCAGTTGTTCATCGACAGCGCCTTGCGGCTGGTGGGACAGCGTCGCGGCGGGGCGGCCAAGTCCGAAATCGTGGCTTCGGCCATGTTCGGCACTATCAGTGGCAGTGCGGTCGCCAACGTGGTGGCCACTGGCATTTTCACCATCCCGCTCATGAAGCGAACGGGTTACACGCCGGAAGAAGCCGCCGCCCACGAGGCCACCGCGTCAACCGGTGGACAACTGATGCCACCAGTCATGGGTGTGGCGGCGTTCGTCATGGCAGAACTCCTGGTGGTGCCCTACAGCCGAATCGCACTGGCCGGCCTCATTCCTGCGGTGGCCTACTACTTTGCGCTCTACATGATCGTCGACCTCAAGGCGCAGCATCGGGGAATCGGCACACTGACAGCGTCCGACCTCGGGGGAATCGGCGCGATCGGCCCGCGAGCGCATATGTTTGCCTCGCCGCTCGTTCTGATCGCACTCCTCGCCTTCGACTACTCTGCGCCCCTTGCCGCGCTGGTCGCCTCGGGCGTGGCGCTCGTCACCTGCTACTTCCGGCGCGAATCACGCTTGTCGCTCGCCGGGTGGATCGAGATGATCGAGGAAACCGCCCGACAGGCTTCGCAGGTGGCCATTCCCATCATCGCGATCGGCATCATCATCGCCGTGGCCATTCAGTCCAACCTCGCGCTCAAATTCTCTACCCAACTCATTTCGCTCTCGGGTGGCACGCTGATCGGCGCCCTGCTCATGATCATTCTTGGCTGCATTGTCATGGGGATGGGGCTACCCACTGTGGCGGCCTACATCATTGGCGCCATCCTGTTTGTGCCCGCCATGACCAAGCTCGGCGTCGACACACTGGCTGCGCATTTTTTCGTCATGTACTACTGCGTGCTGTCGATGATCACCCCGCCCGTTGCGCTCGCCTCCTATGCGGCCGCTGGTATCGCGCAGGCCGACTCCATGAAAACTGGCTGGCTGGCCTTCAAGCTATCCATGGTGCTTTTCCTCATCCCCTTTGCCTTCGTCTTCGACCCCTCATTGCTCTGGAGCGGCGAGCCGCACTGGATCGCACTCGCGTTTGTGTCGGTCATGGCCGCCACCCACGCCTGGGCGGTCATGCTCGAGGGGTATCTGCGCGCCCCGCTTGGCTGGATCGCCCGCGCCGTATTCGGTGGACTGGCACTTGCGATCCTGTTTGCGCCCACGGGTACGCTCACCTGGGGCATCGCCGTCGTGGCGCTGGTCGCCGCGCATCTGGCGATCGTATGGCGGGACCGACAGAAGCGACGCTGAGCGTGGGCACAAAGCCAGCGTCCGGCGTCGCCGGGCCACTAACCGCGGCCGCCAGTCCGCACGGCAAAGGCGCCATCGGGCCGGACGGGCGGTGCGTGGTCTACGCATCGGATGCCGGTGGCCACGCGCAGCTCCAAGATTGCCCCCTGATCGAGATGAGCCCACCCCCATGACCCTGACCTCCGCTTCGCCTGCCCCAGAGCGCAAGCTCGACGTGTTCTCCCACATTTTTCCGCCCGCCTACTTCGAGCGGATGAAGTCGCTTGCCCGCGACCAGGGGGCGATCAAGCGCTGGCTCAATATTCCCGTGCTCTACGATCTCGATGCACGGCTCGCGATGATGGATAGCTTTCCCGGCTACCAGCAACTGCTCACCCTCTCCAACCCGCCTATCGAATTTATCGCCGGCCCCGACGAGGCGCCTGCGCTGGCGGTACTTGCCAATAACGGTATGGCGGAGATCGCCGACCGCCACCCCGACCGCTTTCCCGGCTTCGTCGCGTCGATCGCCATGAACAACGTGCCAGCCGCGCTCGAGGAAATGGATCGGGCAATCGGGACATTGGGTGCCTGTGGCATTCAGATCTATACCAACGTCAATGGCAGGCCGCTTGATGACCCGGAGTTCTGGCCGATCTTCGAGCGCGCCACCGCCCATCATGAGGTCCCGATTTGGATGCACCCCGCGCGCGGCGCCAACTTCCCGGATTATCTTTCCGAGAAAAAATCGAAGTTCGAGATCTGGTGGACATTTGGTTGGCCCTATGAAACCAGCGCTGCCATGACGCGGATGGTGTTTTCGGGATTTTTTGATCGCCTGCCTGGTCTTCGCCTGATCACCCATCACATGGGCGCGATGATTCCGTTCTTCGATGGGCGGGTCGGACCTGGCCTCGACCAGTTTGGCAGCCGCACCTCTGATGAAGACTACGAAGGATTGCTCAGGCGCATGCCCAGGCGCCCCATCGATTATTTCCGTCAGTTCTATGCGGACACCGCGCTCGCTGGCGGAAGTTCGGGCATACGATGCGGTCTCGATTTCTTTGGCGTCGACCATGTGCTCTTTGCCTGCGATTGCCCGTTCGACCCGGAGGGGGGACCGATGTTCCTGCGCACCATCCCGGAAGCCATCGATTCGCTCGGCCTGTCCGATGAAGACCGGGGCAAAATTTATTTTGGCAACGCCATGAAAATGCTGAGATTGGGTCGACGCGGAGCCGTGACCGGACCCGCGACAGCCACGCCAGGACCGGCCGCATCAGCCGGCCCCACCGCGTGATTGATCGCACGCCCGATCACCCGGCCCGGCTTGCGCGCCAAGCCATCCGCGAAGGTCGACACACCGGCTCGTCGCGCGGACTCGCGATGGGTTATGTGCAGTGCAACCTCGTCATTCTTTCGCAGGCGCACGCGTTCGATTTCCTGCTTTACTGTCAGCGTAACCCTAAGGCCTGCCCGGTGTTGGAGGTGACCGACCCCGGCAGTGCCGAGCCCCGCCGAATCGCACCCGGCGCCGATCTGCGAACCGACCTCGCCCGCTATACGGTGTGGCGTGATGGCCGGCGCGAGCCCGACCGGACCGATCTTCACGAACTGTGGCGCGATGACCTGGTTGCGTTTCTGATCGGTTCGGGCATCACCTTCGATCAGGCGCTCGAACGGGCTGGTGTGCCAACTGATAAGGATCGATGGGTATTGAATACGTCGCTCCCTACTGAATCCGCTGGCCGCTTCGCTGGGCCGTTGGTGGTCACGATGCGCTGGCTCACCCCCGAGCAGGCGATCATCGCAACCCAGGTGTCCGCGCGCTTTCCGTTCAACCACGGAGCACCAGTTCATATCGGCGATCCGAAGGCTATCGGCGCCGACCTGACGCGCCCGCTCTTCGGCCCCCCAGTCGAGCAGGTTCCTGCCAACCGAATCGCAGTGTTCTGGGCCTGCGGTGTCACACCCCAGGCCGCTGCTGAGGCGGCCGCGCTGGATCTGCTGATCGCCCATGCACCCGCACATAGTTTTGTGTCGGATTTGCTCGCTGACCGCTTTTGCACACCATGACTCAATCGGCACCATCACGCGGGTGGCGGACCACTCCATGGCAGCGTGTAGCGCCCGCTTCAATCGCTCGGCGCAGGCTGATCACCGGCATCGCCGCGCTACCGGTGGCCACCGCTCTGCCTCGGAGCAGCGTCGCTGCAACCTCGAGCGTAGATCTCGACTGGCATGACCCGGTGCGTGATCGCGCCATCCCGGTGCGCCTTCATCTGCCCGCAACCCCTCGCGCCGATGTACCGCGACCACCGCTGGTTGTGTTCTCACACGGTTTGGGAGGCTCGCGTTACGGTTATAGTTGGCTGGGTTCGCACTGGGCCTCACATGGGGTAGCGAGCCTGCACGTTCAGCATGTAGGAAGCGACCGTGCCATCTGGGCCGAACGCGGCAACCCTCTGACCCTTCTGGGCCTCATGCGCGAGGCCACCAGCGAGCGCGAGGCAATCGACCGGGTACTGGACATCCGGTTTGCCGTTGACCAGCTTGCAGCGAGCAGCTTCGGGCTCGCGGTGGAGGCCTCGCATTTCATCGCAGCCGGGCATTCTTATGGCGCGAACACCGCGATGCTCCTTGCGGGCGCACGCATCGAGCGGCCCGGGTTCACCGCCCCTTTAGCCGACCGCCGGGTAGTGGGCGCTGTTCTGATTTCGGCGCCCCCCTTTCATGGCGAAGGTCCACCCGAAACCATTCTCGCCCCAGTTCGAGTGCCCACCCTCCATGTGACCGCAACCGAGGACATCATCCGTGTCCCAGGATTTTTCAGTGACCTCGATGACCGCCTGGCAATATTCCGAGCCACAGCCGGACCCGACAAGACGCTTGCCGTCTACACAGGCGGATCGCACAGCATGTTCACCGACCGCCTAAGCCCTGGTGGCGAAGCGCTGAACCGCGCGGTCAAGCACGCCACGCGCGAGCTGGCGCTGGGGTTTACAGAACGGGTACTGCGTGGCCGCACCACCCAACTGGACGGTTGGGCCGACCGCCACGCGCAGATTCTGTCGCGCTTTGTCGAGAGTCCGGCCCGCGCCGCCTGAGCGCGCTCAAGCCGACTTCAACGCGTGCCTCACCACCTCCGCGTGGGTCGCGAACCAGACCGGCCCGAGCGACCGGGCGTGGCGAATGAGTTCATCGAGGATCCACATCCGCGAACGGTAACCGATCATATGCGGGTGCATGGTGAGCTGGAATACGCCTCCCTCCTCGGCCGCCGCCTCCAGCTCGCGCCTGAAGATAGCAAACACCCCCTCGGGCGGCGTGTAGGGCCGCAGGCCGCTGAAACGGTTCATGTTGAAATACACCGCATCATCACGAATCCATTCAACCGGCAACTCCACCACGCCAGTGGGTTCGCCGTCGAGCAGCAACTCATAACAGTCAACATCGGCCATCAGCGAGGAGTCGTAGAGCAGGCCCATTTCGCGGGTGATGGCAAGGGTGTGAGGGCTGAAATCCCATGACGGTGTTCGAATACCGACCGGCCGGACTCCGGCGATGCGTTCAAGCGTATCGGCACTGCGAAGCATGAGATCGCGCTCGGCGGCCTCAGGCAATACCGAATTGCGTTCGTGAATCCAGCCGTGGATGCCAATTTCGTGGCCAGCTGCGGCTACTGCACGCTGCTCATCGGGGTAGAGCATCGCCGTAACCGCCGGCACATAGAAACTCGCCGGCACCCCGTGTCGTGCCAGACAAGCGAGGATGCGTGGCACGCCTTGGCGCGCACCGTATTGGCCATGCGACAGTTTCCCGATCGACTCACCACCGTCACGCAGTTCGTTGGTTTCGTGGTCGGAGTCAAACGACAGCGCCACAGCGAACTGCGCTCCCTGCGGCCAGGACGCGGGCTTCAGACTTCGCCCTGCGCGAACACGATTGACCAATGCCCGCCAGTGAGGTTCCGGCCACTGCCAAGGCTCGAGCGCAGGCGCGTTCATTTCTGCCCCCCAGCCTTGAGCCGAGCAGCGATCTCATAGGCCCCCTTCGCCTCCGACGCAACGAACTTCGCAAACGCTTCCGGCGGCATGCCAACGCCCTCCAGTCCAAGCGTTTCGAACTGCTTGCGCACCTCGGTATCGGCAATGGCTTCGCGAACTGCGCCGAACAGGCGGGTGACGATTTCAGGGGGCGCACCGCTCGGCAGCCAAAGGCCGAACCAGTTCACGGCATTGAACCCGGCAAGCCCCTGCTCCTGAAGCGTGGGCACCTCCGGCAAACCCTGCCAACGGCGCGCGCCGGTGATGCCAATGGCACGCAGACGCCCCGCCTGCACATGCTGAAGCGCGATCTGCGTGCCCACAAAAAACAGATCGATCCGGCCACCGATGAGATCGTTGATCGCCTCGGGAATGGCCTTGTAAGGCACAGAGAGAATGTCGGTCCCAGTCATGGCCTTCATCATCTCGGCGGGAATATGGCTGGCGGTTCCCAGGCCAGCGTTTGCATAGGTAAGTTTCCCGGGCGACTTCCTCGCGAGCGCCAACAGTTCAGACAGATCTTTTGCCGGAACCGAAGGATGAACCACCAGCGCTTGGCCGAAATTCTGGGCGGCAAGCGTGACATGCGTGAAGTCCTTGACCGGGTCATAGCCTACGCTGTCATGAAACGGAGGGATCGCGGCATGCGAGGCGGTGGTGAACAGCGCTGAATAGCCATCCGCAGGGAGCCTCGCGAGATAGGCGGTACCCACCATGCCGCCCGCCCCAGCGCGGTTCTCCACCACCAGTGGCTGCCCCAGCACAGCGCTCATCCGTGGCGTGAGCGCGCGCAGCACCAGATCGGGCGGCCCTCCTGGGGGCGACGGCACGATGACCCGAATGGGCCGATTCGGCCAATCTTTCGATACAGCAGGCGTTTGCGCCGCAAGCGGCACCACGGCCGAGCCCAGCGCAACCAACGCAGCCATTTGCAACATGATCCGGCGAGAGGAGGTCATGACACGATTCCCTTTTCGATGCCGAGGTGCAATCCTCAGCGAACCTGAACGGTCTGAGACGCGGCAATCGATGCCTTAATCGCATCGAAAACCGCAACATTGTGAACCGCGTCGCCGCCGGGCGCGACCATGGGGACACGCTTCGCAGCCAGCTGGGCGAAGTGTTCAAGTTCGGCGCGCTCGGTGCTACCCGGCTCAAAGCGGATCACTTCGGGCTGACGTTTCTGGGTGACGTTGTCAAAATCAATCAGACACACCTTCAGGTCCCAGGTGTGCAGGTGTTCGACATCACCCACTTCCACCCAGCCACGGCTCCCAAATAGCTGCATACGCCAGGTTTCAGCCGAGGCAATCACCGTGCCCAGATACCCGGTGGCGCCGTTTTGAAAGCGCAGCAGCATTGACGTGGTGTCGTCCATGCCGAAATCCTGCGCGAGTCGCAGACTCTGCGCAGTCACGGTGTCGATCGGGCCGGCCAGATGAATCATCGCATCAATGACATGCACCCCGCGCCCAGTCATGCCACCAGCGGGGCACTCATCACGATCGTGTCGCCAGTGACCGCGCGGAAAGCGGTAAGCACTCGGTCCGCAGAAGTTGCCCTCAATATGCAGAATCCGACCGAGGGTGCCGTCATCGATCATCGCCCGGATACGCTGAAGCGCAGGCTGGTAGCGCCAGTTGTAGCCCACACCCAACGTCACGCCCGCCTGAGCGCAAGCCTGTGCGGCGCGCTGCGCGCTCTCACGATCAAGGCCCATGGGCTTTTCGCTGAACACATGTTTGCCGGCCCGGGCTGCCGCAATGATCTGATCGGTATGCTGCTGGTGAGGCGTAGCGAGCACCACGGCATCGATGTCGGGGTCTGCGAGCACCGCGTCATAGTCCGGCAGCAGACGAATCTGGTGTTCGGCCGCGAAGCGCTGTGCCTTATCCAATGTTCGTGTAGTGCCGGCTGTAAACCGAATCAGTGAACTCTGGCCCTGTACATGACGCACCAGATTCTGTCCCCACAACCCCATGCCCACGATCGCAGCCCGGATCATTACCCGCCCTCCCCGCCTCTCGGCAAAGCGCCGAGCTTAGCAATCCGCACGAGCCACTGTCCAACCGCGTGATAATGGCAGCGTGCGGCCGATGCGGCGCGCACTTCCGGAGGGGACATTCATGCTGCTTCACACTGTCATCGAGGGGCACGGCCCCCGACTCGCGCTTCTTCATCCGGTCGGGCTTCACGGCGGCTTTCTCGCGCCACTCGCAAGCCGCCTTGCAGAGCGCTATCAAGTCATGCGGATCGACCTGCGCGGTCATGGCGAGTCGCCGCTCGAGCCCCTTGGTCACTCCATGGCCGACTTCGCAGACGATGTACACGACACCTTGCAGGCGCACGGCTTTGCGCCCTGTGCCGTGGGTGGCTTTTCCTTCGGATCAATGACCGCGCAGGAACTCGCCATCCGGCACCCGGCCGATGTCTCGGCGCTCCTCGCCCTTGCCGGGCCTTGCTCTTACGATTCGACAAGGCGGGCCACGATCGCAGCCCGCGGCATCGATTCCCTGGCACATGGCATGGCTGCCGTGATCGATGCAACGATGGAGCGGTGGTTTACACCCGCCTTCAGGCAAAGCCCCGAAGCGCTCGCGGCACGCAAGTATCTGCTTGACCGCGATCCACGCGGCTGGGCACAGGGCTGGAAAGCCATTTCAGGGCTCGATACCGAACCGCGCCTGCATCAATTGCGGATTCCTGCACTTTGCGTGGCGGGCGAGTGCGATGTGTCCTCCACCCCCGCTGCGGTCCGTCGCATTGCCGATGCGATCCCAGGCGCGCGTTACGAAGTGCTGCCGGGTGCCCCCCATATGCTGTTCATCGAACAACTGGAAGCCACGGCAGATGTGATGATGCGCTTCCTCAATGCTCTCCCCGACCATCGCGCCGCGTGAGCGGGCACGAACCGGGTCGCGCCCGGCCCGCCCGTCGCGTCAGCAACCGACGCAGCGAAACCGCATACGACCGCCCCCAGCGCTTTCGACCCAACCGGCTGTGGGGGATGGAAAATGCGCAGCCAGCAACAACGTGCCACTGTCACAGGTATGTTCGAGGAGGCGCTCCCGGCAGTCGGCCGACTGCGCTGCGTCTTCGCAAAAACGCGACGACCACTGCGGCACCGCAATCTGCACCGGCGTGTGGATGACGTCGCCCGTCAGGAGCGCGCGCTGACCGCCACTTTGCACCGCAATCACGCTATTGCCAGGCGTATGGCCTGGCGCGGCATCGATTCGCACGCCCGCACAGACCTCATGCCCATCGCCCACGAGCTCGGCCCGGCCCGCCTCCATCACGGGCAGCACGCTGTCGGCAAATGAGCCATGGTTGGTGGGCGGACCGCCGGCTGCCAGCGCCGCGCGGTGCGCCGCTTCCCAGAACTCATACTCCGTTCGGGCAAAGAGATACCGCGCGCGCGGAAACGTGGGCACCCAGCGGCCATCCTTCAGCACGGTGTTCCACCCCACATGGTCGGCATGCAGATGCGTACACATCACCACGTCGATGTCCTCAGGCGACAGCCCCAGCGCGGTCAACTGATCGAGATAGGCGCTTGAACTTCTGCGATGCCAGGTCTCACGCTGCGGCCGTTCCTTGTTGTTGCCGACACAACCGTCGATCAAGATGGTGAGCTGTCCGGTACGGATGACGAAGCTCTGAAAGCCCATCACCAGCGCATCATCGGTGGTGAGATACTGCGGCCGCAACCAGGCATCGGCCTGCGTCTGTGCCAGCACTGCAGGGTTGAACTGAGGCATGAGGACCTTGGCTGGCGCAAACACGCCTTCCGACTCCAAGACTCGGTCGATCCTGAATTCCCCGAGGGGCTGCGTTACCATCTTTCTTCCTTTTCCTGAATGTGGGAAAGCGCATTTTGCGGCGCATGGCCGCGCCCGACATCACTTTCACAGGACGTTCCAATGCATTATCCCTGGTCCGCCGCACCCACGCGAAAACCGATTCACTGGCCAGATGGCAAGCGCCTCGCCGTGATCATCACCATGAATTGCGAATACTGGGATCTGACCAAGCCCGGCTCGGAGCCCTATTACGCTGGCGGCCCCCCCATGCTGCCCGACTCGCTGCCTGGCAACGTCGCCGACTTCCCGAATTTCACCTGGCGAGAGTACGGCCAGCGCGCAGGCGTCTGGCGGCTCTTTCGGCTTTTCGAGGAAGCGGGCGTACCCATGTCCCTCACCATGAACGCCAAGATGGGCATCGAGCGCCCCGAGGTGATCCGGTTTGGTCTGGATCGGGGCTGGGAGGTGGTGGCGCACAACTATGAGCAGGGCGAGCTACTTACTCGCTACACTTTTGATCCGGCTGCCGAACGCGACTTGATTCGCCGTACGCTGGAAGTCTATAAGCAGGTGTGCGGACGGCCGGCGCGCGGCTGGTTGTCATCGTCGCTACGCAGCACCCCCAACACGCCAGACATCCTGGCAGAAAACGGGTTGCTGTTTTTCTGCGACTACATGAACGACGATCAACCCTATCTGATCAGCACGCCGTCAGGGCCGATCGTCAACGTCCCCTACACCATCGAGGTGAATGACTTCACCTTCTTTCACCGCCGCGCAATGACCACCTGGGACGCGGCCCGGATGTTGAAGGATCAGTTCGATGAACTGTATCGCGAGGGAGCCGAGAGCGCGCGTCTCATGAATATCGGCCTCCATCCTCATGTATCCGGCCATGCACATCGGATGCCATGCTTTCGCGAGTTTCTGAGCCACGCGAAAAGCCGGTCGGATGTCTGGTGGACCACCCGCGAGCAGGTCGCTGAGTGGTATCTGAAAAACTGCCGCGATCACATCGCGGGTCAGGGCTGAGCCCCCAAGGCAGGCCCCGTTGCGGGGCCTGATGCCGCGAGTGCGCCGATCAGCGCACTCGCAGCCCCCGGGGCACTTGGCCCCCGGGTCATCCGATTACTTGCAGGAATCGGGTGCGTGTGAATCGAGCAGCGTGCGCTTGCCGCCCTTGATCTGAATGATATAGGCAGGCAGTTCGGAATCGCGGTCCTTGTCGAAGCAGACCTTGCCGGTTACGCCGTCGAGTTCAACCGTGCGGAGCGATTCGCGGATGGCGGCACGCTCTTCTTTCAGCTTGGCCGGATCGCCGGTGACTTTCGCGCGCCGCATCGCATCGGCGTAGGCATACACGATGTCATAGGCCGACGCGTCGACGTGGTGGGCGCCAGTCTTATTGATGCCGCGCTTACCTGCTTCGTCGAGAAACTTTTTCTCGAAGGCACGGGTGCGGTCATTGAGATCCCACCAATACCACGACACAAAGATCGCCCCCTCGCCATCGGGCCCCAGCACCTTGGCAATATCGGGGTCTGCAAAAATCTGCGACCCGATCAGCACGCTGTTGTGCCCCTGACGACGCACTTCCTTCATCACCTTGATCGCGCCCTCGGGCAGGCCGGCAAAGGCGACCACGGCAGGCGTGTTGCCCTTCAGTTTGGTGATGTGAGGCGAGAGGTCGGTAGCATTGGTGGCGAAGCCCTCAGCGGGAATCACCAGTTTCCAGCCCGATTTCTCGAGGAGCGAGGGCATCCAGCCCGCCAGCGCCTTACCCACGAACTCGTCGCTGGGGTACATGACGGCAGCGGTTTTGCCCGACACACCACCCTTGGTCTCCAGCGTTTTCAGGAGACGGCCGAACTGCTTGCCCTCATCCTCGGTCACACGAAAGGCCCAGTTGCGGTCTTTGGTGAGACCGGGAGCAGAGGCTGCGTTCGGCACCTGTACGATCTCAAGCCGTTCACCCGCTGCAAAAGCAACCTGCGCTTCCTGGCTGGAGAACGGACCGACGATTCCCAGCGCCCGCGCATCCTGGGTGAATTTTTGCGCCGCCACCTGGGCGTTTTTCGCTTCGCTCCCAGTGTCGAATTTCTCGATCCGCAGTTTCTTGCCATTCACCCCGCCCGCGGCATTGATCTCCGCCACTGCGATGTCAACCGCGACCTCAGTCCCAATACCAACGCCCGCATAGCGGCCGGTTTTCGCGTGCGTGAGTCCCAGCACCAAATCCTGAGCGGCGAGCGGCCCCGCCGCAGCCAGCGCAACAGCCAATACGATTGCCTTGAGCTTCATCAGTGTCTCCTTTCAGACGATCCGAGATAAGCGGCAGCGATCCGTGGATCGCCAAGAATGTCGGCAGCGGGCCCGGACATGGCCAGCCGCCCCAATTCAAGCACATAGGCGCGATGCGCGCATTGAAGCGCCATCTGCGTGTTCTGTTCGACCAGCAGCATGCTGAGCCCGTCGCGATTCAATTCGCCGATCAGATCGAACAGCGCGCGCACCAGAAGCGGGCTCAATCCAAGCGAAGGCTCATCAAGCATCATCAGCTTCGGACGCGACAGAAGCGCCCGACCGATAGCAAGCATCTGCTGCTCACCGCCCGACAGGACGGACGCAAACATGTCGCGGCGGCGGGCGAGGTTGGGAAAGCGCTGATAGATGTGATCAATTTCCCGTGTAGGGTCGTCGCGTCGCGAGTAGGCACCCATCAGCAGATTGTCGTGCACCGTGAGGCTGGTGAAGATCTGCCTACCCTCTGGCACCAGCACCAGGCCGCGCGACACCCGGCTCGCCGCAGACGACCCGGCGACCGACTCTCCGTTGAACAAAATTGCCCCGCTCGCAGGGCGCACCAGCCCCTGCACCGCCCTGAGCAGCGAGCTCTTGCCCGCGCCGTTAGCGCCCAGCACGGTCACGATCTCGCCCGCCTCGACCGTGAGGTCAAGGCCGCGCACGGCGCGGGTGGCGCCGTAGGTGACGTCAAGCGCGCGAACCTCAAGCAGCATCGGTGGCTCCTGCGCTGCTCCCTAAATAGGCCTCGAGCACCGCCGGATCGCGGCGCACCCCATGGTTGTCGCCGTCGTAAATCTTGCGTCCGAAATTGAGCACCACCACGTGGTTACAGAAGCTGTGTACAAAGGGCATGTCGTGCTCCACCACCAAAATGGTGACCCCGCGCGCCGACACCCGCTCGAGCAGCTGCCGAAGCTCGTCGGTCTCGGCGCCGTTCAGTCCGGCCGCAGGCTCATCGAGCAGCAGTAGCGAGGGCTCTGCAAGGAGCGCGCGCACGACCTCAATGCGCTTCTGAATGCCGTACGGCAGTTCGGACACCACCATGCCGTCGTAGGCATCCAGCCCGGCATCGGTAAGCGCCGCCCGGGCCTTTTCAGTCGCTCGCCGCCCCCAGGCGGGAGCAAGCGGGTGACGCCGGTGGTGTTCGCCCAGCATCACGTTTTCAACCGCAGACAGGTGCGGCATCAGCCGGATATTCTGAAACGAGCGCGCCAGACCCAAGCCGATCCGCTGGGCCGCGGTAACGCCTGCCGAGTCGGTGCCACCGATCAGGATGCGCCCTGAATCCGGTGTGTAGACGCCGCTGATCAGATTGAACACGGTGGTCTTGCCCGCACCATTCGGACCGATGAGCGCAGTACGGCTGCCGCTTGGCACGGCAAAGCTCAGGTCTTCAATCACCTGGAGCCCGCCAAAGGCCTTACTGACCGATTCCAGCCTGAGCGCGTCAGCCACGCTGAGCTCCTCCGGTCGTGCGACCCAGCAGACGCTCGATCATGGTTCGGGTGATAAGCCCCTGCGGCCGCCAGATCATGAGGAGCACCACCGCAACACCAAACACGATGAACCGCCCCGACTCGAGCGGCTTGAGAGAAGGATCCAGCGACGCAAGATAGCGAAGCAGTTCCGGCACGAGCGTAAAGAACAGCGCACCCGACACCGGTCCCCACACCGTCTGCGTGCCGCCCATCAGCACGTAGAGCAGCACATAAATGCTGAACAGCACGCCGGTTCCCTGCACGTCAATGAAGTTGAATTGGTGAACGAGCAGCGCACCGCCCACCCCTCCCACAAATCCGCCCAGCGTGAACGCTGCAACCTGCGTGGCACGAAGATCAACACCGAACAGGCGGGCAACGCTTTCATCGTCATGGATGGCGCGGACCGACAGTCCGAAGCGGGTAGACATGAGCCACGCCGCGCCAGCCACCACTGCAATCGTGACGGCCACCACCGCACCCAGCCCAGGCCACGCGATGACCGACAGCCCCGCCGCGCCTCCCAGACCCGGCCAGTTGAGTAGAACGCCCCCGACCACCTCAGCGAACGCGAACGTGGCAAGCACCATATAGACCCCGCGCGTACGGAGAATGGGAAACGACACTGCAAACGCGATCAGCGCGGCAAGGAGGCCCCCCGAGGGCACTGCTACCCAAAGCGGCAGCCCGTGTAGCGACGTGAGCGCACCCGCTGTGTAGGCGCCCAGCAGCACAAAGCCCGCGGAACCGAGATTGAGGAGCCCCGCCGCCGCTGGCAGATAGACCGAGTAGGCGATGATGATGTTGATGGAAAGGACGGCGATCAGTCCCTCGAGATAGCCGCTCATCAGAATTTGCCTTTGCCGATGCGCGACGCGCCGAACAGACCCGACGGCCTGAACACCAGGATGACAAGCAGCAGCCCCCAGACCGGAATCTTCTCGATTTCGGCGCCGAAAAAGCTGATGGCGAGCACCTTCACCAGGCCCACCAGAAGACCGCCTGCGATCGCACCCCAAACATTGCCCAGCCCACCCAGCACCATCCCCGCGATGGCATCGGTCGCAATGGCGTCGCCCATAAACGGTGTGACGGTTCCGTAACTCACCGCATACAGAATGCCCGCAAGTGCCGACAAGACGCCGGTGATCACGAACACCAGCGGTACCAGGCGTTGAACCTCGACGCCCATCAGTGTGGCCGCATCTGGGTTCTCTGCGATCGCGCGCAACGCCCGCCCGATGCGGGTGCGCGAGAGCAGCGTCTGAAGGGCCGCCACCAGGGTAATGGCGAGAAACAGCGCAAAGAGTTGCGGCAGCCCAATGACAAACCCCGCGATCGTCAGATCGGTGTTACGAAAGGGCAGCTCGAATCGTTGGGGGTCGCCTCCCCAGAGGCTCATCGCAAGGTGCTCGAAGACGATGAGAAAACCCAACGAACTGACCAGTGGCAACGCGTGCTCGGTGGCATCGCCGTAACGGGTTTTCATGTAGCGATAGGTGAAGCGCTCGATGAGGAGCGACGCCAGCACCGCCGCCAGCACACCGAGCGCGAGTGCAGGCAGCCAGTGCAGGCCCAGCGCGAGGGGGTGGGCACCCGGCGTGAGAAGCGCCCAACCCAGCATTGCCGCCACCATGAAGAGCGCCGGAATGGTGAAGTTGAGAAAATTAAGCATGCCGATCGTGAGCGTGAAGGCCACGGCAACGAAGGCCAGAATGCCGCCCAGCATCAGGCCGTTGATCAGTTGCTGAATCAGCAGCATGCGCGCCACCCGAAAGCGATTACCGCCCGCCCCATCAATTGATCTCCGCTATTTCAGGGCGCGCAGCGGCGAGGCGACGGTTGACCGCAGGCATCACCTCGGTTGCGAGCAGCGTCATGGAGCGCATCCAGCCCTCGCGCCACCCCGGATCGGCGTAGTCGTAGCCCAATTGCAGGAGGGTACCGAAACCGCCCGTGATCTCATGGTGCTCAAGAATGAGGTCAACCACCTGATCAGGCGTCCCAACATACCAGGACCGATGCTCGATCATCGAGGCGGCGTCGCCTGTGGCATCGGTTGGTGCGGCCGGCCGCTTGAAGAGATCCAGGGACCCCGAGCGCCCGATCGTTTTCATGAAGTGGCGGTCCCAGAACTGCCCCATGCAGCCATCACGGGCTGCGCGCCGCGCGTCGGATGCCGATTCGGCGACGTAGATGTCACGAATATGCCGCCAGCGCGCGCGTGCCGGTGTGCGCCCGGACTGTGCGGCCCCCTCGCAGATGCCCTCCCAGTGGAGCGACATATGCTCGGGCGCGACATGAAAGGACAGCGGAATGTAGCCGTGCTCACCCGCCAGCCGCATCGACGCCGAGCGCGGCATGAACCCGGCCAATGCAATGCGCGGCCGGGGATCGCCATAGGGCTCAATGTGCCAGATGTAGCGGTCGTCATAGGCTGGCCGATGCACCTGCCAGAACTGGCCGTCGAACCGATCGGGCCCGCCAGGCTTCCAGCAATCAAGAATGATGGCGAGCGCCTCGCGCGCCATGGCGGTGTGCTGATCGGCTCGCGGATCGACGCCGTACAGCTGAAAATCGGTCCCGGTGCCCCCTGATCCGAACCCGAACATCAGGCGGCCGCGCGCAAGATGGTCTAATTGCGCGAGTTCGAGCGCCAGCCTGACCGGATGCGAGTTGTAGAGCACCTCCACGCCGGTGCCGAGGCGGATCTGCGAAGTGTGGCCGAGCGCCCGAGCGATCACCTGCTGAGGCGACGCGATAGGCTCCCAGGGCGTGGTGAAGTGCTGCCCTATCCAGGCTTCTGAATACCCCAGACGATCGGCTGCGCACAGCACGTCATGGTTCCAGTCGAGCGCATCAGCGAGCGGCCGACCCGGCAGGCTGGCAGGCATAAGAAAGAGGCCGAGCTCGATTCCTCCCTGCTCACTGTCGGGGACTGAACCGTTCAATTGGCGATGGTGAGCGAGACCGAAATTCATGAATGGCAAGAGGTGAGCGCAACCTGAACCGCGCGGGAGTCTACCCTCAAACGCAGGGTCAACACGAGACGTTTTTACGATCATCAAGCGGCCCAGGCTTGATCGTGCCCAATTCCCCAAACCTACCCAGGTCTTGAACGGGATGGACCAGGGTATCCCCTTGGGTATCCCGCTTCGTGCAGAATAAGCGACTCAGGCTCCCAACTGCTAGCGCCCTCCCGTGCCAAGCAGACTTGGGTCTTATGAATAATATTTGAGGAGATTCCCGTGACCTTATCCCGCCGCGTCTTCAATAAGTTGGCCGCTCTCGGATGTGCAGCGATCACCACAGTCTCCCTGCTTGCCACGTCGACCGCGGCGGCTCAAAGCAGCCCGCGCGAACTCAGCGTGATCGTATTTCCAGGCGGCTTCAACTGGCCCATCTGGGTCGCGCAGGAAAAGGGAATTTTTGCCCGCCATGGCGTGAAGGTGAACACCGTCGACACGCCCAACTCGCGCTTTCAGCTCACCGGCATGATCGAAGGCAAGTTCGACATCGCGATGACCGCCATCGACAACCTGATCGCCTATCGTGAAGGCCAGGGAGGTATCGATGCGGATGCCAGCGAGCTGATCGCGGTAATGGGCGCTGACAACGGCTTTCTGCGCCTCACCAGCGTACCCGAGATACGTAGCCTCGCTGAGTTAAAAGGCAAGCAGCTATCGGTCGACGCGCTCACGACCGGCTATGCCTTCGTGTTGCTGGAAATCCTGGCCCGCAACGGTCTGATGCTCGACCGCGACTACACCACGGTCGCAGCCGGCGGCGTGCTTCAGCGATATCAGTCGCTGCTCAAGAAAGATCATGCCGCCACCATGCTGATTTCACCGTTCGAGGTCATGGCCAAAACCCAGGGCTTCAACGTGCTGGCCGATGCCGACACCGCGCTTGGCGACTACCAGGGGCTGGTAGCCGGCGTTCGAAAAACCTGGGCCAAGCAAAATGCACGCGACCTGGTAGGTTTCATTCGCGGCTATCGCGAGGCGCTGAACTGGCTCTATGACCCCGCCAACAAACAGCCAGCGATTGATCTGTTTGTTGGAAAGGTAAAGGGCGCCACCCCGCAAAGCGCGGCCACCTCGTACGACGTGCTGCTAAATCCCAAAACTGGCTTTACCCGCGATGCAAAAATCAGCGAAGCTGGCACCCGCACCGTGATTGAACTGCGGGAGAAATTCGGCAAACCCGCTAAGAAAATGCAGGGGCTTGCCGCCTACTATGACCCCACCTGGTACAACGAATCCAGTCGCTGAGATCTTCGCCCATGAGCACCAGCCTTACTACCCTGCTTGACGACCTGGTCGCCGCCAATCGCATCCTGGCGGGCCTCGGTATTGTTGATGGCTTCGGCCACATCAGCGTTCGTCACCCTGACCGGCCAGACCGCTTCCTGCTGTCGCGCTCGCTTGCGCCCGAACTGGTCACGCGCGATGACATCATGGAGTTTGAGCTCGACGGCACGCCTGTGGCAGGTGACTCGCGCAAGCCCTACCTCGAACGCTTCATTCACGGCGAGATTCTCCGCAAGCGCCCCGATGTCAACGCCGTGGTGCACAGCCATGCGCCATCGGTGGTGCCGTTTTCAAGTTCGTCGTCGCGACTGCGTCCGATCTGCCATATGGGCAGCTTTCTGCGAAACGGGGTGTCGGTCTTTGAAATCCGTGAACGCTTCGGCGCCACCGACATGCTGATCCGGAACGTCGAGCAGGGTGCGGCGCTCGCCGACGTCCTGGCCGGCGATACCGTAGTCCTGATGCGCGGCCACGGCTTCTGCAGCGTCGGCCAGACGATCCCGGTCGCTGTGTTTCGCGCGGTCTACACCCAGAACAATGCCGAACTTCAGAGCCGCACCATGGCGCTTGGCGGAGAAGTCACTTATCTGGACGATGACGAAGCCGCCCTGTCGGAAGCCACCAACCGCGCGGTGATCGATCGCCCCTGGGGGCTCTGGAAGTCGCGGTTCGCACCCGCCGACTGACCGCGCGCGCAGGTCCGCGCGCTCGCTCAGGCGTCGGCGATCCAGCTGACCGGTGCGCGGGTGAACCCGCTGGCTAAAGCGGTTCTGGCGAGGGCGCCCGTGCGCGCACCGTTCGTGCTAACGCTCCTCATCGAACTCTTCTGCGGTTTCTATGAAGATGCCTCAGTGATCAGGACAAAAGGATGGCCCCAAAGCCCAGCTTGCAGAATCCTCCGGCTCGCACATCTGTAGGCCGAGTGCTGGTCACCGGTTTTGAACCGTTTGACGGGCATGTGCTCAACGTCTCCTGGGAGGTCGCGCGTGCCCTCGATGGCCGACTGATTGCAGCCGGCGGCGCTGATCGCCCGTTTAAGGTCATCGCCGCTCAGGTGCCTTGTTGCTTCGGTCGCTGCATTGAAGAGACCAATCGCCTCATCGACACGCTCGCCCCTGATCTGGTGATTGGTCTTGGCCAGGCGGAGGGGCGGGCTGATATCACAGTTGAGCGCGTTGCACTCAATTTGCGCGATGCGCGGATCGCCGACAACGCCGGTCGTCAGCCGATTGATGAACCGGTGGACGCAACGGGCCCCTACGCCTATCCCAGCGGGCTGCCGCTTCGGGCAATGCTGCGTTCGCTGCAGAGCGATGGCCATCCGGTTTCCCTTTCAAACAGCGCCGGCACCTTTGTCTGTAATGACCTCTTTTACGGTCTGATGCATCGACTCGGCCACGGGCCCGTCCGTGGCGGTTTCATCCATCTGCCCATTCTCCCCGAGCAACGTCGAAACGAGCGCGAGCGTAGCGCCGACCGTGACGATGCCCCGCGCACCTTCAGTGCGCAAACCCCGGCACTCTCCCTCGAGGTGCAGGTCGCCGCCCTGGAGGCGGCCATTGCCTGCGTATTGGCCCAGCCGTTACGTTCTCCTGAGGAATCATCATGAGCGTGCAGTACGCGCCGAACGGCCTGATTGGTCTACTCACGCCACAAGCCAACACCACCGCAGAGATCGAGTTCGCAGCATTGATGCCGCGCGGAGTCGCAGCGCTGGTTGCGCGCATGACAAGCGCATGCCCCACGCTGGAAAGCCGGCTGATTGAATACTTCGAGCGGCTAGACGACACCATCGCCCAGTTTGCCAATGCGCCGATCGCCGCAATGGCTGCCGCCTGTACGGGATCGTCATACCTCATCGGCCCCGAGCGCGAAGACCATCTCTTCAACGCCCTATCAACCCGGTTCGGATGTCCTGTGACCAGCGCGGGGCGCTCGGTCGTCGCGGCCTGCGAGGCGCTGTCAGCGCGCAGGATCGCGCTCCTGTCGCCCTACTCCGACAGCCTCACTGGGGAAAGCATCAAGTACTGGCAGGCCCGCGGGCTCGAGGTGGTTGAGGTCATCCGCGTGGGCTCGGATGCCGCAGCGTTTCATCCCATCTATGCCATCCGTTCCGATGCCACCCAAGTGGCGCTGCAATCCCTCACCACCGACCGTGCGCAGGCGATCGTTGCGCTAGGCACAGGCATGCCGTCGCTTGCCACATTGCTCGAGTACCCTCAATGGCGCGGCGCACCCGTTTTCTCCTGCATGCTGGCGCTCGCCTGGAATGCTGTTCGGCTAGCGCAGGGCACGCCCGCCCACTCAGTCTCCCTTCTTGATGTGATCGCGGGAAAAGACTGGGGAGCGCGCTTTCGCGCCAGGTTCTGAGCAGCCCAGATGCTCGCCAACTACCGGTAAGGGATCGGGTTCGGGCGCCGCGCGGCTGGGCGGCATTCACCAGAGAGCCGTTCACCGGGGCGGTATTCGGCCGAGCCCGGTTCAGCCGCGCGCCGTTCAGCCCAGCGACTTGGAGCGACGCAGGCCGTCAATCATGGACGTGCGAAGCAGATGAGCGCGTGCCCGGGCAGGATCGACTGCGACTGCCTGTAGATCCGCCAGCATGCGACGACGGCCTTCCAGCGAGGACTCCCACATGCGGGCGCGGTTGCCGTCGGCCTGACCGATGATGTCATCCCTCATGACCGGCAGCCTGCGCGCCTGATAGCGGGTCAACATGCGGTCGGGACTCGCACCCGCGGCGACTTCGAGAAGCGACTCAGCGAGTTCGAACACATCGTGAATGCCACCGTTCATCCCCATCCCCCCTTTGGGATGGTTAAGGTGCGCGGCATCGCCTGCGATCGCGATACGGCCTTGTACCCAGTGCGAGGCGAGCCGCTGATGGACACGATACGGCCGTACCTCGCCGATGGGCGCTTTACCCGCAGCCGGCGTGATGTGGGCCAAGCGTTCGGCGATTCGCTCTGGCTGCATAAGCGCTTCCGCCGACTCATCATCATGAGGATGGAGGCTCACCCGCCAGACGTCGGCCAGTCGCAAAAGGCTGTAGGTGCCGTCGGGCGCCCAGACATAGTTGATACCCGACAACCCGGGCAGGTGCGCCTCGAACGGAAAGGTGGTTGTGACCAGCACGGTAGTCTCTGGATACACGGTGCCGGCGAACTCCGCACCGATCGCCTCGCGCACCACGCTCCGCGAACCATCGCAACCGGCGAGGAATGCGCCGTGCTCGAGGTGGAGAGCGCCCTGTGCATCACGCCAGTGGAGCGAGACCCGCTCGTTATCCTGGCCGATACTTTCCACCGGCGCGCCTCGAACGACCGAGCCTGGCGCATGGCGATGCAGCCAGGCCTCCAGGGTATTTACCAGCACCGACTGATCGCACTGCAGCCGCCAGGGATGAGCGGTAGCGTCAGCGATGGTCGCAAGGTCAAATTCAGCGCGCTCACCGGTTTCATGCAGCCTGATCTGCCAGGTGGGCGTCTTACGTCCAGCCGCATGAAGCGCCGCGCCGATTCCGTCTTCATCGAGCAGATCCAGCGTGGGAGGATGAAAGGTTGAGCTGCGCAGCATCGGCTCAAGCCGGGGCTCGCGCTCGAAAACACGAACCGCATGACCGGCGCGGACGAGCCGCCAGGCGAGCACCAGCCCTACGGGGCCGGCACCAACGATCAGGGTGAAAGCGTCATTCATCGGATCGTACGCAAGAGAGTCGCAAATTGAAACGCACGATGGTAGCGCAGCCTGGCTTTCTCACGGCATGCTGAGGCTTTTGATCCCACGGAGACATGCCATGCCCGCCCTGCGAGTCGACCTCTTTGCCGGTCGTACGATTGAACAGAAACGGGAGCTTGCGCAAGCGCTCACCGAAGCCTGCGTGAAGACACTCGGCGTCTCGCCGGGTAGCGTTGACATCATCTTTAATGACGTCGAACGTCACGACTGGGCCACCGCCGGCAAACTATGGTCGGACGATACGAAGCCGGCCCCGCCGCCCGCGAGCTGAGCGCGAGCCTGCACTTGATTGGCGAACTTACCCGATCACCACGCCCCACAACGAGACGGGAGGCGGGTCAGTTCGCCAGGAGTTCGATTCGAAAACGACCGCGGAACACCTCCCGCGGCGCGAGCCGGCTGGGACGCGCGACCACCACGGGTTCGACACACACAAACCGGCGCCAGTCCTCGGGCCCAAGATCGCCAATCGAGCGGCTGAGTTCACGCCCCGGGTTCCAGATCATCCACTGGTCAAAGCCCGAGCACGACAACCGCAAACGATGGTCGCCGGCATTCAGCGTGAGCGGCGGCGCCTCGGCATAAAGCCGCTCGAACGCCACGCCGGTCCACGAGAGCGGGGTGGACTGCTCGCGCAAGACATCTGCATCGTAACGATCAGAGAGTCCGTATCCCTCCAGACCGGACAGCGTGGCCGTCAGACAGTCCGCCACCGAGAAATAGGGATGCAGGCCGCCCGTCCAGTCAAACACGCTGCAACCGACGTTCTCAACCAAGAGCATCAGCTCGAGGGAGTGTCGGTCGAGGTGCCCGTGAAGTGTGAGGCGCGCAGCGTGCGGCCAGCGCTGATCGAAGGTCTGATCCACATCCAGCAGATAGCAGAAACCCGCGCCCGCCGCAGTATCGGCATGAGGGGCTTCTTCGCGCCAGAGCGCCGTTCGAACCAGGCCGTGTTTGGGCAAGGGCCCCAGCTCATTGAACTGAGGAAACAGGACCGGGACGCCACCTCGAACCGGTGCCTGAGGGCCCAGCGACCGCCCGCTCGCGAACAAGAGTTCGCAAACACGCCCCTCTGCCGCGCACGCCGCCGATATCAGCTGCCCGCCAAACGGCTGGTGCCGCAGACGCCAAGCGTGAGACGCTGGCGAAGGCTCGGTTTGCACAACTAACTCGGTTCGCGTGCGCCCGAACCCGTTTCGCTCATGCGCTTGGCCGCCACCTCCGCCACAGCAC
>CAIPNM010000078.1 GCA_903866395.1 uncultured bacterium
CCCAGCGCACCGCGCTGCATGGTGAGGTCATGGACGCGGGCGAGGTCGATGGTTTGCCCGATCTGCGCCTGCGCGGCGAAGTCGGGGTCGGTGACTGCGCGCTGCGCGTCGCTCAGCGATCGCCAGATCGAGGCCGCGCCCGCAAACCAGAGTCCGGTGCTGATGTGAAGCGGGTCATCGAACCCGGGGTCGACCGCCTCGATCTGTGCGCCGAGTTCCTGTATCCGCTGCACGCCGCGATCGACAGCGGCCGCCACTTCGGGGTGGAGCGTGCGCGCATAGCCCAGGGTGGGCGAATAGGCCATGCGCAGCCCGCGAATACCGTCGTCGAGCCCGACGGTGTAATCGCGCGAATCGGGCGGGAGGGATGTCCAGTCGCGTGTATCGGGCCGCGATATCACGTTCAGCATGAGCGCTGCATCGCGCACCGACATCGTGTGTGGCCCCAGATGCGCCACCGTGCCAAAGGGCGAGAGCGGATAGGCGGGCACGCGACCGAAGCTGGGCTTGAGCCCCACATTGCCGCAGAAGGCAGCGGGAATGCGAACGCTGCCCGCGCCATCGGTTCCGACCGCAACTGGCCCCAGACCGGCGGCCACCGCGGCGGCGGCGCCGCCCGAGGAGCCGCCCGGCGTGCGGTCCAGATGCCAGGGGTTACGCGTGAGGCCGCTTCGCGGCGAGTTGGTCTCGCCCTTGCAGCCGTATTCGGGTGTACTGGTCTTGCCAAGCAGCACCGCACCGGCTTCGCGCAGGCGCGCAGTAACGGGCGCGTCGATATCCCAGGGCTGTTCAGCGACCACGGTGTGGCTACCGCGCAGCGTGGGCCAGCCTCGCGTGAGGATCAGGTCCTTGATCGTGGCCGGAACGCCTTCCAGCGCGCCCACCGGTGTGCCTCGTTGGCGATGCTGCTGCCAGGCCCGTTCGCTGTCGCGGGCGCTCGCTAGTGCCTGCTCGGGGGCGACCAGCACGAAGGCGTTGAGTGAGGGATTGAGCCGCTCGATGCGGGCAAGGACCGCCTGCGTGACCGCGACCGGAGACATCTGTCCGCTGGCGTAGGCGGTAAGCAGTTCGGAAGCGGTGAATTGGCACGGGTCGGTTGGGCTCGCGGGCATGACTACTCCTGATGACGGCGCGGGCGCAGGCCCGCTCAGGGACGGGTTCGGGTGAGCGGCGACAGGTGTCGCCAGGCGAGATCAGCCGGGTCTGCAGCCATGGGGGCGCCGGATTTACAGATCAGCACATGGCTCGCAATGGGCGTGAAGTCGGCTCGGAAATGGTTGGAGCTCTTCACACCGATGATCCGCATCGCTTCAGCATCGATTCCGACCATGCCGAGCAGGACCCGATCGAGCAGCTGCGTCTTGCCGCTTACGACTGCGATCAGCACGCCATCGATCTCCAGGCAGGCGCTTGGCCCCAGGTTGACGGGGGCGCCTGTCATCATCGGGCCCTTGAGCGTGGTCCGTCCATCGCTCAGCCGCCGGACCTTGAAGCGTCCTGCAAGGGGTGGCGGGCTCATCCCGGAATAGATTGGTACGGACCGCCCGATTGCGCGCTCGATGAATGCGCCGGTGCCGGCCTCGTGTGCGGCGAGCGCGGTCTCGGGATCAAAGAGAAGCCCAAAGGCCACCTGCCCGGGAAACGCCCGGCCTGCGCCCTGGTTGATGAAGGCATGCAGCAGTCCCGTGGTGTTGCTGTCGCCCCCTGCGCCCGGATTGTCTTCGGTATCAGCGATCACGACCGGGGCGTTGGCCTGCGCTGCGAGAGCGAGCGCGCGCGCTACGCAGTCGGACGCGTTCAGCACGTCGGTGCGCCACTGCTCGGGCGGACCCGCCTCGGCAAAGAACGCGTCGGCCGCAGCGCGTGCAGCAGCTGGCGTATCGGCGTGCGCCCACAACACCGGCGAGCACTCCGGGAAGTCAGCCGCTGGAAAGCCCATGCAAAAGCTGAGCGAGGCGCGATGCTCAAGCTCGATCTCGCCCAGCCGGCGGTAGAGACCCTCGGCGGGTTGGGTCCAGGTGCTTTGGGCG
>CAIPNM010000079.1 GCA_903866395.1 uncultured bacterium
GGGTCTGGCCTCTCCAAAATGAATAATAATTTACGTCAAGGACCAAGCGTGCTGCACTCGCCTGATCGAGTATTGTGACCGCGGCTGCGTAAGTAAGGGTTTCTTCGTAGGACCGGACCATTGCTATAGGCACTCGTGTGGTTTTTCTGCTCTATCTCGCTCGAACCTAGCAGATCATAATCGACCCGGCCCTTGGCGAGGCCCCCATCAGGTTTTTTGGAAGTTGATGGTTGTTTCCTGATTGCTAGATCAAGGCTTACGGCGATTTGGGCTCAGTTCAGCGTACTCGTTTGATGCTCGCTTGCTACCTGGATCGGCCGGGTTTCTCTGTTGACAGATGTGGTAGCTAGCTGATGTAATTAATAGCAGAACCTAGCCCCTCCCTAGAGTGCAGCCCCTTGAGGCTTGTCAGCTATGACCGACTTGGATGCTCAGTACCCTTCTACTGAAGAGCTGCTGATTCAGGAGATTTCTGCAATTGCTGGCGAACAGCAGCGGATCGATCATGTGGCAAAGGACTTCGAGTCTGGCGATCACCGATATGCCGGCATTGCCGCTATTACACTTGGTCGCTTGTTGGGGGTGGACTTGCTGAACAGTGAAGAGGATGGCTGGCACCATTCTTTTTATTGCCACAAGATGGATTTGTCTGATTCAGGCTCCAGTTATCCCTATGCGGATTACCTCTATCTAATCAAAGACGTGCTGCCGGCAAAAAGGTATGCGAAGCTTGAAGCGCTAGCCGATGAAATTACCGACGGCGAGGATGATATCGAGAAACCTGATCTGCCACTTACCTCCAAGGAGATATCTTTGCTATGTGAGGCCTACGCTCAATCTTCGCCTGAAGGACCCTCTGACTATACTGTGGCTCGAAGGAGTTTGTTTTCCTCGGACGGGTGCGTAGAGCTTGAGTTTGAGGTTTGTATTGGTTGCGGTGGGTCGCCTGAGAATCCCTGTGGTCCATACGATTTAGATAACGGCTTGGGCTTTGATTCGAGTGAGTGGATACAGGTTGACTAGGTAGAGTTTTATTCGCCTCGTAGATATCCAAGGCGTTAAGAGCGTTGGTGTGACTGTCTTGTTTGGAGAACTAGCTTGTTAACGGACCTCTGCTCCGCGACGAGCACTTCGAGCCGTTACTGCACGCCGACCCGCGAGAGGCCATCGGTCTGCAAGACCTCGCCCCCATGCGGGATCTCGCGCCGTCGTACGATCTCGTGGCCGAGTCGCCACAGCTCGAGTCCACCATGCGCACCGAGCTGGTCCAACGTCGCCCGCGCAGCGCCTCCTTCCGCAACGACGTACTGGCTGCCTACGACCACCGTTGCGCCGTCACCGGGTTCCAAGCCCTGATCGGCCGTACGCTCTTCTGCCTCGAAGCGGCGCACGTCCACTGGCACAGCCAAGGCGGCCCGTCGACCGTCGACAACGGTCTCGCGCTGACGCCGACGCTGCACAAACTGTTCGACCACGGAGCTTGGACGCTTGATGACGAGCGGCGCATCGTTGTTTCGCGCGAGTTCAGCGGTTCGGACAACGCCATCGCGGAGCTGCGCGGCCTGCACGGGCGGCCGTTGCGCGCGCCGGTGCCGGGCTGCCCGCCGCTGTCTATCGAGGCGATCCGCTGGCATCGCGAGGCGGATAAGGGCGGTGTCTTTCGAGCACCCGCCTTGCGCGCGCCTTAGCGGAGCGGCGAGATTGGCGCACACTGCGCTTTTCATCTGCGCTAGCCTGCGGGTATGAGCCACGACCTGCGCCGTCGCGTCATCACGCTTGCCCTTCTTGTCGTGACGCTGGCATCACCAGCCCTGGCCCAAGACGCCAAGCCCGCCACCGCCCAACCCGGCGAGATGCACGGCTACCTCGGCGTGCCGCA
>CAIPNM010000080.1 GCA_903866395.1 uncultured bacterium
CGTGATGCCCTCGGCCGCCTTGGCCGAGACCGACCCATAGGGCTTGGCCGATAGCGCGCTGCCTTCGCCAAACAGCATCACATCGGCGATCTGCATGCCGGAGGCGCGTGCCCCATCGCGCAGTGTCGGGAACACGATCTTGTAGAAGCGATACGCGCTATCGGCCTCGATCGCGAGCTCGCCTGCCACGCGACGCGCAGTGGTGAGGCCCGTGCTGCCCGAGGCAATCTCGACCCAGTCATCGGCCGCCCATTCGGCGGACTCATTCGACCCGTAAAGCACATAGCTCATCGGGTCGCGCTCGGGCGCATCGCTTGCGCTTACCAGACGCAGGGTGTCCACGGCATACGCCTGCGGATAGGCGAACACCAGCCCCGTGCCGAGCTTGTCGCGGTTGACGTACTTGCTCGAGGCGTCCCCATCGAGCACATTGAGCGGGCCCTCGCTCGAGGGCGAATTGGCCTGGCCACCCGCAGCATCCGAGCCACCGAGCACCACCACCCCGCCAGCGGGCGCAGTGAGCGACACGGTGAGCTGCGTTGGCAGATCGGGCAGTACCCACTGCGAGGGCACCGGTGACACCGCCGTGGTGCCCGCCTTCGCATAACCGACCCGCACGAAGTCACCGCCCGAGCCTTCCTTCAGCAGGATCTCGAAGCGATAGAGCTTGCCGCGCTCGAAGTTGATCGAAGCCGACTTCTGCGACGGGAACTTGGTCCACTCGTTGGCGCCGGTCGCGGAATCGAGCGAGGCCACCCGGGTGAGCGCACCCGTGCCGTCGCCCGACAGATCCACCCACAGCTCGGCCGAGTCGTCGCCCGTGAGGAAGAGGTTCACTGCGCCAGCGTCCGACGGCGCGAAATAGCCGCGAATCCGCGCACCATAGTTGTCGCCACCCGGGTTCACCGAGAAGCCGCCGTTGCCGTTTGCATCGACCGGCGCAAGCGCAATCTCGCGAACCGAGTTCGAGTTGTTCGGGAAGTTCGCCGAGGTCTTGAGTGCAGACAATGCGGTGCCCGACAGCCCCGTCCAGGTTTCCACCGTGACCGCGCCCGAAGGCAGCATCGGTGCGAGCGTGACCGGATCGATCTCGTCGGTGGCCGCCCCCACCCTGACATCGAGGGTGCGCGCTTCACCCGAGAAGCGGATGTTGCCGGGCTGCGTAAAGTAGGTGTGGAGCGCCGGGAGGGAACCCGTGAAGGTGCGCTGGGTGGCGGTGCCCCCCACGGTGACCGCGAGGCCCTCGACCGTATCGCCTGTGATCTCGCCTATGCCACCCATCGGCACACTCAGCGTGACGGTGAGCGCATCAGGCGTCTGACCGGCCACCAGCCAGCTGCCCGGCACCACCTGAACCGCCGTGCTGCCGGCCTTGGAATAACCCACCTGCACGAAGTCGCCGCCAAAGCCCTCTTTGTGCAGCACCTCGAAGCGGTAGAGTTTGCCCTTCTCAAGCAGCACCGAGGCGCTTCGCTGGCCAGGGGTCTGGGTCCAGTTGCCGCGGCCCACTGCACCCTCGACCGAGGCAATCTTCGCAAGCGCGCCTTCGCCCGTGCCCGAGGCATCGAGCCACAACTCGGCGGTGTCATCGCCCGCAATCCAGAGCTGATAGCTGCCGGTCTCAGGCGGCGTGATCCAGCCCGAGATGCGATCGCCGTAGCTGTCGCTGCGGCCGCTATAGTCGAACGCACCGCTCATCTCGGCGAGGCGCGTCGCAGCAAGCGAGAAGCCGCTACTCGAGAAGGTGAGATCAGACACGCGGTTGCCCGCCAGATTTTCATAGAGCTCGACCGTGGCCGAGCCACCCAGGAAGGGTGAGCCCTGGAGGGCAATCGTCTGCGTGGTCTGCCAGGTCTTGCCGCCATCGCTCGAGCTCACCACGCCACCACCTGCGACAGTGGCGACAATCGTCTTGCCGTCTTCGGAAATCGCTGCCGATGAGTAGTTAACGCCGGTGGGCGCGTTCGCGGCGAGCGTCCAGCTCATGCCACCGTCTTCGGACAGATAGATGCCGCCGCTTGCCTCACCGCTGTCGGTGGAGGCCACCGAGACCGCCACCTGCCGCACGGACGACAGCGCGATATCGGTCCAGGCCATCACCTCGGCCGTAGCCGCACCGACCCGGATCGTGCTTCGAACCGTATTGAGCGCAGCGTCGGCGCGGATCTCGACCGAGAGTTGCTCCTCGCTCGCTTCACCCGCAAAGGTGTAGCGAACCTTGCCGGGCTTGGTGAAGAAGGCATTGAGCTGATCGAGGCGACCCGTGAAGATGCGCTCGGTTTCGCTGCCGCTCACCTCCACCCCATCACCCGACTGCGCAACGATCTCGCCGCTGCCCACCCGAAGCGTCACGCTCAGATCCTGGTTGGTCGGCCCGCCAAAGGGCTTGCCGTAGAACAGCAGGTTGGAAGTGAAGCGGGTCTCACCCACCGGGCGCAGCGCGCCAAACTCAGTGGGAATGGACACAGTCGGCAGATTCGCCGCAGGCCCGGTGAGCGCAAGAAGCGCTGCCGGCACACGCCCCGAGAAGTCGAGATCGGAGAGTTCTTCGTCGGCCTCGCCAAGAATCCGGTTCGAGCCCACTGCGCCCACGAACACATAACGGTCCAGCCCGCGGCCACCCGTGAGGCGGTTGATGCCCGCCACCGCATACATCCAGTCGGCCCCTTCGCCGCCGAGGAGGGTGTTGGTACCCATGCCGCCCAGCAGCAGATCATCGGCTGCGCCACCCGTCAGGGTGTCGTCGCCCGCGCCGCCCACCAGCGTGACCGGCGCCTGGCTGCGGCTCGCATCAAGCGTGTTCTTGCCGCTCAGATCGACCACCGTGCCACCGCCCGTGCCGAGCAGGATGGTGTCGTTGCCGTCGCCGCCGCGCACATCAAAGGTGATGGTGCTGTCGAAGAGGCGGGTGGCATCGAACATGTCGTTGCCATCGCCCAGGTCAACCACCACCTTCTTGATGCCGGTGTAGCGCGTCACAAAGCTGTCGAACTCGACATCGACCACGCCATTACCCATGCCGCTCAGAATGAGGCTCTCACCGCCATCGGCGGTGTTGAGCCAGAGCCGGTCGGCAGCGCGCGAGCCAGCGTTGAGCGTGAGCACGCCGTTATTCACGCTGCCCAGCGTCGGCTTGACCGTGGGCGCCTCGAGCGTGATCGCTGGCAGCGGCACGGTGAAGAGCTTGAAGGCCATCGTGCCCGTCACGAACGTATTGACCCAGATGTAGGGGCTGATGCCGCCCTTGAAGGTGAGATCGAACAGGTTGAACGGTCCGCCCGGGATGCCGGTACTGATGTTGGTAAACGGAATGACGCCCGGATAGAGCATCATGGTCGTGACCTCGGACAGACGGATCCGACCGTCGCCCTGGTAGTTCACGCTGGTGATCTGACCGTTGTCGTCCCGGACGATCGTGCCGCGCTTGATGTCGTTCAGATCCGCATCGACCTTCATCGAGATCGAGCCGCCGATGCCGCCCGACATCACGCCGGTGATGCCCACGCCGCCCAGCAGACCGATTTCAACTTCGAGACCGAACTCGGGCTGTTCCTTGCCGCCCGTGCCCGCCACGAGCTTGCCGTTGCGAATCGTGGGTAGCGTCCAGTCATTCACATAGAAGCTGTCGGCCACATCGAAGAGGTTGCCGGTCTGCATCGCTTTCTGGATGCCGAAGGTGTCGACTCCGAAGGACAGATCGACATAGGCCCGGGCACGGCCGACCGCGCCCACATTGAGCGAAATCCATGACAGCGGCGGGAATGGAATCGGGACGGTGGCGAGAATCTCCTGGAACACGAACTCGAAATCGAGGAGCGGGAGCTCATAGGTGAAGAGCGTGGCGTTGCCGCCCGAGAAAATCTTCGCCCAGTTGCCGATATCGAGCAGATACGGCATGAACTGCAGACCCGTCCGATTGACATTCTGCGTCTTGCCGCCGGAGGCGAGACTGGTGAGCGACGCAATCGCATTGAAGACTTCGTTGTCCTTGCTGTTGGGCTCGGGCATTGCGAAGGTGGAGACGAACCGCACGTCAGGCGTTCCCAGGCCATAGATGCTGCCCAGCGGCATACCCGCGCCCAGCGCGAGCAGCGAGCGCAGCTGATCCGGCATGTCGAGCGCGAACTTGACCGCATCGAGGAACGACCAGTCCATCTTCGGCAGGTTGAGCGTGGGCTTGGCCTTTCTCACCAGCTCATAGATCACATCAAGGAGGCCGCGCAGCGTGGGATCGGGCGCGAGGCCCAGCAGCTTCCTTGGCGCATCGGTGAAGAGCTCGAGGCCGGGCACCGGCTCAGTGAGCGCGTAGACGATGTCGCGGAACGGCGAGACGATATTGGCCACCTTCTCCGCGATCGGCATCAGGAAATCAGCCACTGCCGAACGGAAGTCGAGCCGCAGGTTTTCGATCGAGATCTCGGGGAAGCGAACCGTCTTGTCGGCGAGGCTCCAGTCCCAGCCCATGACCAGATCGGCCTGGAGCGCGGGCAGACCGAGCGCCGAGAGCGAGAGACCCAGCCGTAGATCGGCCGAGGCCTTGAAGTCGACCGCCAGCTTGGAAACGGGATCGGAGAGCAGGTCGGTCAGCGTGAGCCGGCGCTTGGTCGCATCGCCCTTGATGTCGATGCCAAGTTGCCCGCGCAGGCCGCTCGGCTGGAAGCCCGCCGTGTCGGGGTCGAGATCGGTGTCGGTGACGCTCGCATTGAAAAACAGCAGCTTGCCCGAGCCCGCGAACGGTGTGACCACCGTCGGGTCGTTGGGCGAGCCGTCCAGATAAGCAAGCACATCGAGCCGCAGCTCCGGCGTGGCGTCAGCGTTGGTGCTGAGGAAGAAGCCGTCGTTTACCGACAGGCCAAAGC
>CAIPNM010000081.1 GCA_903866395.1 uncultured bacterium
ACCTGGGTGGGTGATACGCCAATTGTGGTGAGCCGCGACCGTGGGGGCGAACTGCACGCCTGGGTGAATCGCTGCTCGCATCGCGGCGCAACCATCGTCCGTAAGGTTCAGGGCAACGCAACCGACCATGTCTGCATTTATCACCGCTGGTGTTATTCCCCCAGCGGTGATCTGACCGGCATTCCGTTTCGACGCGGCCTGAAGGGCGAGGGCGGCATGCCTGCCGATTTCAGCCCGGCGTCGGTGGCGCCCAAAAAACTCCGTCTGGTCAATTTTCACGGCGTGCTGTTCGGAACGTTTTCCGAGACCTGTGAATCGATCGAAGACTTCCTGGGCGATTTCGGCACCGGCATGATTCGACGCTTCATGCATAAGCCGATTCGTATCCTCGGCTATTCGCGCCAGCTGATTCACGGCAACTGGAAGCTCTATGCCGAGAACCTCCGTGATACCTATCACGCAAGCCTGCTGCATGAGTTCTTCGTCACCTATGGCGTGGATCGGGCCACGCAGAAGGGCGGCGTCAAGATGGATGCCCGGCACCGGCACAACATGAATCACGCGTATGCGGCCTCCGACACCCAGGATGAGGCGCGCGCAGCCTATGCCGGCACCGCAGGCGTCGAACTCGACCGGATGCGGCTACGGGATCAAAAACTTCTTCAATACATTCCCGAATTTGAAGACGGCATGAATCTCGCTGCGCCCACTTTCTTCCCCAGTTCGATCATCATCCAGATCAACAACACGCTGGGTACCCGGCACATTCGTCCGAAAGGGGTCGATCAGCTGGAGGTGTTCCAGACGCTGTTTGGTTATCAGGACGACACGCCCGAGATGACCCGGCATCGGCTCGTTCTCGCCAATCTGGTCGGACCCGCCGGCCTGGTCAGCATGGAAGACGGTGAGGCGATCGAGATCGCGCATCGCACCAGCGCGAGCGCGCCGGCTGGCAGCTCAAGTGTGGTCGAGATGGGGGGGCGCGGACCGCTTCGCGATCTGGCGCACCGCGTTACCGAAACGCCCATCCGCGGCTTCTGGTCGTACTGGTCGGAGCTGATGGGTGTGGAGCCGGAAGGAGGCGTGCGATGAGTGTGACGGCGGCCATTCCACAGGACGTGCGCAATGCGGTGTCCGACCTGTTGGCCGAATATGGCATGGCACTCGACCAGGATCGGCTCGAAGATTGGGCGGGGCTTTTCACTGACGACTGCGACTACCGGGTCATCAGCCGGGAAAATGAGGAGCAGGGGCTGCCCAACGTGATGATCTGGTGCGACAACCGAGACATGCTGCTCGATCGCATCGAGTCGTACCGTCATGTCAATGAGTACAACCTGCACTGGGACCGGCACGTGATCGGATTGCCGCGTCATTTTGGTCAGGTCGATGGACTATGGCAGGTTGAAGCCCCCTATAGCGCGTTTCAGACCGATCTCGAAGGCGCGACAAGGCTCTTCTCGGTGGGCCGCTATCGGATGGGCCTGCGAGTGGAGTCGGGTGTAGCCCGGATCCGCTCGGCCGTGGTGGTGGCCGATACCGGTCTCATTCCAACGCTGCTTGCCACGCCGCTCTGAGGCCAGGCCAGTACCCTTGATGAAACCCGCCACCTGCTCGCGTTCTGTACAGGACCCCAATCATGAAAGCCGGTGATCAGTCGTTGAATCTGAGAATTTTCGAAGCTTGCGATACGCCGGCGCCAGCGTTTGCAGCTGCGCTTCTTGGCGATTTTGGCGCCCAGGTCACGGTGATCGAGTCGGTCGAGGGCTCAGGGCTGCGGCGGCTGGGATCAAAGCAGGTGCAGGAAGTCTGGTGGCCGATCATCGGACGAAACAAACGCTCGCTTGTGCTCGATGCTGCCCACCCTGATCGA